>JBBRDO010000049.1:0-32106 GCA_038203825.1 Chloroflexia bacterium | reverse complement strand
CCGTACACCTTCAACTATGGGCCGGGGTCAACTGATAAGGGACTGGCCTTCTATTCGAAGGGAGAGCCGTTGCGTGCCTGTGTGCTGGTAGCCAATAAAATGCTTGCAAGCGCGTACCCTGAAGTGCAGGACGGGCCTGTGTGGCCTATCACCATAACGGAGATCATACCCTGGGCGAATGGCCTGGAAGGGCAAATCGCGGGCACGTGCCACGGCGCTGTTGTAGGTTTCTTTGATACCCGCTTTTATGCCAATTGGCGGCGGTACGAGGTGGGGCAGACGTACAACTTTCACATGGGCGCGCTTGGGTACACGATGGGGCACGCACCTGAGAGCGAGGTCGAGACTGATATAGGCGCGAAGGTGTCGATGAAGGGCGCGCACGCCTATATGCCGGCTAACATCGACAACGAGGCAGCTGATATTGACGATATGTGGTTCCACAGCCCCCTCGAAGGGGAAAGAGAGAGCGCATATTTGCTTGGCCCACCGATTTACTCTTACCCGGTGATCATCGCCATACCGGAGGACTTCGAGATGCGGTTGGATGTGTACTCGGGAGCCCATGTGTTGGCACCCGATATGCAGAATGTGCAGCCGGACGAGGATATTCAGGGATATATGTGGTTGCAAGGGTACCTGGCGCGGTAGAGTGGCAGAAAGATAGAGAGCATCGTAAGACGTTGGAACAAACCCCTAAACAACCGTATGACGAACTGAATCCGCCCGCTGAGCCGGGGTTGATCTGGCGGCACTCAGCGGTGCTGATATTGCTTTATCCGAGGGGTGGAGAGGACTATCTTGTGCTGATGAAGCGCACAGAGAACGTGGCACATCACAAGGGGCAGATATCGTTCCCGGGCGGCGCGCACGAGCCGGAAGATAGGGACCTGGTTGCTACAGCATTGCGGGAGGCCAACGAGGAGTTGGGGATCGAGCCTGAGACGGTGCAGGTGCTGGGCGTGATGCCCAATTTCTATGCGCGGGTCAGCAATTTTATCATCACGCCCGTTGTGGGAAGGCTCAAGCCGGAAGCCAACGCAGAACGGTTGGTATTTCAGGCCAACGCAAACGAAGTAGCCGAGGTGATAGAAGTGCCGCTGAGGGTGCTGCGAGATCCATCCATACACCACACCGAGCAGCGCACGCACAACAATGTTACGTACCGGCTCCACTTCTACGATTACGACGGATATGAGATCTGGGGAGCAACAGGGCGCATCATCCACGAGTTTCTGGCGGCGGGCGAGTATGCCTAGCGGTCGAACGCACGATTTCATAACCATTGTAACGGGAGCGGTGGCTGCGCCGGTGGTGCTTGACAGCACTCTGCCGGATATTAACCCTACGAACGCTATGGTTCTGCTTGGGGCATATCTTGTGTCGGGGTTGCTTTTTAGCCCGGACCTGGACCTGAAATCTGCCCCATACATGAGGTGGCGGGCTTTGCGCTTCATGTGGAAGCCTTACCAGCATTTCGTCCCTCATCGAAGCTGGATCTCACACAGCGTCTTATTCGGCCCGGTGCTCCGTGTGCTCTATTTCACCCTCGTTATGTGCTTGCTCACGTTTCTTGTGCTGGCAGGCATAAATGCGCTGGTGCCAATTGACCCCACCAATACGATGGTCAATGTGGCGACGCAGATAAGAGGATGGCTTGAGGCCCACCCGGTGGTGATAGCTTACGCGGCGGCTGGGTTCATGCTGGGAGGGGCGGCGCACTCGTTGGCAGACGTTCTGTGGTCGTGGATAAAGCGGAAGACAGGAAGAGCGTTTAGGACGCGCTCCTAAAGCTGAGGGTTAGTACCGGAAAGGGCTGAAGTCGTAGTACTTTAGTCCTTTTTCGTGTTAGCCATGGCTATTCGTTATTGAGCCTCAGAGTACCCCTTTATACACCCATTGTGATATTCCGGGAGGCCTCTGCGCGGCGTATCATGTTATCACCCGCATAGACTGATCCGAAACCAATTTGAAGTCATCCAGGGTCGGATCAGACCAAGGAGAGCCATGTTACAGGCAAACATCCATACAAAACTCCTTAAGAGCGCTACCGCAATGCGCATCGTATATGCGTTCGTGGTCCTTGCTCTAGCTTTGCCGGCGCTAGCACCTACGCCTGCACGGTGGGTTGATCCGGCCGGGAAGGTACATGCTTTCCTGAAGGAAACCGCAGCCAGGAATCCTGGGGAAGTCGTCAGGGTTATCGTGCAGAAGTCGGCCCAGAACGACGGCTCCGAAAAGATGACCCGGGACATGGGCGGCAAGGTCGTATCAGAACTCAGCATAATCAACGCATTTGTTGCTCAGATACCGTCAGTTGACATAGAGAGGCTGGCGTCGTCGTCTGATGTACGCTGGATCTCGCCGGATGCTCCTGTGCAAGAAGCGTCAACGATGAGCCAGCGATGTGGACAATGCATAGACACCAGCAACCTGATCAGCGCATATCCGCAGTCGGTGGGAGCGACACGGGTTTGGAATACAGCACCCTATTTGCAGGGCCAGGGGGTAACGGTAGCCACAATAGATAGCGGTATGAACGCCAGTCACAGCGACCTGCAAGGGGAACACCATAGCAGCAGAGTTATAGCGCAGGTGAACGTTAACCAGAACAGCAACAACACGGACGACGGTTACGGCCACGGCACGCACGTGGCGGGCATTATTGGCGGCAACGGCAATGCATCGAACGGCGGGTATATAGGTATAGCGCCAAAAGTAAACCTGGTGAACGTTAAGGTGGGCGACGACACGGGGGCAATGCTGGAGTCGGACGTGGTGGCGGGCATCCAGTGGATATATGACAACCACGACACGTACAACATCAAGGTAGTGAACCTGTCGCTGAACACTTCTTTCTATAACTCGTACCTGCTCAGCCCGCTGGATGCGGCGCTGGAGATACTGTGGTTCAACAGGATTGTGGTGGTGGTATCGGCAGGGAACAACGGCCTGGCTGCTTTGTATCCGCCCGCCAATGACCCGTTCGTTATCACGGTAGGGGCGGTGGATGATCATGGAACAGCATCCATAGGGGACGATACCATCCCGTCGTACTCGGCTTACGGGCCAACCCTCGAGGGCAACCTGAAGCCCGACCTTGTAGCGCCCGGGACCAACATTATCAGCGACCTGGCAGGTACAAACTCCGTTGTGTACCGAGACCACGCGGGCAACAGGGTCAACAACTACTATTTCAGGATGTCGGGCACATCCATGGCCGCGCCGATGGTGGCAGGGGCGGTAGCGCTCTTATTGCAGGACGAGCCGAACCTCAACCCCGACCAGGTGAAGTATCGCATCAAGGCCACGGCCAACCGCAACATCTTCCAGTGGCCCCGGTATAACTTCTTGCAGGCGGGCGCGGGCTACCTCGATATCTATGCCGCGATAAATGGCGGGACCACGCAGACGGCAAACACGGGCACTATCGCCAGCGCGCTTCTGTGGACGGGCATGATGCCACCGGACTGGGGGACAACGCACTGGGATTCGGTGAATTGGAGCTCGGTGAATTGGAGCTCGGTGAATTGGAGCTCGGCTGATTGGGGAAGCGACTACTGGTCCAGATAGACGAGGGGCGAGGGGTTAGGGGTTAGTGCGTAGCAAGCGTTACTCACCCCTAACCCCTCGCCCATTTCCTTGCGCTCCGCCCTCGTCCACTGGTAAAGTAGATGTAGTGCACAGGCCGCTTACCAATTATCACAGCTGGGATGTCACGCCGGAAGAAGCGCGGGCAATACAGCACACGCTGGTGTCGAAGGTATCGCTGACCCCTGATCTGGGGGAGGTGAGATTTGTGGCGGGTGTGGACAACAGCGCCACGGGAGTAGCCCGGTGTGCGGTAGTGATCCTCTCGTACCCTGAACTGGAAACGGTCGAGATAGCTCGCGCCGAGAAGCCGCTTGTCTTCCCTTACGTACCGGGCCTGCTATCGTTCAGGGAAGGGCCGGCTGTGCTGGCGGCGTTTGATAAGCTGAAGCACTGGCCCGACCTGGCCTTCTTCGATGGGCAGGGCATTTCGCACCCGCGCAGACTTGGGATCGCCACACACATGGGGGTGCTGCTTGACCTGCCCACCATCGGGGTAGGAAAATCGCCGCTAGCCGTACATGGGGAAGAGCCGGGGCCTGAGCCGGGGGACTGGAAAGAGTGGCGTGACAGATCGGGAGAGACACTGGCGATTGCCCTCCGCACAAAACTGAGGTCTAAGCCTCTTTATATTTCGCCGGGCCACAGGATGGACCTGATGACTGCATTAGCGTATGTAAGGGCTACTCTACGAGGGTATCGCTTGCCGGAACCCACGCGTAGAGCGCACAATGCAGCAGCCGAAAAAGGGTAGCGGAGGGGGCAAAAGTGAACCATTTGGGCACTTTTGTTGTGTTAAGTAGTGCAGGCCACAAATGTAACCTGCGACAACCGGAAAGGGGATTAGCAAGGCAGGAGAATGTGCAAATAGGCACGAGACCTTGCTAAGAAGCCCAGGTTGTGGTACTATGCCAGGTATGCGTGCCTGGAATAGCCAAACCGGTATATCCATTGCACCATAAGTATATATTGCTTTGAAACAGTGCAATTTGTTTGAAGGGAGGTGGTAGGAGCCTCAAGCGGGCGCGGTCCGGGCTGACAGCGCAGGCGCACGAGCGAAAGTTGCGCAGCTTTGAGGGACGAGGAGCAGACAAGCCCTTGCGACATGCACATTATTCAGCGTGTTGCAGCATTGAACAGCAAGCGGCAATTGCCCACAGGGCGAGCACACGCAAAGCCCGAACTAGCCGCAAGCAAAAATACTCCGTGTGAGCATTGAAACAAGCCTTTAGAATACCTTTTGGTTTTACCAAACAAGGTAGGAGGAAATAATGAACGAAACAAAGCGTAATTGGGGCCGCGGAGCTCTATACGTAACAGTAGCAGGCGCAATGATGCTAGCGTTGGTTCCAGCCGGAGCCCATCACGCATCGGCACAGGCTACCTCACGTAAGATCGGCGACCACGATGTAGCAGGCCGTTTCCTTGAAGTTTGGAACTCTGCGGGTGCCGCAACAGGCACAGGCGATCAGGGCAGCACCTATGTAAACGGTTTGCCTCTGACCGATGTACAGAGCGAGATTTCAACTGAGAACGGCAAAGCATACGACACCCAGTGGTTTGAGCGCGCCAAGTATGAGGCCCACCCCGAAAATCAGGCCCCCTATGACGTGCTTTTGGGCCGCCTCGGCGCGACACTTGTTGAAGGCCGTGGATCAGTTGATCCGGCAAGCGGACAGGTGCGCAACCCAGCTGACGCCGCTTTTGTAGGCATTGATCAGCCAGGCGACATCAGCGCCACGAAGCTGTATTTCCCCGAGACCAAGCACTCGGTTAGCGGAATAATCCTGCAGTACTGGAATCAGTACGGTGGACTTTCGCAGTTCGGTTATCCTCTGAGCGAAGCTTTCGATGAAGTCTCCGACACAGACGGCAAGACCTATAACGTACAGTATTTCGAGCGCGCACGCTTCGAGACGCACCCTGAGAAGGCTGCTCCCTACGAAGTAGAGCTCGGCCTCCTGGGCGTACAGCAGTACAAGCAGGTCCCGATAGCGGCCTCTGATCTGCCAATCGCTCCGATAAAGGGCCAGACCACGAGCAAGGACTCAATGGTAGTCGGCTCCTCGCAAGAACCGGAAGACCTGACAGTATTCAACAATGCTGCGATCACGGTCCGCATTCTTGCTTTGCTCGACCACAGCCTGACATACCGCGATGAGAACTCGAAGGTCTTCCCTGAACTCGCATGGTACGTACCCACGCTTGAAAATGGTGGTGCATCCTATGTAGGTACAGGCGACGATCGACACCTGATGGCGAAGTACAAGCTACGCCAGGGTGTGAAGTGGTCAGACGGCACCGAAGTCACCTCGAACGACGCTGTATTCTACTTCAAGCTGGTCATGAACCCCGACGCTCCAGTGGTATCTCGTTCAGAGTACCAGAAGCTGCAAAATGTAGACAACCCTGACAAGTACACGGTTATCTACAACTGGCGTTCACTGAATCAGTTGAAAGCCTACTACAACAGCATCCCCAACCAGGCAGACTATAGCTTCCTGAAGGTCTACATCGATGCGAACAAGCCAGCGGCCTCGCTGACCTATTCAGAAATCGGTGGCATCTACCCTCAGCACGCTCTTGAGAACATCGCTCCTGCGGACATCCGCACAGCGCCGTTCGCGTCTGCTCCAATCGGCATGGGCCCGTACGTTGTGTCGAAGTGGGACAAAGGTCAGGAAATGGACCTTACCGCCAACCCCAACTACAACCTGACCGATCAGCCTTTGATCAAGAACATCACAATCAAGTTCATCACAGACGTCAACCAGTTGATCGCACAGGTTAAGACAGGCGACCTCGACCTTGTCTTCTCCGAAGCCTTCAACAACCCGCCTGCCGACAAGGCCGGCATCGAAGCCGCAGGCTACCAGGTCATAAGCCGACCCGCTACGACATGGGAGCACATCGACTTCTACTTTGAGTATCTTCCGTTCCAGGACCTGAAGGTTCGCCAGGCAATCATGCAGGGCATCAACCGACAGCGCGTCTCGGACGTAGTATACCAAGGTACAGCAGGATTGATGAACACCGTTACGCCTCCTCTGGCCTTCCACTCGTTGGATAATCCAGACTTCAAGACAAGGTTCCCGGACATCTATGCCAAGTACCCCTTGGACAACAACAACTACAACCCCGATAGCGCCAAGGCACTCCTCGACGCTGCAGGTTGGGTCGATAGCAACGGGGACGGCACGCGTGACAAAGATGGTGTAGAGCTCAGCTTTGAGTACGGCACAACGACACAGGCCGCTCGCCAGCAGATCCAGGCACTGGTATCAGCTGACCTGAAGGCAATCGGTGTGGACGCTCAGACCAAGAACTACCCCGCAGGCACGTTCTTCGCCGGTGACAACACCGACCCACGTGCAACGGGCCAGACGAAGTTCCAGGAATTCGCTTACATCGGTTCGACAGACAGTGACTACTCATCATGGACCTGCGATCAGAAATGGAATCCAACGACCTTCGCCGGTGCTAACAACCAGCAGTACTGCAACCACGACCTGGATGTAGCTAACGGCCAGTACAACGCCGCCAGCAGCGACCAGGAAATTGCAGACGCTTCAGCTCATGCACAGCAGATCTTGGCTAACGACGTGGTATCCATTCCTCTGGTAGAGCGTGCTAACATCGAAATCGTCAGCAACAAACTCCAGAACTTCAAGGAAACCAACAGCCAGTATCCCTCGACCTACAATGTCAATCAGTGGGCATTCAAATAAGGGTTGAGTATGACTATCCACTTATGGGGCGGGTTTCGCCCGCCTCGTAAGGGCTAGCAACGACAGAAATGTCAGAAAGGTAAGGGCGTACATTCGTGAATGTACGCCCTTGCTTCTCACAAGAAACGACCTAAGGATGGACGGGAAAGAGAAACTATATTAACAGGCGAAAAGATAGAACCTGGTAGCGACTAAAGGTGTAGTGTTAAGTAGATGGAAAGCAAGCAATCAAACCTCATAAATAAAGTGGCCTGCAAGATACTGCACAAAGGCCCCGCAGATAAGCAGGTGATCGCGGACGAATCGAGCGACCTGAGCTACGAAGATGCGTTGCTTGACGTGCAGCTCACGTCATTCTTCCGAACCGAGTATGTAAAGCAAGAGCCGCCATTGGGCGTGTTCCCGAGGATAATCCAGGCTATTCGTTTAAATCGGGAAAGGCAAGAGAGACTGGCGAACGCAGGCCTCTTTACAAGATTAGCGGACGTGGTTGGACAGAAGCTGGCCGCAGCGTACCGGTTTGGCGCAAGGGCGGACAGCGGACGCGTACTTTCTGGCGGGCTTGTTACTGCATTATTGTTGATCGCTGCGTGGCCGAGTTTGTCCGGTGTGCTATCAAGCAATAATGCGAGCACGACATTTGGCACCTATTTCCAGGCTTTCTCGAACAATGGAGAAGTGCAGCCAACGCAGAGTCTACAAGGGCTGACGGTCGCCACACTACAAGCGACCCCGCCCACTGTAAGCTCAGAAACCAAGGGACAGTCAGCAATATCGATGGGGCCTCGTGTCTCACCAGGTAGGCTCTACGAGGATAGTATATTACGCACCGAACAGCGGACGGGAGAAGATCTGGGAGCGTCGGAGAACAATAGCAGTGCTGCGAACACGCCAGCTAGCCCGGACAAGACCCAGGTCGCTGAACCACAGGACCAACAACAGTACCAGCGCCCTGCGCTGGGCCAGGACTAGCACAGATACATATCGGTCGAGTGAGACACGAAGAGCGAGGTTAGCCTCGCTCTTTTGTATTTCAAGATATTTGTGAACCATTGCATATGCGGTATTGTGTTAAACAAAAGAAGGGGATCGAACCGACTATAAGAGAGGCATAATGTGTGAGAGAAAATTGAACCACACGTGTACAAATCGTGTAGTAAATAGTGTATAATGCCCTATTCTTATTTTGAGCACCCAATATCTGATCGCCAGCACCCAAAAACGCGCCGGAGGGACTAAAGGATGACAACATATATCATCAGACGGTTGTTACAAGGCATAGTAGTGCTATTTCTCAGCACGTTCATGATCTACTCGATCCTGATTCTAACGCCTGGTGGTCCCAAAGACCAGGTCAACCAACTGAAACAGCAGGCAGTCAATGGGAAGCCTGTCAACCCAGGACTGATCAAGTACTACACAGCGATCTATGGTCTAGACAAACCATATCCGCTCAACTATATGTTGTGGCTCTTCGATCCCGCGAAGACGAGCGAAACGACTTATGACATCAAGGGGAATCCAACTACCAGGCCGATAGGCGTGGACGTCTTCGGCATTAAGGGCAGCGGGATCCTCACGGGCGACCTGGGCAAGTCGGTGAAGATAGACTTGAACAAGCCTGTCGTTGATCTAATGGGTGCTCGGATAGGCAACACGCTCATCCTGATGGGACTATCAACTTTGATTTCGGTATTGATAGCTCTGCCGATTGGCATAATCTCAGCGATCAGGCAATATTCGAGATTGGATTACACTGTCACCGCATTCTCGTTCGTTGGTCTGTCGATGCCTACATTCTGGCTGGGGTTAATGCTGATCATCGTATTCGCTATCGTACCCAAGCAGTTGTATAACCAGGGGCTGACGTGGTTGCCATTCTTACCTCCTGGTGAAACAGGCGACGATAACGTCGCCAGCCGCCTGTATCATCTTGTGTTGCCTGTAATGGTGCTATCGTTTGTGAACGTGGCGGGGCTGTCTCGCTATGTGCGCGCCTCAATGCTGGAAGTGCTGCGGCAAGACTATGTACGCACAGCTTGGGCCAAGGGCCTACAGCAGCGTGTGGTTATCCTGAAGCACGCACTCCGCAATGCCTTGATACCTGTGATCACTATACTTACTCTTACCCTGCCTGCTCTGTTTGGTGGAGCTATCATCACAGAAACGGTGTTCAACTATTTCGGGATGGGCAGGCTCTATTTCCAGGCGGTGTCGGGATTGGATATACCTCTGGTGATGGGCTTCCTGCTTATCAACGTTGTACTTATCATCGCGGCCAATATAGCGGCTGACCTGTTGTATGCTGTTGCCGATCCGAGGATCAGGTACAGCTAGTCTATATTTGACGCTTGTTAATGGGCTAAATAGTCCGTTCAATTAGGAGAAGAAATCAATGGCAACAGCAGATGTCCAAGTTCAGGAACGGCTGGCACCAGCCGAACCGAGCCAGTTCGCGGTAACGTGGAAGCGTTTTCGCAGGCACAGGTTGGGGTTCATAGGGCTCTGGTCACTGATAACGATCGTACTGGCGTGTATATTCGTGCCTATCATAATGCAATCGTTGACGGGCATGACTTACGAGACAATAGACAACAAGGCTCTATTGCCCGAGCTGGTCAATGGAAACATCACATCTACAAAGCCGATGTTCTACACCGGCGACCTTGGTTTCCACGTCCTAGGCACCAACGACGTAGGTAGGGACGTCTTCACCAGACTGTTCTCTGCGGGGCGTATCTCGCTGGCCGTGGGTGTGATCACCACTATCATAATAATATTGCTTGGCGGCATGGTAGGAGCCCTGGCGGGTTTCTATGGCGGCTGGGTGGATACGATCCTGATGAGATTTGTAGACTTGATGCTGGCAATTCCTTCGCTGCCCATATTGCTGATCGCGTCCAAGATGCTCGCCCAATCGCAGGTTATGGATAAGATCTTTGGGAGGGGGCTTGGGTCGGTGGTAACGATTATCACCGTACTGTCCATCTTCGGGTGGATGGGCGTGAGCCGCCTGGTGCGCGGTTCCATTCTGTCGCTACGGTCGCTCGACTTTGTTGAGGCGACGAGGGCGCTTGGAGCTAATAACCGCCGCATCATCATGAAGCATCTTTTGCCGAACTCGTTCGCACCGATCATTGTGGCCGCTACGCTGGGCGTGGGCGACTTCATCATCTCCGAGTCGGCTCTGTCATTCCTCGGGCTTGGCATCCAGGACCCGATACCCTCGTGGGGGAATATGCTGGAAGGCTCGCGAGAATATATGCAGTTCATCACGAACATCAATCCGTTTGAGGAGATCCGAGGGTACCTGGTACTCTTCCCGGGTATTATGATCCTGCTGACGGTGCTTTCTATCAACTTCATGGGCGATGCGCTGCGCGACGCGCTCGACCCGCGCTTGAAGATGTAAGATGGGGACAATAAAGAAAGGCTGCTACCATAATCGGTAGCAGCCTTTCTTTATTGTGTAGTATAGGGTTTGTCTTTTGGATCGGGGTTGAGGAAGACCCACCCCCAGCCCCTCCCTTCAGGGAGGGGAGGAAGAAAGTAGATAGAGGCCAGGGGACACCCCTGTTACCACGGCAGGGGAGGACCCCTGCACCCCCTTATGCGTGGGGTGGCGCACCGCTTAGATCGGGGAGTGGGAGTTGAGGACACCCATGATACCGCGACAGGGGGCGGTGCCCCCGGCACCCACCTCGTTAGTGGGGTGTCGGGGGAAGGCGCTACGTTGGGCGGGAGCGGCGAGTGGACTTCTTTTGCTTTTCCCCAAGGGGCAGGTCGGTGGTGAGGGTGCCGGCGCGGTCGCTGCGGACTGTTATGCGGGCAGTGCCTCCGGCGGGGGCGCTTACTACCCATTCGAGGCGCTTCTGGTTGTCGGTGATTGAGCGGGAGGCATACCAACCGCCGTAGATTTTGTTGGTGCGACCTTCGAGCTGGCCTGCGTCGTAGAGGGCTTTGCCGCTGACGAGGGTGGCGCCTTCGGGCAATTCGAGGGTGGCCTCGATGGGGCGCACGGTTTTGCGCTCTTGGGCTTTGATACTGGTGTAGGTAGGGAGGAAGCCTCTGTTGGCGACTACGGCGCTGATCTTGTAGACGCCTTCGCCATGTGGCTCAACGTTGGTTTTGAGAAATTCAAGGCGGGGGGACATGAGGGCCTGGGCGATGGTGAATTGGACCTGCTTCTCGCAGATTTCGGGCAGGTATTGGGCGGGGGCGTTTTGCCAGACATATTTGTGGTCCCAGCCGCCGATTTCGACGCGGCCAAGTTGGGGGTGGTCGAACCAGCGCCAGGGCTCGAAACCCTTGCCGTCCAGCTTTTCGTCGTTCCACTGCATGATTTTGATGTCGTCTTCTTCGGGGTGGCGCTTGGTCCAGTTGATCCAGTCGAGGTTCATGTCGACGCCGGCCTCGGTGGGGGCGTCCCATAGCTCGCAGGTGTAGCCGAACCAGCCATAGTAGTCGTACGCATAGTCGTCCATGGCACCGTGCATGGGTTCTTTGGGGTCGTATGCGAAGTTGTGGAAGACGGAGACAGCGGGATAGCCTGTTAGCTCCGTGGCGCGAGTGCCTATGATTTTGAAGACTTCGAGGTCGTGGGTTGGGAATTGGGTGTCGGGGTGGGTGGAATAGGGGCGCAGGAAGACGCCCGAGTAGGTATGGTAGGCAACGAAGCCGTTGATGTTACGGTGGGTTGACCAGAAGGCAGCCACAGAGCGCGTTTCAGGCTCGGAGAAGGGATAATCGCCAGCACCCCACTGCTGACCCTCCGGAGCCCAGTCGAAGGGGAAGTTGCGATTGAGGTCGAGGCCGTAGCGCATGGGGGCGTGGGTGATGTCTTGCTCGTCCCAGTTGTTGATCGTGCCCTCGGTGATCAGGCTGTAATACTTGCCGCCGAACGCGTCGGCTACGCGTTTGACCATGATGCGTGGATCTTTGTCGGACACACGCCACGAGCCGTTGGGGTCTTCAATGCGCATCTGGAGAATGCGGCCGTCGCCGTCGAGGTCGTCGGGGTGGAGGCCGTTGCGGTCCTCAGCATAGGGATAGCGGCGAGTGGAGGAACGGAGGGTGTGGGGCGTGGTCAGGTACATCTCGGAGCCGTCGACGGAGATGCGCGGGACGATATAGACGACGTAATCGTCGAGGAGGCGGGTCACGCGCTCGTCTTTGCCATACTTGGAGGTGTGGTTCCAGATGGTGTAGAGGGCGACGGTGGACCCGGTGACCTCTCCTGCGTGGATGTTGGCGTCGATCCAGTAGGCGGGCTTTTCAGTGTCGGGGCCTGTTTTCTTGTTGGTAAGAGTGGCGAGCATGATGTCGCGGCCCTCATGGGATTTGCCAATAGAAGAGACTGAGACGAGGTTAGGGTACTGTTTCTCTACGGCGGACAGGAAGTCCACGATTTCGTCGTATCTGTAGAAGCGAGAAGCGTCAAATTTCGGCATTGCGCATTATCTCCTTTGCAAGGGTGATGATGTAGTTTACAACAAAATGGCTGGGGAGACATATATCTAATGGGGAGGGACGACGGACGAGCGTCATGTCCTGATCATCAAACAGGCCGCAGGCAATGCCGGTATAATATGATCATCAATGAAAGGTCTGACAGCGAACAATGAATGCTGATATACAAGAAGGATCACAAACAAGTCCAAAAGCTAAACGCTTCCCTTGTGGTGCTGTGCTTGTGTTCCTTGCCGTCGCTTTGGGAATACTGGGCCTATGTGGACGGTTGGTGATAAAGGGAGTTGGCGGGACATGCTTTGATGGTCGTCCCGAGAGTATCGCTAACCCACCTGTCCTAGCCAATGCTGAACAAATCGAGTTTGGCAAATCAAGTTTCGAGCCTGATAAAGGATACATAGGTAAACTTACACAGTTCCAAACTAGTGATAGCCCAAAGACCGTCTATACATTCTATTTGGCATCGCTGGGCAAGGATGCTTGGTACGAGGATCATGCTCAGCATGTGATGAATGTTCCGAATATAGCAGAAGCAAAGTTCGATTGGGAGTGTACTACCCTAGAGAGCACCCAGGAAATCGCTATGCTCTGGTTACATGCTGAAACCATTGATTCGGGCAAGACAGTAGTGACCCTTAACTATGAGTATGTTGCTCGCTAACAGCTAACGCGATTCTGGCCAGACGAGGCGCGTGGCGAGGACGAGGAAGACTGTGCCTGTGAACCAGCGTTGGACACGGGCTACGCGCTTGTTGAAGCGGAGTTTGTCGCCCAGAGAGCCTGCGAGGAAGGCTACAGAGCTGTTTACGGCCGTGCCTGAGGTGTTGAAGATCATGCCGAGGAGGAGGACTTGCCAGCCGATGGGGCCCAGGTCGGGGTTGGTGAATTGGGGGATGAACGCGATGAAGAAGAGGGCAACTTTGGGGTTGAACACGTTGGTCAGGATGCCCTGGCCGAATACACGCCGGAGGCTCGCTAGCTCTTTCACTTTCATGGTGTGATCCAGCGTGTCGCCCTTGGAGAGGATGGTACGAAGGCCGAGATAGGCCAGGTAGGCCGCACCGACGTACTTGACGGCGTCGTAGGCCGCGGGGACTTTGGTCAGGAGCGTTGAGAGGCCGATAGCAAGGGCTGCCATGTGGATGAACGTGCCGACGCCTATGCCGAGGGCGGAGACGACGCCGGCACGAGTGCCTTGCCCCAGGCTGCGAGCGATTACGTAGAGCATGTCGGGGCCCGGCGTAATGTTCAAGGCAAAGGTAGCCAGCAGGAACAGGGTCAGGTTCATGGGAGCGGCTCCGAGGGATATGTAGGTTAGAGGATCAGCATCGCGTCGCCGAAGCTGTAGAAGCGGTAGCGCTCTTTGATGGCTTCGTCGTAGGCGCGGAGCATCAGATCGCGACCGGCGAAGGCGGATACCAATAGAAGGAGTGTGGTCTGAGGAAGGTGGAAGTTGGTTATCATTATGTCTACCAGGCCGAACTGTGAGCCGGGGGTGAGATAGAGGTCGGTCCAGCCCTCGGTGGGTTCTATTTCAGTATCGCGTTGGCGAGAAGTGATGCCCTGACGGTGGGCAGTGGTTTCGAGGACGCGCACGCTGGTGGTACCTACAGCGGCTACGCGTCCGCCGGAGCGACGGGTTCGGGTGAGGAGGCTCGCAGTCTCGGCAGGTAGATTGTACCACTCGCGGTGCATGGCGTGATCTTCTACGCGCTCTTCGTGGACGGGGCGGAACGTGTCGAGGCCGACGTGGAGGGTGACGGTGGCCCAGCCGACGCCCTGCGCGTGTAGCTCGCTGAGAAGGCGCGTAGTGAAGTGGAGGCCGGCGGTAGGAGCGGCGGCGGAACCTTCGGTGCGCGCGTAGACGGTCTGGTAGCGCTGGGGGTCGGCGGGCTTCTCATGGATGTAGGGCGGAAGAGGCATTTGTCCGAGGGCATCGAGTAGAGGCCGAGGCGGGGCATCGAAACGAAGGATTCGCCCGCCTAGCTCGGAGCGCTCTATGACCTCGGCCTGCAGGTAGGGCCCGGTGGCGGGATCGCCGAAGGCCAGGACCGTGTTGTCGGGGATGCGCCTGCCGGGGCTGACGAGGGCTTCCCAGGTGCGCGGTTCGGCTCCGTTGTCGTCGGGCTGGACGACGGGACGGAGGAGGAGGACTTCTACTTTGCCGCCAGTGGCGAGCTTGTAGCCCAGGAGACGGGCGGGCAGAACTTTGCTTTCGTTGGCTACGAGCAGATCGGTGGGGCGGAGATAGTCGCCGAGGTCGTAGAAGTGGCGGTGCTCCAGTTCGCCTGTGTCACGGTGGACGACCAGCAGGCGGGAGCTATCACGTGGCTCGGCTGGGGTTTGCGCGATCAGTTCTGGGGGGAGGTTGTAGTTGAATTCGTCGATTCGCATGGAGTGTGAAGAGGAGTTAGGCTGGGGAAATTGGGTGGTTATTGGGCTGGCTGGGTGGTGCGGAGGATGATTCTTCGCTACGCTCAGAATGACAATGGAACGAGGTGGCTTTGTTTGGATTTGTGGTCATTCTGTATAAGGTGAGTTGTGGGGGTGGGCGTGGAGGAAGGCTTGCCAGGCGGTGTCTATTTGATGGTGGGTGCGGGCGAGGGTGCCGGAGTTGTCTATTATGGTGTCAGCGCGGGCGACTTTGGCTTGCTGAGGAGATTGGGCATCAATGCGCATCTCGGCTTCTTCGCGGGAGTAACCGCGTGTTTGCATCAGGCGCTCTAGCTGTTGGGGGCGTGTGCAGGTGACTACCCAGATGGCGTCGCATTTATCGGCCCAGCCGGCTTCTATTAGCTTGATGGCGTCGAGGGCTACGACAGGGGCGGGGGCGTCCTTTATGAGGTCGTCTATGTAGCGACGCACAATGGGGTGCTCGATCTCTTCGAGGCGGCGCAGCTTCTGTGGGTCGGAGAAGACGATTTTGCCGAGGGCGCGGCGGTCGATTTCACCGTCGGGCTGCAGGATGTTTTTGCCGAATTCGGCGACGACAGGCTTGTAGGCGGGGCCGTCGTGCTTGAGGATGGTGTGGATGGCGGCGTCGGCGTCGATGGTGTGGGCGCCAAGTTCGCTGAGGCGTTGGAGGACGGTGCTTTTGCCGCAAGCTATGTTGCCTGTCAGGCCGAGCAGAAGCTTACCGTGATAGGGCACCGGCATCCTCTTCTATTTGCTGCCAGGCTTTGTAGGCTGTGTCGAGCTCTTCTTCAAGATGGGTATACTCGGTGCCGAGCTTCACGATGGCGTCGAGGTCGCGGCGTTCGGTGGCTTCGGTGAGGGAGTCGGACACAACGTTGAGGCGAGCTTCGAGGCGGGAGATGTTGGCCTCGGCCTCCTGCTTGCGCTTGCCCATGCGGGCGCGCTCGCGTTCGGCAGCGCGATCCTGGCGCTGGACCGATTTGCTTTGGTCACGGACCTCGGGCTTTGGGCCTGTACCATTTGTGGTGTGCGCAATGGGCTGGGTCAATTCTTCGCGGCGAGCTTTCTCGGCCAGATATTCGACGTAGTTGCCTTCGTATGCGCTGAGGGAGCCGTTGTCGACAGCCCAGACCTGGGTGGCTATGTCGTCGATGAAGGCGCGGTCGTGGGACACGAAGAGGATCGTGCCGTCGTAGGCGTTGAGGACTTCGGTGATGGCGTCCTGTGCGTCGAGATCGAGGTGGTTGGTGGGCTCATCGAGGATCAGGAAGTTGGCGTCGGTGAGCATCAGCTTGGTAAGGGCCACGCGGCTGCGCTCCCCTCCACTGAGGTCGCCTATCAGCTTGTAGACGTTGTCGCCTGAGAAAAGCATCTTGCCCAGCACATCGCGGGCGGCATCTTCGGTCATGGCACGAACGGAGCGTATCTCCTCGACCACGGTGTTTTTCGCGTCCAGGCCTTCGTGGGCCTGGGCGTAGTAGCCGAAGCGCACGTTGTGGCCCAGTTCCAGATGGCCGGAGATGGGAGGAAGCTGGCCCATCATTGTTTTGAGGAGGGTGGTCTTACCCACGCCGTTGGGACCGATCATGGCCACGCGCTCTCCACGCTCGATCTCGAGGTCGGGGCAGCGGGCCAACACAAGCGGAGGCTGGTCGGGGCGCTGGTAGCCGATCACCAGGTCCTCGGCCTCGAAGACGCTGAGGCCGGAGCGGACATGGGAGCGCAGGTTGAGACGCATTTCAGCGCGCTCGCTGGGGCGCTCGATCATGCCCTCGTTGTGGGCACGCTGCAGACGTTTGAGGCGCCCCATGGCCTGTGCCTTCTTTTGGCTGTTCTTGTAGCGGCGGATGAACTCCCAGGTACGCTGGACGGTCTCTTGCTGGGCTTCGTACTCGGCCAGCATGCGTTCGTAGCGCTCGGCCTTTAGCGCGAGGTACTTGTCGTAGGGAGCGGGGTAGTCCTGAAGGCGCGAGAAGGCTAGCTGCTCGCCGTCGCTGCGGAGGTCGCCACTCTTGGAATACCAGGTGAAGGTCTTGGGGGAGGTGAACTCCATATCGAGCGTGCGCTTGGTGACCTTGTTCAGGAAGCGACGGTCGTGGGCGATCACCAGGAGGGTACCATTCCACTGGAGGAGGAAACTCTCGAGCCACTCAATGGCGGATATGTCGAGGTGGTTCGTAGGCTCGTCGAGCAGCAGCAAATCGGGATCGGCGAGGAGGGCGCGAGCCAGCGCGGCGCGGGTTCTTTGCCCGCCGCTCATTGTGCTCAGGGATTGGGTGTATTGTTCCTCTTTGAAGCCGAGACCCTGCAGTACCTCTTCGATGCGGTGTTCCAGGTTGTAGCCACCTGCAAGCTCGAAGCGGTGCGTCACTTCCTCATATTCCTGCATGAGGGTGTCCCACTGGGTCTCGTCGCCGGCGACGTTGGACATCTCGCTCTCGAGGTCGCGCAGGCGGCTCTGTAAGGCGCGCACAGGGCCGAGGGCGTCAAGCATAGAGTGGTAGAGCGTATCGTCGGGGGAGAAGGACAGGTCGGCCTCAGAGGCGAAAGAGGAAGCGGCTTCCTGCGGGAGGTAGACGACGCGAACGGTTTTAGCCTTTACGACGCTGCCGGAGGTGGCGGTGTCTTGTCCGGCGATGATCTTGAGGAGGGTAGATTTGCCCACCCCATTTGGCCCGACGAGCGCAACACGCTCGCCCGAGTTAATGGTGAAGCTGACACCCTCGAATATAGGGTAGATATTATATGATTTGGAGAGGTTATATACGGTCAGAAGAGTGGTCATGGATTCCCGAAGTACGAGTTAGGTACTGGTACGAATAATATAGATGCTTACTATCATTATAGCAGCGCGAGAAGCAGGTAAGCAAGGAAGGAAGGAGGACGACGGACAACAGACGACCGACGACGGGAGGAATCCGTCGTCGGTCGTCTGTTGTCCGTCGTCTAGATGTCCAGGCTATATAACATGTACGTGTTAAGTTTGGTGAAGCCTGTGGATTCGTAGAGTTTGAGGGCACCTGTAGGGTTTTCGGCATCTACGCCTAGCTTGGCGACAGTCATACCTTCGCGCTTGAGAAGCTGCAGGCCTGCAAGGAGCATGGCTCTACCGAGGCCGATCTTGCGGTAGCCACGACGGGTTCCCAGTACATCTATCCAGCCATCCGAACGGTCGAGCGTTGCGTTGTCGGCTTTGTCGATCCAGCAAAAGCAGAAGGCTGCAAAGGTGCCATCGGGGGCTAGAGCCAGTAGATCGTGTTCAGCATTGTAATAGGGGTTAGAGAGCCAGTTTGCGTGGCTTTCGACGGTGAGGGGGTGGTGACCCCAGTGGTCTATGAAGGAGAGGTTGAAGGTCTCGACCCACTTTTCTACGTCCTCACCCTTACCTGACGAGTGCCGCAAAGTGAAGCCTTCGGGCAGTTGTGGTTCGGGGATGGGGTCGGCGAGGTCGCGTCGCATGGTGAAGAAGTAGCGGACAACCTGCATACCGCGCTGCTGCAGGAAAGAGAGCCGGGCCGTATTGGTGTCGCGGGTGCCAGACAACATACGCACGGGCAGGTTGCGCTCCAAGCCTGCTTCTTCGGCGCGACGGAAGGCCCAGTCCATGATGCTGTCTTCGAGGTGCAGATCGCGGAAGTCGGGGTGGACACTGAAGTCCAGAGAACTGTCGAGTTTTCCGTGCTCCTCAGATTTTCTCAACCTGAGCCAGCCAGTGCCTATGAGCTGGCCTGCTTCGGTTTCCCACAGGCGCAGATCTCTAGCTTTATCGAGGGTGGGTTCGCTCAGTTCAGCAGTAAGTACTTCTACAGAGTAGCTGTAGTCGAATTGGTCAACGGCTTCACAGGCGTTGAGCATGTCTACCATCGCCGGAATATCGGCGTCGGTATAAGCGCGGGCGCGCAAACCAGTTTGTGTGGTTTGTGTGGTCATTTTGATGTTCCCCTTTATGACTCGCGGAATGTCGTCTATATCATAGCAAACAAGAAGGCAAGGCGTATCGGCCTGTAGGCGTAGCAATGGTAATCAAGAGGTAGGCCTGGAGGCTGACGTGCTATAATACAGCCGCGACTTGAGCACAATGGAAGACGGGGGTCTTTACCAATGACAGAAGATACGGAACAAGGTGGAACTACAGGCCTGCGACCGAAAGGGCCCCTGGTTGGGGTTATCATGGGGTCGAAATCGGACTGGGAGACGATGCAGAACGCGACAGGCACGCTGGAGCGGCTGGAGGTAGCGTATGAGGTACGGATTGTGTCGGCGCACCGGACGCCCGACCTGCTGTTTGAGTATGCGGGCAGCGCGGAGAGCCGCGGGCTGGAAGTGATCATCGCGGGGGCAGGAGGGGCTGCGCATTTGCCGGGGATGTGCGCCGCCAAGACGACGCTGCCCGTGCTTGGGGTGCCGGTGGAGTCGAAGGCACTCAAGGGGATGGATTCGCTGCTTTCGATAGTGCAGATGCCTGCGGGGATACCTGTGGGCACACTGGCAATAGGCCGCTCAGGGGCAATCAACGCAGCGCTACTGGCTACCTCGATCCTCGCGAATAAGTATCCGGAGATAAGAGAGGCATTGCACAAGTTCCGGGCAGAACAGACCCAGGCGGTGCTGGATAATCCTGACCCTAGGGCATGAGGGATAAGAGGATCGCGGAATGACTGCTATTGGTGTACTTGGAGGTGGGCAACTGGGTCGGATGCTGGCGCTGGCCGGCTATCCGTTGGATATGCGATTTCGCTTTTTCGACCCCGCACCCGACGCGCCCGCGGGACAGATTGCCGAGCACGTAGCGGGACGGTATAACGACTTTGCGGCCCTGGAGAGGTTTGCAAGGGGGGTTGATGCTATTACCTATGAGTTTGAGAATGTGCCCGTGGAGGCTGCGCGCTTTCTGGACGAGAGGGTGAAGGTGTATCCTCCACCTGCGGCTCTGTCAGTTTCGCAGGACCGCCTCACGGAGAAGAACGCATTTAAGGCGCAGGGTATACCTACGGCTCCTTTTGAAGCTGTCGATACATGGGAGGGCCTGCTGGAGGCTATAGAGCGCATGGGGCTGCCGACGGTGTTGAAGACGCGGCGGATGGGCTACGACGGCAAGGGGCAGGTGGTGCTGAGAAGCATGGAGGATGCGAAAGGGGCGTTGGAGTTATTGGGAAGGCAACCGCTAATCCTGGAAGGGTTTGTGCCGTTCAGCCGGGAGCTGTCGATCATATCGGTGCGCGACCGGGAAGGGGAGACGGCGTTTTACCCTCTCGTGGAGAACCACCACCGCGAGGGCATATTGCGGCTCTCGCTGGCACCCGCGCCGAATTTGAGCGCTGAACTTCAGGCTGAAGCCGAGGGATACGCGAGCAAAATGCTTGAGTCGCTGCAATATGTGGGCGTGCTGGCGATAGAGTTATTTCAGGTCGAAGATCGGTTGCTGGCCAACGAGATGGCGCCTCGTGTGCATAACTCGGGACACTGGACGATTGAGGGGGCGGAAACGAGTCAGTTTGAGAACCACTTGAGGGCAATAGCAGGTCTGCCGCTCGGCTCGACGGCACCGGTTGGATACTCGGCTATGATCAATATTATCGGAGAGGTGCCGGACCCCACGAAAGTGTTGGCTGTGCCGGGGGCGCACCTGCACCTGTACGGCAAAGCACCAAGGCGAGGTCGCAAGCTAGGCCATATCACATTGCGCGCCAATAATCGGGATGCCTTGCAAATGAGACTGAATGCGCTAGGGATTAGTAAGACATCATAGGTCATGTGTCGTAACTAACCCCTTGCCCCGGCTCACTCGTCGAAGAGATAGGTAGATTCCTGGTAGAGGCGCATCTCGTTTGAGGCCAGTTTGATGCGCATTTGCTCCTGCCACCAGGCGGTTTTCTCGGCGAGGGATTGCTCACCTGCGAGAAGGCTTACGGGCACGTTTACCCTGAGGGCGCGATGGCTGATGATATGGCGCGTGATGCCTGTGGGCACCTTGTTGCCTGCCTGGGCCAGGCGAAGAATGTCGTCGGGCATGTAAGGGGGGAAGACTACTATGCCGCTGATGTCGCTGTAGTAGTCATACAGTTCGTCCAGGTCATCGGTGTTGGTACGATGAATAGCGACCTGCGGATCGCCCTTATAGGTGTCGACCAGGGCGTTGAGAAGGGCTGTAGACTTTTCGGCGTCGTTGTGTTCTGTACCTTCTACGCCATCGACCGTGAATACGGCGGACTTTCCCTGCTTCTCGGAAACAGGCACAGCTATGTAGGCCAGGATAGCGCGATTGGCGAGAGCAGCGCGCGCAAGCTTGAGTTGCAGGGGGCGCAGCACAATGCCGTCTACGTGGGAGATCTCCTGGAGAAAATTGACGGGCTTCCTACCCGTGATCAGATGGTACCAGGTAAGAAGCTGCACCCTGTTTGATTTGTAATCAACCACCTGAGCGAGGATGTGCTTGCAACCCAGTCGCATAAGGGCAGAGGTGCGGTTCGCGCCGTCGAGGACGACGAAGCGATCGGTGCCGGGTATCGAGGCGACGATAGGGGGATTCTTGAGGTAGCCGTCGACCATCAGGCGGGCCTCCATGCGCTCAACTCGCTTATCGTCGGCGTGTTCGTGGAAGACAAGATTCTCTAAGGGCAAGAGACGCAGGTCGGGCATGTCGATTTGTTCGGATGTATTTGTCATAGGGCAGGTATGGGGGCGGGGTCAGGAGAACGTGAGCAGTTACTGAAAGCAAGAAGCTTACAGTGATTTTATTCTAACAGAACGGGGAAGGCAATACCAGGGAGGATGGACTCGAGACCGGAAGTGATAAGTGATAAGTGATAAGTCGGGACCGGGGCGTGATAGGTGGGTTGGGGTTGGGATCGGGAAGGCGCAGGATGGGTTCATTTGTTGTCGAATCTTTGACAATGGAGGGCAGCAAGGCGTACCATTGGGTTATGCCAGAAGTTTTGAATCGCTTGCCTTTCAGACGGCGTATGCCGCCTCAGCCCGATCTTGATCTTATGCCTTTTACGCTTGGCCCGGAGGATGCTCCATACGCGTGCTTGCTAATACACGGGTTCAGCGGCAGCCCGCCCGAGTTGCGCCCACTTGGCGAGTATTTGGCCCAGCACGGGGTTCGAGTGGAGGGGGTGCGGCTGGCAGGACATGGCACAGACCCCGAGGCGCTAAAGTACCTGACCTGGAACGACTGGCTGCAATCGGCCTCCGAGGGGTTGGAGAGGGTGTCAAAGGGCAGGAGCAAGGAGAACGTCGCGATAGTGGGCTTTTCGATGGGCAGCCTGCTGGGTATGCAACTGTGCGCGGCGCATGGCGAGCAGGTTGGCGGCATGGTTTCTATCTCGACCCCGATCTTCTTCCGCAATAGCCGCATCCACCTTGTGCCCATCATAAAGGTCATGAAGCGCTGGCATGACGTGCGAAAGCTGGGCACGCACACGGACCCGGAAGCGCACAATAGATATCACTCTTACCGCCGGTACCCGCTGATAGCTGTGGACCAACTGCTGGACCTGATGAGGGTAACGCGGAAGATATTGCCGGCCATGATGACCCCGGCGCTGATCATGTACGGGCTACACGACAGCATAATCCACCCCAAGAGTGGGCGCTACCTGTACAACCACCTGGGATCCACGGAAAAGGAGCTCACATGGTGGGGCAATAGCGGCCACGGCGTGCCCTTCGATACCGAGCGAGAGCAAGTGTGGGAGAAGGTGCTGGCGTTCATCAAGCGCGAAGAGTGAGATCGGCTTCAGCAGAGGCAACAAGCCCGGCCAGGGGCTAACGGTCGATTGAACCAGTGATGCGCACGGGCTCGATCTGGAGCCTCACTCGGGGTCTTGGATTGAAGCGGTAGTCGTAGGGATGGCCGGTATAACGCATAGATAGTGTATTGATGTGTTCTGCGCCGTGCTCATCTGAGGCTTCTACCAGTTTACCCTGCACTTGTGCCCAGCGACCGACGTCATTAGGGTCAAGCAGGAACAGGGTGACATCGCCAGCGCGCTCAACATGGCGCATCCAGTCTGAGGTGCGCCAGCTATTCAGCCAGAAATAGCCGTCAGAGTATTCATACCAAATCGGGTTCATTTGGACGCTACCATTGTGGCGGCGCGTTCCCACTACAGCCGGCATTACCTCGGCCACAAACTGCTTCATTTTGGTACTGAGTTCAATCATAATCCACCTTTGTATGAGATCTATGTATGAGATTCTATATGAGCGACCCTGTCAGGTGAGGGCTCGCCACGCCAACGCGTTGGCTAGATGCGCGAGTTATAATACAGGCATGAATTATGCCAGCACAGTTGACGTGTGCTGGCACAGTATTAAGAAGAGGCTTGTCGCCCAGTCTGTCCGGGCTCAATCCGGTTTTGAGTGGCCGGTAGCCGTCAAGCCGGCTGGATAAGGCCGAGGAGATTGCCGTCTGCGTCCTTGACGGAAGCAACCAGCTTGCCGCCTCCGACGTTTCTGACCGCTTGGTGCGGCTCTGCTCCTGCGTCGAGTAGCAACTGCAGGCTCTTCTCGATATCTGCTACTTGCCGGAAGCAGATAGGACCTGTCGTGCCCTGGGCGTGACCATTGGGGTCCAGCCCTATATCCTGCCCATCAATACTAAAGTTG
Organism: Chloroflexia bacterium; assembly: GCA_038203825.1. Taxonomy (GTDB): domain Bacteria; phylum Chloroflexota; class Chloroflexia; order QHBQ01; family JADMIH01; genus JADMIH01. The sequence continues at coordinate 8,290 of JBBRDO010000049.1, read as the reverse complement.
ACATAGTAAGGCTGGTCCACGTTAGGCTCGACGCCCAGAAAGCTGCTATAAAGTGCCCTGGCCGCCGCGAGATCCTTGACGGGAAAGATGATTGTATTGACGCCTTCAGTCATGTAGAACTCCTTGTACTGTTGTGTAATCAATGCCGGTTGCTACTCGCCACCGAAGCGAGATTAGCATATTTCGCAGCCCTTGTTTGCCTATTCTTTTTGTATTGCCATCCTGTTGCGCGGATTCTCCCGGAGCTTACCGGTATGCATGGCGACACGAAAGATCATAGCCATGGTGCTCGTGCTTGAAAAACTACCCTCCTTTCGGTATCTTTGTCACGTCTGCCGAGTTTGGTCCGTCACTTATATGACGGAACGCGGAGAGGAGATGTGACCAATATAGTGGACGAAATGGACGAACACAACTGGCTGGCAGAGCAATTCGAGGCGAACCGGACCCACCTGGAGACGGTAGCCTACCGGATGCTCGGGTCGCTGAGCGAAGCAGAAGACGCAGTGCAGGAGTCGTGGCTCCGGCTGAGCGGGGCCGATGCGGGCACCATCAAGAACCTCGGGGGATGGCTGACAACAGTCGTGGCGCGGGTATGCCTCGATATGCTGCGATCACGCAAGTCGAGGCGGGAGGAGTCGCTGGACCTGGATTCGTCCGAGCCGCTTGTGAGCCCGGAGGATGGGAGCGACCCCGAGCACGAGGCGGTGATGGCCGACTCGGTCGGTCTTGCCCTGCTGGTGGTCCTTGAGACGCTGACGCCTGCCGAGCGGATCGCGTTTGTGCTGCATGACCTGTTTGCGGTACCGTTTGAGGAGATCGCTCCGATCGTGGGGCGCTCGACGACGGCGGCAAGGCAACTGGCGAGTCGTGCGCGCCGCCGAGTGCAGAAGAAACCCGCATCGCCCGGCAGTGATCTGTCGCGCCAGGGTGAGGTTGTGGAGGCCTTTCTCTCGGCTTCGCGCAATGGGGACTTCAAGGCGCTGCTCTCGTTGCTCGACGAGAACGTGGTGCTCAGGGCCGACCGGGCAGCGGTAGATACGGGCGCACAGAAGGTGGTACTGGGTGCGAAGGCCGTGGCAGATACTTTCTCGGGGCGTGCCAAGGCCGCAAGACTTGCACTGGTGGATGGAGCGGTGGGGGCCGTGTGGGCACCGAGCGGGCAACCGCGCGTGGTATTCAGGTTCACGCTAAGGGGCGAGAAGATCGCGCTGATAGAGCTACTTGCCGACCCAACACAGGTACGGGAGATGAACGTAGAGATACTGCGCGATTTATGAGGTCTGCAGCATAACCAGGCGATTGGGGCCGGACATCTTGGCGGCGCGGAGGGCACGCTCGGCGAGAGCGATGAGTTGAGGCTCCCAGGTGGCGTTCTTCTTGTCGGCGGGCTCCCAGTATGCCACGCCAGTCGATGCCGTCAATTTGACAGGGTCGCCCGAGTCGCGATTAAAGAAGTCGTGGGCGGCCATGGCGTCGCGCATCCGGTTGGCGGCGATCTGCGCACCTGTCGCGTCGGTATCGGTTAGCAGGACCAGGAATTCATCGTCACGGTAGCGGCAGACGATGTCGGTGGACCGCATTGTACGGGTCACTATATGGGCCACATCCCGGAGTACACCATCGCCCACCGGATGGCCCCAGTTGTCGTTTATGTCGGCGAAGTTATCTATGTCGATCAGCATGCAGGACAGAGGGTAAGCGTGGCGCAGGGAGCGGCGCACTTCCTCTTCAACGCGGATCATTACATAGCGCCTGTTGAACAGGCCGGTCAGAGGATCATGGAGGCGTTCGGCTTCCAGGCGAGCGTTCTCGACCACCAGGGCCTTCAGAAGGCTGCGCGAACTGAGGGCGCTCTCTACTCGCAGCTTGAGATCGCCATCGCTAATTTGCTCGATTATGTCAGCCAAACTGGTGTCGGTATTGCCGGCACGCGCGCTGAGCTTGAGGACAGGTATGCCCCAGTTGTCCAGCTGTTTCTGTAGCTCGGGCCATCCTTTGCTGTGGTCGGCCTGTCCGGGGATAAGAACCACATCGGGCGGGGTGGCGCTGACGATATCGAGGGCAGAGGCATCATCATCAGCCGAGCGGGCAGAGTAGCCCAGGCGCAACAGGCGGTCGCGCAGAGTGCGCTGGTTCGACGGATCGGGGTCCACCACCAGTACCATTGCAGCCGGTGAACTTGCAGTTGTCTGAGAAACCATTTAGCAAACCTTTCTCAACTAACGGCCGGTATCGGATAAGGGGTGCTCGCTGCTGAACGATAGACACCGATGACCGTTCCGAAGTGGAGGGCAGTGCGGAAATAGAGAATTGTGTCCGCCTTGGATGATAACAGAAGTACGCCGTATTATACGCTCCGGTAGCGTTCTACCATATATTCTACATGGGCGGGATAGTAAAGTGAACATTACGTCTTTCCTATACGCACCCCGCAATGGGTACTACTACCAGGGTCGTGATAAGTGAGGCTCAGGTTGTGGCGCTGATTGTCTTATCCTGGGTTATTTGCGGTCGAGGAGGCCTGAGATGGGGCATTCGTAGCAGCGGCGGGCTTCGCAGTAGAGCCGGTAGAGGTGGAGGAGGCCCTGTTGGTGGCGAGCGGTTTTGGCGGCAGAGCGCTTGCGAGGGCCGAACGCCTCGTCGGCCATGGCTTTGGTGATCTTGTTCTCGGCAAGCCTGGGGAAGGTGGCGTAAAGAGCCTGCGCCTTGGTACGCAAGTGGGGCTTGCCGTGCGTGTCGGCGTAGGCAAGGCTGAGGGGCAAGAGGATGTTCACCAGCATATCGGCTGCGCGGGATGAGCCGATGAGCGCGACCTCCTCTTTGTTAAGGCCGGCGAGAGGACGGCCAAAGTCGCTGTGGCTGGCCCAGTAGCCGTCGCCGGGGAGAGCTAGCATGCCGGTCCATTCTTTGGCAAGCTCGGTGGGGGAGAAGGTATCCATGATGTCGAGGAAGGAGCCGGAGAGGCCGGAGCCGCCACGAGTCCAGGCGTAACGGGCGAGGAGGCGCGACATGGCGGCCAGGCGGCGCGGAGGGGAGTTGGCCGGTCGCGTCCGGTCCCACTGCCAGCCTTCTATGGCCGATTTATGGAGCGAGTGGGAGAGGATGGGCGCGTTAGCTTGCCACAATCGCTCGATGTCTTCGATATAGTCGGAAGTTACCCAGTCGTGGGCTGTGAGGTCGGGACGCTGGGAAGGAAGAAGGCTGGCAGCGCCGAGCAGGACGGCCTCCAGGAGGGTGGCACGCTCGGACAGAGAGCCGGAGTAGGGCAGGGAGGTGAGAGTCGAGAGGGGGAGAGCGGTGGCGAGGGCACGCATGGGCTCGCGGTTGGACGAGTAGCCGAGGGCATCGAGCAAGCCGCGATAGAGGACCTCGTCGAGGGAGCCGTAGACGTCGAGGTCGGCTTCCATACGGGCGGTCTTTTCCTCCATGCGGGCGTCGCCTGCGGCCTCAATGTGCCCAATCAGGCGCTCAATGGGCCAGTGTTGGGTGCGCTGCCAGCACGGTTCTTCGGAGAGGGTGCCGAGGTTGGGCATGAGGGGGGCTATTTGGTCGAGCAGTTGAGGGGCGGGGAGGGTGATGTAATCGGCCAGCACGAGGGTGGGGACGCTTACACCGTCGGCGCGGGTGACGGGCTTTGCGCCAAGAGGCCAGAGGACGACGTGGAGGGCCACGCCGTTATAGCGGGGGTCGGTGTCGTGGCCGTGGGCGTACCAGTCGGCACAGCGAAGGTGCATTTCTACGTCGCCACGGAGGAGACGAGCGCCGCCTTCGCCGAGGGTGAGCATGGCGCCCGAGAAGTCGGGGCCACTGCCGGCGGACCAACGCCCGCGGTAAACAACAGCGACGGGCTGTCCGGCACAATCCCACATAGGCCCGCGCAAAGGGGATTGCTCGTTCCAGATGGCGGCCAGGTGGGCCTCGGTGATCTCTTTGTCTGGTTTTGTGGGGTTGTCAGACGGAGGGATGCACATGGGAATATGATAACGCGTTGGGGGCGTGGGGGCAAGTGTAATATTCAATGTGCACTTGTAGCCAGGGACAGTTGGAGCTTTTGCCGCCGAGTGACCTAGATTAAGAGCCGACCCCCAGGTAGTTAGGTCTGAAATAAGCGGGTTTGAAGCCGGTGCGCAGCATGTTGTGATAGGAGGGGTTTGGATTGGCAACGGTGTCTTCGCCCGTCTCTGTAACGAACCATTCACAGCCCATCGCTATGCCGTCGCGTAAGCGTTGGACCATGAGGGCGCCCTGGGCCCCGCGGCGGCGATGGGATGGTAGAGTGGCCCCGTATCCCAACCAGCCTACGCCATCACGCACGAAGAGCGAAGCCGCCGCGACGTGCGTGTTGCCATCGAAGGCGAAATAGTTGCGCCACGATGGGCGCTCCAGGACCGCGACTATTAATGGTTGAAGACGAGGCGGCATACCAAAAGCAGCTAGTCCTATTTGTGCGAAAGCTGGGGCGTACTCCGGGCCTACAGCCTCGATGCGCAGATCAGTGGGTATCGCAGTGGGCGTATCGTTGCCGCGATAAACCTTAACCCAGTTATCACGCCGTCTGATTCCGCGCTGTTCTAACCATGTGACTAAGTCAGCGGGCCGGGCGGCTGGTGCTAAGGGTACGATAAAGGTGCTTCCCGTGCGAGCATATAAAGCTGTAATGCGATCGAGCAATCCTTCAGTGGCAGGCTCGACGACGCCCACACCGAGTACTCTGTTGAATAGGGGTATGTCCATCTCCGACATAATTAGAGCAGTTGCCGAGCCAAGATGTTCGCACCGTAAACCAAGCAGCGAGGTAGTTGGCTTAGAGCAACCGGCAATCCAATCAGCATAGGCATTCGCTTCCGTCAGTTCCACCATCCGGGTGATTTCCTGGGGAGTTAGAGTTGCCAGGATAGACCTCCTTGACTCAGTACCGCGCTGTAGTCTCTACCTGGGGTCGATAGGTGGGACCGGTTTGGTGCATTTGCCCTACTTCAGTCTCTTGGTCTTGCTGGCTACGTAGTCTACCAGTATGTACTCGCCGAGGGCTTCGGGGGTGGCGTAGAAGGCGCGGCCCTTGTTGATCTTGGTCATTTGCTCTACGAAGTCGGCCATGTAGTAGCTACGCTCGAGCATGAAGGTGTTGATGACGATGCGGTCGCGGGTGCAGCGGACGACTTCGCGCAGGGTCTCCTGGATGGTGCGGAAGGTCGGGGGGTAGTTGAAGAAAACGTCGCCGTCTTCGAGATGGGCGGTAGGCTCGCCGTCGGTGATGACGATCACCTGCTTGTTGGGGCTGTTGCGTCTGCCGAGTAGCTGGCGGGAGAGCATCAGGGCATGCTGCAGGTTGGTGCCGTACTGGTACTCGCTCCAATCAAGCTGAGGTAGTTGTTCGGGCTTCAACTCGCGGGCGACGCCGGAGAAGCCGACGATATAGAGGTCATCCTTGGGGAACTGGGAGCGAATAAGGTGGTTGAGAGCCAGGGCCACTTTCTTGGCGGCCATGAAGCAGCCGCGCAAAAGCATGGAGCGGCTCATGTCTATCAGGAGGACGGTGGAGCTTTGGGTCATGAACTCGGTGGAATGAACGTCGAAGTCGGCAGGGATGAGTTTGACGGGGGTGCCTGCGCCCTGGCGGGCAAGGGCGTTGCCGAGGGTGGCGCGAAGATCAAGCTCGAACGGGTCGCCGAATTCATAGGACTTGGAGTCGTAGGTGCGCTCGCCGCCACGACCCCTGATGCCGATGGGGTGCTTGCCGAAAGCATCGCGCTTGAGGTAGGAGAAGATGTCCTCCAGGGCTTTCTGACCCAGCTTGCGGGTGGCTCGCGGGGTTAGCTGCATCTCGTTGCCCTTCCATTCGAGGTAGCCGGCGTCCTCCAGTTGTTTGGCGAGATCGCGCAGTTGGTCGAGGGCTTGCTGAGCATCAGCGCCGAGGAGTTCGCCAAGGCGCTCGCGGTCTATATCGTCGAGGCTTTCACCGCGGCGCGCTGCGTTCAATTCGCGCTCAAGCTTCTCCAGCTCGTCCAGTTGTTCCATGACTTGCATGGCCTCGGACATAGAGAGCGATTCGTCGGAGTCGCCGGAGAAGCGGTACTGGCGACCGCCGCCCATGGGCATGAGCATACCCAACTGTTCGGCCAGTTCTTGCATCTCTGCCTGCAAACCGGCGTCCTGCATGAGGCCTTCCATCATGCCTTGCAACTGGTCACGCTGCTGAGAGGACATGGACTCCATCATGTTTTCCATGCGCTGCATCTGCTGCTGGAGGTGCTCAAGTAGCTGATCGATGTTCTCGATGCCGGGGGGGAAGTGGTGGCCGTATTTCTGCATGAACTCGTTGAAGTGGGGATCGCGGCCTTCCTGGTGGTCGCGCAGCATCTTGTTGAGGTCGTGGACCATTTCGCGCACGGCTTCCATCGCCTTCGCGTCGGTTTGCATCTTTTGCATACCCTCTTGCAGGCCGGAGAAGGTGTTCTGCACCATCTGCTGCTGGAGGGAGTCGAGAAGCTCCTGGAACTGCTGGCGGGCATCGGGGTCCATGAAGTCATACTCTTTGAGGCCCTTGACCTGACCCGCGAGATCGGGCGGGAGGCTGTCTAGTTGCTCTCTATGGCGGTTGGCCATTTGCTCCAGCATCTTCTGGAACATCTCGGCCTGCTCAGGCGAGTTCGTAGGAGAGTTCTCTCCGCCTTGTTCGCCGCTCTGTTCGCCAGGTTCTGACTGCTGCTGATTGCCCTGCGCCTCCAGGCGACCTTCTTCAACGCGGCGGTCGATACCGGCACGCTCGGCCTCTTTGATCTTTTCGAGGCGCTGGCGGATGTCGTTGACAACAGCGTCCATGTTGTTGTGGCGAAGGGTATCCTGGCGAGATTGCTTGATGCGGTCAAGAAGATCGCGCAGACCAGGCATCTTCTCGCCGGTCTGAAAGCGGTGGCCCTGCTGCATGAGCTTTTCGAGGGCGCGCTTTATGTCGCCGTGGGCGAGGATGTCATCTGAGAGGGCATCCATGATGGCATCGGCGTCGAAGGGCATGATCTGCTGGGTTCCGTCCCAACGTGAATAGCGAAATGAAGACATGAGTTTTCTCCAGGGAGACGACGGGGTGATAAGTGATAAGTGATAAGTGAGGACTAGATACGACGTCGTCGGTCGTCATGCACGAGAATAGAGGGGAACTATTCCGGAAAGCGTGCGCGATTAGAAAGTGGAAGCAGGTTCCTTTTGCTCGGACGGCACGGCCTCGACGTTGTGTCCATTTTGGCCGGTGGCACCTGCTGCCTTCTCTTCAGTATAGTCCTTATCCCAAATCTTCTGCAATACAACCCACTGATCGGGGGCCTCGATTATGTATCTTTCCAGGGTTTCGGCCAGTTGACGCATATTGACGCGCACGTCTTCTTCGCGGTCGCCCGTACGCTCAAGATCAAGTGGGGGGTCAATGATCACTACGGAGGTGTTGTCTGGTAAGCGTACTGTATAGCCGGGCAAAATGGCTGCGCCTGTGCGCAGCGCGAGAGCGACAGCCCCATGAGGCATATGGGTGGGTTGGTCGAAGAACGGCACCAGGATGCCGTCGTTGGTTACATCGCGGTCTATCGCCAGCAGAAGTATCTCATTGTTGCGAAGCAGGCGGTAGATGGTGCGCACCTCAGAGCTGCCCAGCTTCAGCATCTTGAGGCCGAAGTGTCCACGCAGGTGGTTCACATAGTCGTAAAGCTTTGGCGGCTCTACGTCTTCGGCCACGACAGAAACGTCAAAGCCGCGAGCGGCGGCGAGTTGTGCCACTATGCTGAAGTTGCCGATGTGGCCACTGACGATGATGACGCCATTGCCCTGCTTGAGGGCTTCCTCAACGTGTTCGAGGCCATGTACTGTAATAGAGCGTTCGAGCTCGGCGGGCGACATGGTGGTAACGCGGATCACGTCGTAGTAGTTCTTGACCACGTTGCGTACGATCCTGCGCCCCAGGACTCGCCTTAGTTGCCGCGTAGCCTTAGGGAGGACATGGCCCATGTTGTCCAGGACGGCCTCGCGCACGCGCCAATTGAGGGTGAATATAACGCCACCGATGATGGAGCATATCCAGTACACAACGCGGTGCGGCACGAACCTGACCAGGTATGCGGCTATACGAAGTAGATAATAAGTCTTCATAATCAGGAATTGCGATTTATGCCCTGGTAGGGGCTTTGACACCTGATTATATCATGACTTGGAAAAAAGGGAAGTTGGGAACACCCCTACACCCCGTTTGTGGTACCCTGAGCGAGAAGATAGGGGGAGACCCACCCCTGGCCCCTCCCTG
>JBBRDO010000048.1:0-33248 GCA_038203825.1 Chloroflexia bacterium | reverse complement strand
GTAGCGGAAGCTGCGGCTGGATCACCTCCTTTCTAGGGAGTTTGTTCCCCAAACCACGGTTCGCCGTGCCTAAGGGACGATCCCAGGTCAACCGTTCTTCTTACTCATGTGAGTGAGTACCCAGAACGTCACCTACCACATCGAACAAATATGCTCTAACCCAGTGTATTATGTTCAAAAGAATCGTCTTATCAAATCGTTTTGTCATCACTTTTCAGTTGTAGAATGTGTCCTGAATAGAAAAAGCCTGGTTACTCCAAATGTAACCAGGCTTTTTTTGCGTCCGCTGCGGAGGGGCTGCGATTGTGTTTGGGTTAGTTGATGCTGGCCCTCAGATTGTCAAAGTAGGCTGTACCGTCGGCGTAGCTGTAGAGGCCGAGGCTGCCGGAGGTGAGAGTGCTGTCGGTGGCCTGCATCACGGGTTGGCCGTCGATTTCAACCGTGAGCTGGTTGCCGTGGGCGCTGAACTTAAGCAAAGTCCATTGGTGGGTGGTAAAGCCGGGCCACGATTGCGCCTGGGCCAGCACTTTACCGCCGGTCGGAGTGATCAGCAAGAGCTCGGCTTTAGGCTGGGTATTTGGTGCGGCGATGTACAGGCGGACTGCGTAGTAGCCCTGTGGGCTCCAGCGCAGGACTGTGCCGATCGATTCGCCGCCGGTCGGGTAGAGGTAGGTCTCCAATGAGAGGTCGGAGAAGTCGTTGCGGTTGGTGACTAGAAGAGCATCGGGTGCGACATCACCATCGCCAACGCCGCCGCTTTGATGGAGGACGCCGTCTTGCACGCTCCAGGCGGCCGGTGAGCCGGCGGTGGGGTTGTAGCTGGCCGCGGGGACCCAGTCGCTGAGATCGGAGCTCGAGAAGTCGGTGCTGTAAAGCTCAGGCTTGTCTGTGGAGACCAGGGCAGGAGCAGGGGGGATTGTGGTGTCGACTGGGCCAGGGGTGCCCGCGTTGGGCGAGTCGGCTAGGCCACCGCCGGGCACGACGACGGCTGCTGTCGGGGGCGGATATATCTTGCCAACGCCCAACTTATCGAAAGCAGCGGGACCGCCCTGCGCGTCGAGCAACTCGGAGCCGAGGAGACCCAGCTGGATTTCGTATTTCGTGCCGGCAAGCTCAGGGTGCAACTCGAGGCGGTTGCGCTCGAAATACTGGACGAGGTACATCTTGCCGTCGGACTTGCTCTGCTCCATGAACGGCTCCGAGATGGGATAGCCGTAGATAGGCAAGCCGCCGTTGGACTGCCAGTAGGCAAGGAACTTATCAGAGAGGTTGTGGCTTGTCTCGAGGAAGAATTGGCCGCTTCTGCCGGCGGCAGTCGGTAGGAAAGGTGCTTCGCCGGTGCGCTTGGCTGCAGCCATTATACCAAGCAGGTTTAGCTCGACCTTGTAGGGATCGGGCTTGGTTGGGTCGTAGGTGAAAAGGGCACGCTCGAACCACTGGCCATCGTAGCCGGGGCCGGCGGGGAAGGTGGAGGTGCGGGCCATGCCGAATTGCGAGATGCCTCCGTGAGCGTAAAAGTACTGCTCGAATGGGCCCCACATGGAGTAGCCCGTATCGGGGAAGGGCGTGTTGGCCTGGGCCCGCCGAGGTGCTAAGGCGGGAGAAAGGGCCACCGCCACAGTGAGGACAGCGAGGACAGTGGGTAGGGCTCGGTTGTGGTGGAAAGGTTCAGCCGTTCTGCGAAACATTATTTGCTCCTTTTCGTGACGCCAATTGTGGGCCTTGCTTTATTATACACGTCGTGCCGGGGGTTGCGCGGAATATCGCGCTTGTTGCGCGGAACGACGAGCATGGCTTATATTGTTCATTGCCGGCAGGCGTGGGCGCAGTTGTAGTCAGTAATATAACGAACGAGGGGGCACTTAGTGACGAAATACCTCGTAACGGGAGCGGCGGGTTTTATTGGCTCGAACATTGTGGAGGAACTGGTGACGCGGGGCGCGGAGGTGCGAGCGCTCGACAATCTGTCGACTGGGAAGATGTCGAACCTGACGCCGTTTATGGACAGGATCCAATTTGTGGAAGGCGATCTGAACGACAGCCAACTGCTGGGCGAGGTAGTTAGTGGTGTGGACTATGTTTTGCACCAGGCAGCAATGCCGTCGGTACCGCGTTCAATGGCAGATCCACTCAAGTCGCACGAGGCCAACGCGACGGGCACGCTTAAGCTGCTGATCGCGGCGCGAGACGCGGGAGTGAAGAGGTTGGTCTACGCGTCGTCCTCGTCGGTATATGGTAACAGCCCGGCGCTGCCGAAGCGTGAGGATATGCCAACCCAGCCGCTGTCTCCATATGCCGTGAATAAGTTGGCTGCCGAGCAGTACTGCCGCGTGTTTGCAAGGGTGTTTGGTTTGCCGGCTATTGCGCTGAGGTATTTCAATGTGTTCGGGCCGAGGCAGGATCCCAAGTCGCAGTACGCGGCGGTGATACCTGCATTCATATCGTCGGTGCTGAGAGGCGAGTCGCCGACAATATATGGCGATGGCACTCAGACGAGGGACTTCACGTATGTGCAGAATGTGGTGCAAGCCAACCTGCTGGCGTGCGAAACGGATAACGCGGACGGTGAGGCGATTAACATTGCCTGCGGTGAGCGCACGTCGTTGCTCGATCTGCTGAGCGAGATAAATCGGCTGTTGGGCACGAATGTGGAACCGATCTTTCAGCCGGATCGAGCGGGGGACGTGAAAGATTCTCTGGCTGACATAAACAAGGCGCGGGCGCTTATCGGCTATACACCGGTGGCCGGTTTCAGCGCGGGACTGGAGGCGACGGTGCGTTCAATGCAGTTAGCGGCCGAGAGCTAGGTGGAATACGCCGAGTACAAGATCATGTTCGAGGCAGAGGATTCCCATTGGTGGTATCGCGGCCTCCGGGGGGTGATGGGTACGTTGCTGAACCTCGAGCGGGCAGTGCAGAGGCAGCCGCGTATTCTGGACGCGGGTTGTGGGACAGGGGCTAACCTAGCTGTACTTGAACAGAGGGGCTTTCGGAATGCAGAAGGGTTTGACCTCAGCCCGATTGCGCTGGAGTTTTGCAGGCAGCGGGGCGTTACGAAGGTGCGGGAAGGGTCTATTACTAACATTCCTTTTGCTGAGAGCAGCTTTGACATTGTTATTTCGTGCGATGTTGTAACCGACGCTGGAACCGAGAACGAGATGACGGCATTTGAGGAGCTTTATCGCGTGCTCAAGCCGGGGGGCCGATTGTTCTTGAATTTGCCGGCCCACGAGTTCTTGAGGAGCGAGCATGATCGTGCGGTCGCAGTGGCTCGCAGAGTGACGAGAGGCGAGGTGGTGCGGAAGTTGTCGTCGGTGGGCTATCGCGTGAGGCGGGCGACTTACTGGAATACGTTCTTGTTCCCGGTGGTTGTAGCGGTGCGTATTCTGAGGCGCGAGGACGAGACTGACCTGCAGTCCACGGCGCGCTCGGATATTGTCGTTCCCGCGGCGCCCGTGAATGCTCTCTTGAGTGGCGTGGTGTGGTTGGAGCAGGTTTTGCTGCGTTTTGCGAACCTGCCGTTTGGCTCATCGGTGGCTGTGGTGGCGGTGAAACCGAGGACGGTTGAGAGGGAAGCAGGGGGTATGCGCGAGGGGGTTTAGCTTGACACTACAGGGGCGATTTGATATAATCAGCTAGTAATTTTGCGGAAGTGGCGCAGCGGTAGCGCGTCTCCTTGCCAAGGAGAAGGTCGCGAGTTCGAATCTCGTCTTCCGCTCAACAGGGAAGCTATATGCTTCCCCTTTTTGCTAGCCGGAGTGGCGAAATGGCAGACGCAAGCGACTTAAAATCGCTCGGGTAAAACCGTGTGGGTTCGAGTCCCTCCTCCGGCACATATACAGAGCAAAGCCATGGGTATGTCTATTTTCGGTGTGGCCAGGGTGCAATTCCATGAATGCGTGGGATTTTAGTGTCATATCGGCGCGACGACAATTCTCTCCGGAGAGCATTGTCAGCCTCGCGCTGAAGATTGCGAAGGACCATGGCTATTCACCGATTAATCCTCAGAACGGCTTAGTAGAGGGTATACATGCTGAAGGATATCCTGATTTTTCCCTTCCGTCTACCGAGCAATTAATCCGTTTGCTATCGCAAGACGGTGGATTAGTGAACCTGTGGAGCGACTATACGGACGTCGCACTTTCCTTTCACAACCCAGATCCCACTGTTACCGGACTACTCGGATCTGCGTCTTCTGCGGCTGGTCCTTTTGTAGTTACCGCGCTCCACGTTGAAAACTCGTCATGGCGCCCAAGTACGATTGAGCGTGGCCTGATCGTGCGGGATTCGGAAGGTATATTTGCGGACTTATGTCTGGCGCTGTCGTCTCCTTACGGTTACTGCGTGGACGAAGATGCAGGTGACCAACTCATGGCCGACCTCGGGCTCGATCTCAGCTTCCGCAGAAATTTTCGCGCGGACAAGCCGCCTGAATACCTATTTTGGCTCCAGTACCTATCCGCAAGCTATGCAGAGGTTGTTGATCTCCCCCTCATAGCAGAGTTGGGAGGTAAGGTTGAGAAAGTGGGCGAAGGGATATTTGTTCGTTTTTTCCATGCGCCGTGGGAGGTTGATCTGCGTCGATTGGTTGAAATAAATAGGCATTGGAAGCAATCAGGTAGCTTTCGATAGAGCTTCGGTTGCAATCATGAACCTTGATTTATGTAGTGGCGAAGGAACGCACTAGTTGACTTGCGGGACTTTGGGGGCTATCCGCGTGTTTTTGTATTGGACGATCATGGCTCGCCAGGCTTCGGCGTCGTCCATGGCCTTTTGCATTCTGGGGAAGCCGAACGCGACTGTCCCAACAGCGGCAATCAGGCCGGTGACGATGCGCAGGATCCAGTTCAGGGAGAACTCTTGCGAGCCGACTAGGAATGAGCCGAAGGTGGCGGGCGTCGAAGGGTTGATAACGTCGCGCCAGCCGAACATGTGGGTCAGGCCGTCGATTGCTATGGGGAGCAAGAGCAGGACGTAGAGCCAAGGGGAGAGGGGCTTGGTGAGCCACTGGAGCCGTTTGGAGTTGGTACTGCGGGCGCGACCGTAGAGCAGGGCAAAGATGAAGGTTCCGCCGTAGAGGGCGTTGCAGCGCCAGCACTGGCCTACTTCGTAGCCGCAAATGTGGGCCGAACGTTCGGGAAGCTGGTGGCACTGGAAGGCATAGACGGTGTAAATGGGGTCGGCAAGGGCCCACCAGCCGGCTGCGGCGAACAGAGGTGCGAGCCAGGGCAGGATCACGAAGATACCGAGGCCGATTGTGGCGAGGCGCACCCAGCGAGTGCCAATCCAACGCGCCATACGTTCCAGGGCGTTTTCTTGGAAGAACTCGGGGGGTAGTTCCGCGAGGTTGGATGCGGGCCGGGCTGAAGCGGGGGAGGCTATTCTGGCTGCAGTCGCGGAGGAAGCGCGCTCGAGGTAGCTGATTATTTCCGGCTCCGTGATCGGGCGGACGAGGCGTCCAATTCCTAGACCTTCTGCCAGAAGGATGGGAAGACTGTCATCTACATTTGGCCCAAGAGCCTCGAAACGGGGATCAGCAGGGGACACCTCGGTGATCGAGAGCGCGTAACGATCCGCGAGCCGTTGAAGCGTGTCGCGCACGCTGTCACATTCAGTGCATTCGGGCTCAGTGTACAACGTAATTTGCAAATTTATTCTCCCCCCTTGGAGTCTATTATGGGGAATCTGCGAGCATTTTATCAAGGGGAAAAGGAATGGAGCAGGAAATGTGAGAAGGAGCATCTGAGGGCCTTTGGAGGGTGAACATGCAAGATCTAGTTTTATTGGTTTATATCCTGTATAATTCTTGCAAGCATGTTTGGGGCGCGTTTCTTCACCGGGTAGAACCTGTTTGAGAACCAGTCGTTAAAGTTAGACAGAGGATGAACGTACGCCGCAAGACCGGAAATCAGCGTCGCTTCGAGATGGTCCTCTCAGCAGTTTGTAGCCAATATTGAACCCATCGGCGCGGATGGTTGTTTAATCATTAATTAGGCAAGACCTGGTAGGTGTCTCTATGGAAGTTGACATTCAGCTCATAGCTCAACGGCTTCATGAACGCATAGAAGGACATGTTGAGCCGGTCCCCGAGGCCGAGAGTGCGCAGGATGACTACCTGACGCAGATTGAGGAGATCACATTGGAAGCACTGCTAACAACGCCCGGCGAGGTACTTCCCTCCCACCCGGACACTGACCTTGTTCGCCGCATACAACGCGGCGACATGGAGGCATTTGAAGCGCTCTTCTTTAAGTACCAGGGGCAGATATATCGAACTGCCCTTGCTATTACCCGTGACCCCGGTGCCGCGGAGGAGGTCTTACAAGACTGCTTCTACAAGACCTATTTGAACATTATGAACATTACGGGAGATGGATCGCTGTCTCCCTGGCTGCACCGGGTCGGCGTGAATCTCAGTTGTAATGCTATTAAGAAGAAGCGAATGCACACTGAACCAATTGACGATGTGTCTGAGGGACATTTTGCAACGGACCCGCGCCATTCCCCTGAGGCACAGGCAGAAAGGGCCGAATTGCAGGGGACGATGCGGGCCGCGATTAATGGTTTGCCACTAAAGCACAGGCTTGTGGTAACGCTGCATTACCTACAAGATTTTTCTCTGCCGGAAATCGCGTACATACTCGACGTGCCGGTTGGGACAGTTAAGTCTCGATTACACCATGCCCGTAAGTCTCTCCGCTATACCCTGGAAACTGGACAACGGATGCCGCTGGAGGCCGCTTATGATCCCTCATTTTAGAGAGTCGCTCCATGTCGACCCGACGCAGAATGCGCCCGAGGAGAGTGACGAGTCGGTCGGCGAGGAAGACCGCAAGCTTGACATGCTGATGAAGCACGCTGTGCGCTCAACGAACTGGTTGGAGCACGATCCCAAGCAGGTGTGGCAACGGCTGAGCAAGCGGATGCGCGGTCCGAACGGGGAGGTGGCGGTCGAAGAACCGGCCAACCTGGGATCCTCCCAGATGCCTTATCCTGAGCAGTATGAAAAGGCGGACAAGCGGGATTTGCGGCCGGACGCGCACCATCACAGTTTGCACCGTTTGGCCCATGAAGCTTATTCGCTGAGGTAGGTACAGTCTGCGCCAAGTATAAATGAGAACCGTGTTTAGGCCGGTTCTCATTTTTGTTTATTGCCTGCTTTAGTCTATAATCAGAATATGAACCGCGAGTGTAACTGACCGGGTAGATCTATATAGATAGAGGAATCAATGTCCGATAATGCAAAACAGAACCATATGAATAATACGAAAGACATGCAGACCAGCGAGATGGTGCAGGTGGTGGATGTGCGCGGGATGTCGGAACGGCTGACCGCGAACGTGGAGAATGTTATTGTGGGCAAGCACCACGAGGTGCAGCTGGCGTTGATCGCCCTGCTATGCCAGGGCCACGTGCTGCTGGAGGACGTGCCCGGGGTTGGCAAGACGATGCTTGCCAAGACGATTGCGCGGTCGCTGGGCTGCAGTTTCAAGCGAATACAGTTTACGCCGGACCTGTTGCCCAGCGACGTGACGGGGGTGTCCATTTATAACCAGAAGACGGGCGAATTTGAGTACAGGCCGGGCCCCGTGCTCGCGCAGATTGTACTGGCTGATGAGATAAACCGGGCGACGCCCAAGACCCAGTCAGCGCTGCTCGAGTCAATGGAGGAGAAGCAGGTAACGGTGGACGGAGTTACATATCCGTTGCCGCAGCCTTTTATCGTACTCGCTACCCAGAACCCGATCGAGTATGAGGGGACGTTTCCACTGCCGGAAGCGCAGCTGGACAGATTTCTGATGCGCGTCTCGCTGGGGTACCCTAACCGGAGCGAAGAGATCGAGATCTTGAGCCGGCAGGAGCAGGTTCACCCTTTGAGCTCGCTCAAGCAGGTGGTGCCTTCAAGTGAATTGACGGCGGCTCAGCAGGCGATAAAGAGCGTGCACGTGGACCGGCTGATAAAGGAGTATATAGTGACTGTGGTGGCCGCGACGCGCAAGCATGACGACATTTACCTGGGGGCCAGCCCACGAGGCTCGCTGGGACTACAGTCGGCGGCGCAGGCGCGTGCGGCCATCATGGGGCGCGACTACGTGATACCGGACGACATCAAGGCGCTGGCGGAGAGCATACTTGCGCATCGCCTCATCTTGAACCCGGCGGCGAGGATACGCAACGCGGATGGTAGGTCAATCGTCAATGAGATCCTGCGCAATACGCCTGTTCCGGGCACGGTTCCTGTTCCCAGCAGGCGTGCTTAGTCGGGGACCCAATCAATTAGGGCCGGTGAAACGGTAGACTATGTCAGATTATTCAAACGCCATCCGCATGGGCATCTTCACGGTGGCCATCTATGTTGCGGCACAGACGACGGGTCTCAGGTACCTTTATTACCTGTCGTACGTCCTGGCGGCGGTGCTGGTGGCGGCATTCGTGTGGGCAAGAGTAAGCAGGCGAGACCTGCGCGTGAGCCGCTCGGTGCAACCCGCGCAGGCGCAAGTGGGCGGGGTCGTTGAGGAGACGATCGAAATTCAGAACGTGTCGCGGGTACGGAAGCTGTGGCTTGAGGTGCGAGACAGGTCGACCTTACCGGGGCACCACGTCGGGGCTGTAATCTCGTTGAAGGGGCACGGCGGCAAGCGCTGGCGCGTCAAGACGAGGTGTACGCACCGGGGATTGTACAGGCTTGGGCCAACAGCAATTTTGACCGGGGACCCGTTTGGACTGGTGCAAACAGGGCGCGTGTTCGATGAAAGCGCAGAGCTACTTGTGTACCCGGCAATCGTGCCGCTCGAGTCGTTTGGAATGCGCATGGGAGACTTGCCGGGGGGCGGGCGCATGGAGCGACGCAGCTTCCACTCGACTCCGAACGCAGCCGGAATACGTCTGTACCAGCCGGGCGATCCGATGAACAGAATACACTGGCCGATGAGCGCGCGGACGCAGCAATTGATGGTGAAGGAATTCGAGCTGGACCCGACGGCAGACATATGGCTTATACTGGACCTGAACGAGGAGGTGCACATTGCCGCACCCGACCATCCGGTCGTGTCGGGCACGCCGGTCCGCCAGAAGACAGGTTGGATGCCGGGCCTAACGCGCCGGCCGGGCGAGGAGGCCCAGAGTGACCGGGAGGAACTCGGCCTGTTGATGCTGGAGCCGAGCACGGAAGAGTATTCGGTGGTGGTGGCAGCTTCGCTGGCGGCCTATTTCCTGGGTGAGGGCAAGTCGGTGGGGATGATCGCCTGGGGGCAGCACCGCGTGACGATCCCGGCCGATCGTGGTGGGAGGCAACTGATAAAGATGCTGCGCGCACTGGCTGTATTGCGGGCCGAAGGCGATGTCCCGCTTGAAGAAGTATTGGTGGGGCAGCAGGACCTTTTCAGCAAGCAGGATACTCTCGTGATTGTCACACCCTCGCTTGACGAGGCGTGGGTGACGGCGCTTCAGCTGCAACTATACAGGAGCGCCAGCGCGGCAGTTGTTCTGGTGGAGCCGGGGACTTTTGGTGGCGGCGGGAACCCGCTGTTGACAGTAAGTGCACTGTCTGCGCTGAACGTGACGAGCTATCTGGTAAAACGCGATGATGCGATTGACGCGGCCCTGCATCAGCAATTTGGCGGGCCGGCTGTTCGGAATCTGAGATAATGGGGTGCCGTGGAGGCCATGTAAAGCCGGATTGCCCTGTCCAGTTGTGTCTGTTTGAACTATTTGAGTATAATCGACGTATAGATAGTGTGTAGTAGTTCCGCGGCCGGTAACTCCCTCACGTAATTATAAGCAGATATATGATGAAATTTCTCAGGCTTCAAGAGGGATGGCTCACCGTTGGTCTGGTTGCGATGATGCTGTTCAGTGTGACTTTGTCCATTGAACAGGCCCAGTGGTCCGACGGTCTTTCTATCCTGACCCCCATAACGCTAATTGGCATGCTGACAGGACTTGTACTTGCCAAGGTACGCGGCGTGCCTCGATTCCTGCTGGACCTGGTCGGCCTGATGATCGGTGTCAATACGGTGCTGCTAGCGGTTGCGAGCGTCATGCACGACCCGCGGCTGAGCACGGTGCAGGACCGCGTGCAGGACCTCGTGTTGCGAACTACGCAGTGGCTGAACGTGTCGGTGCGCGGCGACATGAATGACGATATTGTTGTATTCATTTTGTCGCTTGCCGTCGTTTGTTGGGTGCTGGCATACAGTAGCTCGTACTTTATTTTTAGAAGCAGGCAGCTATGGTGGGCGCTGGTGCCTAACGGCGTGGCACTGCTGATCAACTTATCGTATTCGCGGGTCAGCCTGAACGGCTATCTGATTGTGTTCATGTTCAGCGCGCTGCTGCTGATGATACGCTTTAATTTGCTGATCAAAGAGGAGCGCTGGCAGAGGGAGCGGGTCAACTACTCGCCGCGCCTGACCTGGTCTTTCCTGTGGGCCGGGAGTGCACTATCAATTGCCGTGGCCTTGCTCATGTGGTATGTACCTGCGACGGCTGTTAATAACACGTTAAACAACGTCTGGAGCCAGGTGAACAAGCCGTGGCTTGACTTCCAGGATCTCATGTCCCGGCAGTGGGGCGCGATTAATGGAGCGGGGGGTTCTTCTTTCGGTGGTTATTCGTCGTTCAACGACTCCTTTGTCATGGGCGGGCAGCTTAACTTGTCGGATAATATAGCGCTCACAGTGAAGTCGACGGAGAACGAGTACTGGCGGGTCAGGACCTGGGACGAATATACGGGCATGGGGTGGCGGAACACGGCCAAGGAGACCTTCACAATATCCAAGATGAGCCCGTTGCTGACGTTGAACGCAAACGACAGGTTGCCTGACGAAGACTCGAGCCGGCACCCTGTGACTTACACGGTTCAGGTGGTCAACCCGAAGGACGATTTGCTGTTTGCGCCGTCGCGACCGGTTGAGTTTGACCGCTCGACGTACCTGGAGTATTCGTGGCGGCCGCTGACCGAAGTGTATAACGTCGAGAAAATGGTGGGCGACCAGCTGGCTGCCGTACCACCGGAACTGCGCGAGCATAATTTCATTGGCTTGTTGCAACTTGCGCAACGTGAACTGCGGTCGAATACGGCTAAGCCTTGTCGGGCCGCTGACACGCTGAGGTGCCTTTTTGATACTACACAGGGGCCCCAACTGCTTGACGACATAAAGAGCTTAAAGGACGACCGGGGAATAGACGTGAACCTGTCGCTGAGCCCGGCGCCCGATTACGTGCTGGAAATGCGCCCGGCGGGGGAAGTCTCGGTGTACGAGGACCTGACAAGTGTTCATAACAAGGGAGACCAGGGGCCGGAGCCGATGAAGTCGGGTGACAAGTACACCGCGGTCTCGATGGTATCCAATGCTACCGACGACGAACTGAGGGCCGACAACACTGATTACGCAGCCTGGCTGACGGATCGGTATCTCAAGGTGCCGGTAAAGGTGCCATCTAAAGTAGCAGCTCTTGCGCGGCAGATAGTCACGAAAGCAGACGCCGTGACACCATTCGACAAGGCTAAAGCTATCGAGAGCTACCTGCGCGCGAACTATACGTACAATACGAATATTACCCCGCCGAACAACGACGAAGACAGAATTTACTGGTTCCTGTTTGAGGGGAAAGAAGGCTACTGCGAGTATTATGCCGGTGCAATGGTGGTCATGCTTCGCGACCTGGGAGTACCGACCCGACTCGCGGGAGGATATGCACCAGGAACGTATGACCCGCAGACCGGAGAATACACGATCCGCGAGTCGTCGGCCCACGCCTGGCCGGAAGTATACTTCCCGACCTACGGGTGGGTGGCGTTCGAGCCGACACCTTCGCAGGCGGTAATAGCGCATGACGTTCCGCAAGCACAGCCGACTTTCGCGCCGACTATGGAGCCTACGACAGGGCCTCAGGCGTCGGAGACACCCAATGACGGCCATGCGATTATCAACCAGCCGCCGGCTTCTGCGGGAACGACGTCGGGCGGCGGCTTTGGCGTGCCGGGTGGCGCATGGGGTTGGGGAGTGCTGGGCATTGCTGCTCTGGGGGCAGGACTTTTCTTCTTCTTACCGGCTTCGCCGTTCAAGAAGCGGCGCGCACAGGCGAGCGCCGGTTTCTACTACAAGGGTATGTTGTTCTGGGCGAGGCTATTGCGGGCAGGACCTGCTCCGTACCAGACACCTTATGAGTTCAGTGAAGCGTTGGCAAGGGATGTGCCGGGGACGTCACTGTATGCGCGAACGATCGCCCGGGCCTATGTGCGCGAGCAGTTCGGTAAAGATCCACTTGCGAGTGAAGAGCGTCAGAGCGTGAGCAACGCATACAACGGCCTGAGGACAAAGCTCGCGCGCAATTTGCCGCGCCGAAGAGTGCGGCGTATTCTGCGGAGGGACAAATAGGCCTCCGCGCCCAAGCAAACAATGCCGAATAAGCACACGCGAAAGGCAAGTGCCCGCAAACTTGCTACAGGTTCGGGTACGCGCTACTACGGCAAATCAAGTGCCAGCAAAGTGAAGAGAACGGGGGCGAGCACAACGGGCTCGCCAGTGCCGGCGGAACCCGGGCTGCCTGCGGTGCCTTCGGCTGTGCCGTTGTCTGAAGGTGACGAGCCGAGTGAGCAGCAATCGGTGCTATTAGCGGGTATTGGGGGGACCCCGATGCTGGCAGCAGGCGCCGGTGGAGGCGTGATCACGGGTGTTGCACGGGCAGGGAAGGCGTGGACGGTTGGGCGGCTTTTCCGGTGGTCGATACTCGTGGTTGGGCTGCTGCTGCTGGGGCTGGGAGGGTACGGTATCTTCCTTTTTGTGAAACTGCAGGGCGCGATTTACGCTCCGCTTCCGGCGACGCCTACGGCTATGGCGGCGGTAATGCCCACACAACCGACAGCTCTACCAGGGCAGCCGACGCCGACCCTGCTGCCCTCGCCGACGGTGAACCACGTTCGCGACCTGCCGGCGGGCCGGTTCAACATACTTGTGATGGGCACTGACAAGAGGCCCAACGATACGGATCACACTCCGCGTAGCGATACGATTCTGCTGGCGAATGTGGACACGATCTCACATACCGTGAGGATAATGTCGATCCCGCGCGACTTGATCGTAGCTATACCAGGCTACGGTCGGAACAAGATCAATGCCGCCTATGTGTTCGGGGAGTATTATCACGAGCCGGGAGGCGGGCCGGGGCTGGCACTGCAGACAGTTAGCAAGTTGTTTGATGTGCCGATCGCTTATTATGTGACGCTCAATTTCGATGGGTTCAGGGCGATTGTGGATGCGGTCGGAGGGGTGGCGATTGATGTGCCATACAGCATTGATGACGACGCTTACCCCGACGACGAGGACGGCAACCCGAACGGGACAATTAAGGTTCACTTCGACGCGGGCTGGCAGATGATGGACGGGAAGACGGCGTTGCGATATGCCCGAACGCGCCATGCCGACAACGACTTTGCGCGCAGTAAGCGACAACTCCAGGTCATAATGGCTATCAGACAGAAGGCGATGTCGCTGGATTTGCTGCCCTCGATTCCTTCGATAATCGACAAGCTGGGCCGGCTCGTGCAGACGAACATACCGTTTGACCAGCAGTTGGGGCTGGCGCAACTGGGATTCAACATGCAGGCCTCGGACATAATCACGTCGTCGATAGATGGGACGATGATTACGGCTGACTATTTACCGGACGGGAGCGAAGGGCTGAAACTGAACGACGAACTGGTGCAGCCGGTGCTTGACCGGTTCTTCGGCTGGGGTGCAGGCACGACAACCCCGACGCCGGTGGCCGACAGGCGAGCGGCGACGCAGACACCCGCGCGACCACGCGCAACTCGAACGCCCACCATTACACGGTAGAGGGGCGTAGTTGCAGCACGAGCAGGCACTATTTAACGAAATATTCATGCCTGGAGCCTTGAAGATGCTGAGTGCTAATGGTAATATCACATGAGGGATTCCGTGAGCAGCATCCATTCTATCCGCCTGAGCCTGACACCGACAGCTCTGGCGTCCCGAGGCAAGGTTTAAGCGCGAGTATGGCACAAAGAGTCACACCAGTTGTAGCACGAGCCAAAAAGCCGACCAGCCCGATTCCCGCACCACTAGCACAGGATCGCCGCCGCCCGGAGCGGGACTTTATCGAGACGATCTGGGTGCTCTGTTGTTCGGTGAAGTTCGCCGTGGTGCAGAATATCGCGCTGGCGCTGGCGGCCATGCTGGGGACCATCATTCCTCAGATGCAGCCGGGCATAAAGGATTCGGCAGAGGCGCTGGACAGCTTCCTTGCCAACGCGCATGCGCGGTATGGCGACCTGACGGGCGTGCTGAGCTGGGCGGGATTCTTTGACCTCTACAACTCGCTATGGTTTCGCATGTTAGTGGTGGTGGTCGTCTTCAGCATCATCATTTGCACGATGAACAGGTGGCAGCCGACGGTGAGGCTGATAACCAAGCCGATGGTGAAGGTCAGTGATGGATTTGTGAGCGGCCTGACCGAGCGAGCACAGTTCACGTCGGTGCCTGTAAGCGCGGAGCAAGCCGACAAGGTGTTGCGGGGTGCGCTCAAGAAGAGCAGATACCGGGTGTTGAGTGACAAGTCGGCGGATGGGGCGATTACTCATCTGTATGCGGACCGGGACCGATGGTCGAAGATGGTCACTTTCGTGAGCCATGCAGGGTTGGTGCTCCTGATCTTGACAGCAGCAGGGATGACACAGGTTGGGTGGCGTGAGCGATCGGTATACTTCATGCCTAATGACCCTGTGAATGTGGGCCACGGCACCGATTTCAGCGTTGCGAATGTAGGTTGGAACATCGATTACTATCCGGATGGCACCACGGTCAAGGAGTTCCAGAATACGCTGGCAGTGTACGAGAACAATACGCAGGTGCTGACAAAAACGATAATTGTCAACGACCCGCTGAGGTACAAGGGGGTCAACTTCTTTTTGGTGAGTTATGAACCCGTGTTATACGCGAAGGCCATAGACAGCAGCGGCGCGAACGTGCCATTGCGCCTGATGGGGCAGAGCGGGCCGATAACGGCGACAGTGCCGACCGGGGAGGTACTGGTTGACTTTCCGTACTCCAGCAGTGACAATCTTCCTCTGGACTATGTTCAGCTGGCGGGTAAGGACCACACACTGACGCTGGAGATAACGTACTACCAGAACGTGACGAGGGCGCCGGGCGAGAACCCGCCGGCATATGTGAAGGCGTACGTGGACCAAAACTTTAACTCGACCATATACGATGCGTTCTTGCCGCGCACGGGGCCGTTGACGCTGTCGGGTTACGGGCAATACAGTTTTGATTTCCGGCAAAGTACCGCTACGATACTGGAAGTAGCCAAGGACCAGGGGCTGGAGCTGGTGGGCTTCTTTTTCGGGGTAATGGCGTTAGGATTTACGATATCGCTTTACACGACATTTACGAGATGCTGGGCGAAGATCGTGCCAAATAGCGAATATGAAGGCACGGTCAACATAACGCTTGGTGGGCTTGCGGAAAAGAACAAAGTGGCCTTCGAGCGCGACTTCGAGAAACTAGCGCTCAGGGTAAGAGACGGATTGAACTCGGAGACGAGCACGCAGGAGGAAGAGAATGGGATTTGAACAATCAACGTTAGGGTTCAATGAGGCTACGTTGACTTCGTTGGCGTATATTTGCTATCTTGCGGCGTTTGTGTTTTATGCCGTTCATCTATTTACCAGGTCGGCCCGAGCCGTTGCCGTCCCGTCGGGGCAGGTGTCGATGGCGGGTGCGGGCGGCGGTACAATGGACGTCACGATCAGCGGTGGCGGGCGCAGCGAAAGCATCCTGTCTCGCAAGCAATACAGCCCTCTGCTTGGATGGGTGGGGTTTTCTCTGGTGCTGGTGGCATGGATTTCATTGACCACTGCACTGGGGATGCGCTGGGCGGAATCGGGGCACCCACCATATGTGACATTGTATGAGATCAGCACAATGCTGGTTTGGGGCACGACCACTATATACCTGATTCTGTTTGAGGGTGTGCTGAAGGTGCGGGCAGCAGGCGCCTTCGTGGTATTACTTATCTTCTGCCTGCAAAGCTTCGCGCTATGGTTTGTCGATGCCAGCCTGAAGCAGTCCGTGCCGCTGGTGCCGGCGCTTAGATCATACTGGTTGATGATCCATGTTTCTTTCGCGATTATTGCGTATAGCTCGTTTGGGACGGCGGCGGGGGCCGGATTGACTTTCCTGGCCAAGAACTACCTTAAAGGGCGGATAGGGCAGGCGCTGCCGTCAGGGGCAGCCATTGAGGAGTTTATGTTCAGAGCGGTGGCCGTTGGTTTTCCGTTCATGACCCTCGTGCTCATAACAGGCGCAATCTGGGCCCAGGAAGCCTGGACGAAGGCGTGGAGCTGGGACCCCAAGGAAGTGTGGGCGCTGATCACGTGGCTCACCTATGCAGCGTACTTGCATGTGCGCGTGCAGCGCGGTGTGCGCGGGCTGACAATGGCGTGGCTGTCACTGATCGGGTTTGCGATCGTGCTCATGACGTTCCTGGGCGTGAACTACCTGACCGCCTGGTTTGGAATTGATACTCTTCACAGCTATCCTGTCGACAACGGGACGCCTTCAAGCCTGAGTGTGGCTTCGCTGATAGTCGTGGGGATTTTCACCGTACTTCTGGGGCTAGCGCTGTTCAGCTGGCTGAGGATCAAGTTCCCGATGCCGGGACGCTCGGGGAAGGGAAAGTAAAGAAATTAGACCGTGCCATAGCGAAAAGCCCCCCTCGAAAGCGGGCTTCTTGTTATCAAGTTGCCGTGTTCCATGTTGCGGTGCCGGAGGGAGGGGCCGAGACTCAAGCGGCTATGATTGCACAGCGCTTGGACTTGTGCCTAATCTGTTTTAGCGCCTGCCGATTTCGGTAAACCGTAATGACGGTGAAGGAGTCGGCGGCTACGATCATCACGATGCCATGAAGCCTCTCGATTCGTGGCTCGACGCCTCGGTAGCGCTCCACTTCTCTTTGACCGACAAAGAAGAACCGGACGCCCGTGCGGTGCTCGAGGACACCAAACCTGCGAACGAGCTCCAGATCTCGGTCATCGATGTTGCATTGCGCGCCTCGGTGCTTACCGTGTTGGGTCCAGGCTGCCTGAGTCTTGTCTACAGTCATTGCTCCTCCTTCAGGAGGTTATGCCTCGACACCGCGAGTTAAACGGAGCAACTCAATAGGCGTAATATAGGCCTCGCGCCAGTGAATGTCAACATGTGGAAAACTTCCACTGGCAGGCTATAACGAGCGGACCATAGGACATTATGAGGTGGTATGTAGGTCACTGATCGAGGCGTCGAAGGCGGCGGTAGACGTCGAAACGGTACAGGACCATTGCGATGGAGAGGGCGATGCCCTGGAGGCCGTCGCGCCAGCCATGGTACGTGATGAGGCGACGGTGAAGCTCTCGAAGCGGCTGGCCGATGAGGCTGCGCGCCCGGGCGCGGACGCCTTCGCCGTGAAGGGCGGCGGCTTCGAGGGGGGCATATGTGCGCTGCTTGCTGATGAACTGACCCCAGTTCGCATAATTGAAGTGGATGAGCGGGTTCAGGAGCGCGTAAACCTCGCCTGTGACGACCGGGTACTCGTGGACCTGGCGGGAGTCGTCGTAGTGGGAGAGGGCGGGCCGGATCAGGCGCAACTGATAGTCGGGCCACCATCCCGTATGTCTCATTTCGTGGCCGAAGAGGAAGTTGCGTCGAGACACGCGCCAGCCCGCGCCGGACCCTCTCCGCAGGATGGTGGCAATCTCGTCACACAGGGCCGGGGTCAGGCGCTCGTCAGCGTCGATGAAGAGGAGCCAATCGGTCTCGGCAAGGCCCAGCGCGTAGTTGCGCTGACGCGAGAAGTTCTCGAAAGGGCGCTCAACGACGGTGTCAGCGAGGGAGCGGGCTGACCGGGCAGTGGCCGGGTCGCCATGCCGGTTGAGGATGACGAGTGTACGGGCGTTCGTTTGTGCAATCAGAGGTCGCAGGCTGGCGAAGCAGTGGGGCAAATGGTCCGCGACATTTGCGGCGAGGATGGCGATGGTGAGGGTCAACGGCTTAGGGCCATCCTGAGGGTCGCAGACCATTTGCGGATCTGACTGCGCATCTGCTGTTTGTTTTCGAGCCCTAATATTCGAGCGAACATTGAGGAGAGGATATTCTTGAGCATGGCGGCGGCGAGGAGGGCGCGCAATAAGAAAGCGGCTAGAGACGTATAGTAAGCGTCGTAAAGATAGAGGCGGGAGCGCCAAAGCTCGCCGAACATCGTGTCAGGGATTTGGCCTGTGCTTTGCTCGCCGAGGTGGACGATCTGGGACGCGGGTTCCTGCCAACAGTCCCAGCCATCTCGTGCGTAGCGCAGGGCGAGGTCGATTTCTTCGGAATACATGAAGATGTTTTCATTGAAGCCACCGCACTGTTCGTAGGCGATGCGCTTTATGAGAAAACAGGCGCCAAGCGGATGATCGATGCGGAAGGCAGCCGTGTTTTGTTCCTGCGGGTAGCGTCCGTTCAATGCAGACTGAAGGAGTCGGCCGCGAAGCCTGCCGGGCAACCAGGCAGGGGGTGGGAAGAGGTCGAGGAGCGCCATCGTGAGAGTGGGAAAGTGGAATGCGGCGCTCTGGATAGTGCCATTGGGGTTAAGCAGGCGTGGGGCAACTATCCCTGTGTTGGGGTGATTGTCCGCGAAATCGATCAGGTGGCGGAGGGAGCCGAGTTGCGGAAGTGTGTCAGGGTTTAGGACTACGAGGTGGCGGCCTGAGGCCGCTCGCAGGCCGAGATTGTTGGCCCGGCCGTAGCCGAGGTTCGCGTCGTTGCGGATCAGGGTCGCGGGGAAGTCGCCCACGGCCTGAGGCGAGCCGTCGGTTGATGCGTTGTCAACCACTATCACTTCGAGGCGCAGACCATCACGGACGGGGGCAGAGAAGAGGGCCCGCAGGCAATTCACGAGGTGGGACCGAACGTTCCAACTGACGATGATGACACTGACATCAGCTCCACGCGTAGGAGCGGTGGAGGAAGTGTTGTCTTGAAGGCGGCCCTGCCTTATGTTAGACTGAGTCATATCTATCATCTTAGCACGACGCCGCGCATGCAATCAAGCGGGGCTGTTTGGAGAATATGAACATCTTTATTCATGAGGATTATAAGGCTGAGGAACGCCGGAAAATTAGGAAGCGGCGCTTGATCGGCGTGGTGCTGTTCGCGGTCGCCTTGCTGATGTCGCTGGCATCATTCACGCCGGAAACAGCGCTTCTGAGCTTTCTATCGTGGCCCATATTAATAATCGGGTTTCCGATATGGTCATCGGCCAACGCTGCCGACACTCGGCTGAAGAATGCACCACGAATCGATTCGATGATTAACGACGAGTTACGAGGTCTGAACAATAAGTATAGCCTGCATCACTACCCGCGCGTCGGAGATGTTTGGATCCCGGTGCTTATGATCACGCCGTCGGGCCTGATCGCGTTCGATTCTAACGGGGCTGTTGGGCCCGTAGGTTGCAAGGCGTCGGCAAAGGGCGATGTTTGGAAGTCGCCGACGAGCTGGCTGGACCGGATGACGGGAACGAAGCCTTCGATTGGCAATCCGACAGTTGAGCTGGATGCTATGGTGGCAGCGGCTCATGACTTGCTGGCGCAGATTGGGAAACCCGATGTGCCGGTGAAGGGTGTCGCGCTCTTTACTCGCAACCCAGATATCACGCTCGACGGGTGCTCTTTCGGAGCGGCCCCTCTAAATGAGATGCGTGATGCCGTGCGCGACCTGGAGCAGGACATGGGGGCGGATCGGGAGGAAGGGCTGGTGGTGAACACTATCCTGACCAGCGACGACCGCAAGCGCCTGAATAACATACTCGCTCCGGTTTCGGTGCCTGCCTCAGCGGTGCCCGAAAAGTCGACCAAATCTGCGCCCGTACGGCGCTGAGAACGAGTGGAAGCAGGCTTAGAGAATGTTCTTTGATTCGCAGATCAGCGGGGAGCCAGGCTGGCCCATAGTTGGCCATGAGCGAGCCGTTGAGATGTTGCGCGCTTCGATTCGTGGGGGCAGAATAGCACACGCGTACTTGTTCACGGGGATGGAAGGGAGCGGCAAGCACACGCTGGCCATGGCATTTGCGATGGCGGTCAATTGCCTGGCGGACGCGCCCAGCGGGCAGAAATGGCCCGATATTCCATGTGGAATCTGCGCATCGTGTGTCCGGTTTGCTCGGAGTTCGCACCCAGACCTGATTGAGGTCAGCCTTGAGACGCAGGCGGCTTCGATGGGCGATATTGGAAGCAAAAGCAAGAGCGGGCCGGCAAAAGAACTCCGGATCGACGCGATTCGCGAAATGCAGGCGAATGTTGGGTTAAGCCCTCACTCTGCGCGGTGGAAAGTGTACATCGTGGGTGACGCCGACAAGATGAACGACGAAGCGTCGAATGCGCTGTTGAAGACGCTGGAGGAGCCGCCCGCGCACACGATAATAATTCTGCTTGCGCCGGATGACATATCGGTGTTGCCAACCATAGCTTCTCGCTGTTTTCTGGTGCCTTTGCGGTCCATGTCCCGTGAAAGTGTTGGGCGCGCTCTGGTCCAGAAATGGGGGGCGGAGCGCGAGCAGGCTGAGCTACTTGCGGCTCTGTCCGGGGGCCGGCTCGGGCATGCTGTGCGGCTGATGCAAGATCGCGAGAGCCTGGAGCGACGGCGCTCGGCGTTGCAGGAACTGAGCGTACTGTCGGGGGCGCACATCAACGACCGGGTGAACACGGCGGGACGATATGCGAAGATGTTCACCGAGTCACGACCGGTGTTGTATGAGATGCTTCAAGATTGGGAGGGGTGGTGGCGCGACGTGATTGCGGTTAGAGCACCGGCCCCGGAGCTCGTGGTCAACATTGACCAGATGCAAGCGCTTCAATCTGCTGCTCGCAAGCACAGCGCGAAGAGTGCATTGGCCGCGATTCAGTTGATACAGGACACACGACAGCAATTGTTGGAGAATGTGAACCCGCGGGTCGCGCTAGAAGCTTTGGCGCTCGGTATGCAGTAGGCTTGCTTGAAACAGGAAGAGAGACAGGGCTTACGCGCTCTCGTAAGCCCTGTCTGTTTACATTTGAGCGCTAAACGCCGGAAGGAACAGACTGCTTCAGGGTTCCCAGGAAGCGCTCGATACGGACCAAGGCTTCCTGCAGGTTCGAATAGGAATTAGCGTAAGAAGCGCGGACATGGCCCTTGCCGGAGGCGCCGAAGGCCGAACCGGGAATTACGGCTACCTTTTCCTGTGCCAGCAAGCGCTCGCAGAACTCTTCCTCGTTGAGGCCGGTGCTCTCGATCGAGGGGAAGGCGTAGAAGGCACCACGCGGCTCAAAGCACGTGAGGCCGAGACGGTTGAAGCCGTCGACAATGAGGCGGCGACGCCTATCGTATTCCTGACGCATCGATTCGACGTAGGGCTCACCGGATTTCAGGGCTTCGATGGCGGCTTCCTGTCCTGTGGTGGGGGCGGACATAATGACGAACTGGTGAATCTTGCGCATGGCGGCGAGTATCGCAGGCGGGGCCGCGGCATAACCAATGCGCCAGCCGGTCATCGCGTAGGACTTGGAGAAGCCGCCAAGCAGGATAGTGCGTTGCCACATGCCCGGGAGGGCTGAGAAGCAGGTATGCTCGATGCCATAGACGAGGCGGTCGTAGATTTCATCTGAGACAACGAGCAGGTCGTTCTTCTCGGCCCAGGCGGCGATTTCAAGGAGCCTGGAACGGTCCAGGACGGCCCCTGTTGGGTTGTTCGGGTAACCGAGTAGAATTGCACGTGTTCGGGGGGTTCGTGCCTTCTCAAGGTCTTCAACTGCCACCTGGAAGTTCTGGCTTACATAGGTCGGGACGGCCACGGGAACGCCGCCCGCGAAAATAACGGTGGGCTGGTAAGCGACGAAGCAGGGTTCAGGTACGATGACTTCGCTGCCGGGTTCGAGGACGGCCATGAGTGCGAGCAGAAGAGCCTCGCTGACGCCAACTGTAATGAGTAGCTCGGTCTCAGGGTCGTAAGTGACGTTGTAGAGGTGGTCAAGCTGGGCGGCTACGAGTTTGCGAAGCTCAAGGATGCCCGAATTGGACGTGTAGGAGGTGTGTCCGGCACGCAACGATTCGATACCGGCGTTCAAAACGGGCTCGGGCGTTACGAAATCGGGCTCGCCAATACCGAGGGAAATGACGTCCTTCATGGTGGCGACGATGTCGAAGAACTTGCGGATACCTGAGGGCGGCACGGCGTTTATGCGTGCTGATACGAACTCTTCGCCCGTTGACTTTTCTGTTGCACCGGACGGAATATCTTCTCCGATTACCATTACGTTGCCTCCTGTAGGTGGAGTTTCATGCGTGCGAACGCCCTGTTAAAGTGGCGGCGTCACAACACGGCTTTGAGGGGCACGCGCCACTCGTTGCCCATTTTCTTGCCCGATATTTTGCCCTGACCCAGCAAACGGCGGACTTCTTTCGGTTTATAACCAAGGAGCTTGGAAGCCTGGGATACAGACAGGAGTGGCTTGTAGAGGTCCAGCACTTCGTCGGGCGGCATGGTGGAGAGAACTACATCAAGCGTATTGAAGCGCTCGGCAGCCTGGGCGATCGCAATGGGATCGCGGACATCGAGGGCTTCGTAGCGTTCCTTATTGAGCAGCGCTCGTATGGCGGCAACTCGCATATGACTGGCATGTACACCCACTCTGAATTCTTCCTCCGGCTTGCATGGTAGTTGTGATCGGTGTTTGGCGGTGGTGTCCGTTCAGGTCTAATTATAGCATGTGCTATGGAGGCTGGCCAATACGGGCCTGTCTTAGCCAAATATCGGAACAATTGATATAAAGAGGTGGAGGTAAACATATGGGCAAAGTTGAGCAAGAAGCAAAGGGTACGCTTGTTTACCCAAGAGGGCTGCTGAACCTGGAATATACGCTGTCAAACGGCCAGATGTTCCGGTGGCGGCAGACCACGGATGACTGGTGGGACGCGGTCACGGGCGACAGGCTGATCAGGATCAGGAAGATTGACGCTGGAGATGCCAGCGCTGACACCTTCGAGTTTTACACGTACCCGGGAGCGCCGGACGAAGGAGTGATCCGCAGCTTCTTCAGGCTGGACGTGGACCTTGAGAGTCTCTACGAGTCGTGGCGCGAAGAGGACCAGCACCTCGGGGAGCTGGCCGACCGGTTTCGAGGCTTGAGGATCGTGGCCCAGAAGCCGGAAGAATGTCTGCTGTCGTTCATGTGCTCAACGGCGAACTTCATCCCTCGGATCATGAAGGCAATCGCAATTATTTCTCGAACCTGGGGGCAGCCGCTAGAGGGGCCGGACGGCAAAGCAGCGACGCATTCGTTTCCTGGCGCCGAGACTCTGGCTGCCCTGGACCCGTTCGAAGTGAGCGACAAGACCGGCCTTGAGTGGAGGGCGGGCAACCTCGTAAAGGTGGCCGCGCAGCTGGCCGCGAAGCCGAAGGATTGGCTGGAACGCGTTGCACAGATGGACTATGCGACAGCGCGGGGTGAATTGCTGCGGATTGACGGAGTTGGGCCCAAGATAGCAGATTGCGTGTGCCTGTTCGCTATGGCCAAGGACCAGGCGGTGCCTGTCGATACGCACGTCTGGAATCTGACGCGGGAACTTTACTTGCCGGGACTGCGTGGCAAGTCGCCAACAGCGAGCGGGTACGCGCAGGTTCTGGCATATTATCACACGCACTTCAAAAAGGCGGGGTGGGCGCAGCAGTATCTCTTCTATGACCACTTGCTAGCGAGCAGAGAGAAGAGCCGCAGAACGTAGGTTACGGGAGGCAGTATGGCCGACGTGGCAAGCTCGATGTCAGTTCCAACGCTGGTAGAAGCGCTGTGGTCGGACGTGCGCGCGCTTGCCGACGAGCGCGAAGTTGATCTCGACTTGCGATTGCTTGGCAGGCCGACCGAGCTGGCTGACGCGACCCGGAATGTTGTCACGGAAGCCGTCCGTGGGGTAGTTGAGTCGGCGCGATCAGCAGCGGAATTGCACCATGTAGCTCTTGAAGTGGCGTTCGGCGTGGAGAGTGTAAGTGTCCGGATTGAGCACGACGGTACGTTAGGGATCGATCAGCGGTCGAGGGCGGAGAGCGTAATACTGGCAAAGTACGGGGACATGGGGGACGTAGGTGGCACGCTGGCAATGTCGTCAGGTAGAGGCTACGGTATGCGGTTTGAGCTCACGGTGCCGTATGTGCCGGCGGATGGAGCGGCGAACTTGGTTCAAGCGCCACCGGGCGGAATGGCGCGGCAGCGCGTACACATAACGGCGGGAAGCGCTTTAGCCGGTGTCGAGGCGTTGACCGCACAGGAGGCCACGACGCTGAATCTGCTGGCGGCGGGCCTCTCCAATAAGGAGATAGCAAGTCGCATGCACCTGGGCGTAGGTACGGTCAAGTTCCACCTGGCTCAGATTTATCAGAAGCTGGGCGTACAAGGACGCGGGAGGGTGGCGGCCGTGGCACGCGCACGCGAGCTGGGGCTTATTTTTGACTAGGAGCCATTTGCAAACGCTGAAAAGCTGATAAGCTATTCTCCCGGCTCAATTACAGCAGGTTAGAAGAACAAAATGTTCGTTCAGAACGGCTAGCTGCGCGCGGTGCCAATCCCTGTGAACACCATTTGTGCGCCAAGATTTGTGTGCCAAGCGTGGGGGATGCGTTCCTGTCCGGTTGATGGCCGGGGTGAGGACTTCAAGACTGTAACTAAATTGTAACCCTCTTATACTTGTCTTGCTACCTCCGTATTCTATCATGACAGTGGAGGAGTATCGGTTCCCTCTGGCTGGCTGCGGGCGCTCGTCAATAAGCCCATATTCAGGGCCTTTAGCTTGTGGCCGCGAGCATGATACTCAACCACCAGTCGTACTGATAGCAGACTGCGCGAATCAAGACCACGAGGCAACGTTCGACCCTACGACACTGGTCTGAAGGCCATTATAGTTGGGAGCCAGGTGCTCGTCACCTGGAAGCAGAGATATCCAGAGAACCATGGAAGACCTAACTAGCGGGTATTCGATGGCTCCCAGCGTGATGGCAACCAACGAAAGAAGAAACTCGATCAACAGCAGCTCAGCAATTAGAGGTGACAAGCAGATGAATTCAAGTAGAAAGAATGCTGTCATCACAGGCGTTCTATTCATAGTTGCGACTGTAGCAGCTCTAGCGGCCGCGGCGGTTGCACCTGTTCTGAGCGGTACGGATTACCTTACCAGAGTTGCCGCAAACGCAAGCCAGGTGGCGGGTGCAGCGCTTCTTTATATCGTCGCTGCTTTCGCCAGTGTCGGGATAGCCATCTCGCTGTACCCGGTGTTGAAGCAGTGGAATTCCGGTCTGGCCCTTGGATCTGTTATCTTCAGGACCATTGAGGCGGTCATGTATATAGCCGCTCTTGTATGCCTGCTGTCACTGGGGACGCTGAGCCAGAACATCGTAAATGCAGGAGAAGCAGGCGGTGCCGCTCTTGCTATGTTGCAGGCAATTGGCGATTCGTTGCGGAGCGTGCGCGAACACGCGTCTCTCGTGGCGGTCTTCGCTGTCTGCCTGGGTGCCTTCACGTACTACTACCTGTTCTTTGAGTCGCGACTAATTCCCCGATGGCTCTCTTGCTGGGGTATGATTTCAAGTGTCCTGATGCTGGTGGCTTGCGTGTTGGCCTTGTTCAGCGATAGTCCTGTGACTGGGTACGTGCTCTTGGCCCTCCCGTTCGGCGTGCAGGAAATGGTTCTGGCGGTTTGGCTGATTGTCAAGGGCTTCAATTCATCTGCAATTGCTGCTGGGACTGCCCGCGCACCGAGCGAGATGTTGAGCGCGGCATAAGTGCAGAGGAGGGCGAGATTTTGGTGCAGAGCAGGACTGGAGCTTTTGCCAAAGCCACTTATCGGGGCGCAACCGTCTGACGCGCCTGATCTCCCCTCTAAGACACAACAGGATGAGAGCCCCATTTACAAGAAATGGGCTGTGAACTATTGAGCGTCGTTGACTACTGCTGCCAGCCTTCTTTGGCTATAGCATGCTGATAGACCTTTGTCGTACGGCAAGAGATAAGGCTAGTAGGCCACCTGATATAAGGTTAATGGGCCGGAAGGTAGAAGTTGGTACCATCCGGCTCATGCATAATTGTGGCAGACGGCCCCGGCGGCGTTAGGGGATTTACGCCGTTAGGGGCCGATAACTTATCCGGTAATCGTTTTGTGGGCGAGTGGAGCAAGAGCTACATATTTCGCCGGCAAGACAAGGAGTAAGACGATGACCAAGTGGGAATACCGCGTTGCTTATGTCGACTTTCGCGGGCGAGTGTCCGTTGAAGGGCAGGAAATGTT
This sequence comes from Chloroflexia bacterium, assembly GCA_038203825.1. Classification (GTDB taxonomy): domain Bacteria; phylum Chloroflexota; class Chloroflexia; order QHBQ01; family JADMIH01; genus JADMIH01. The sequence goes on along the minus strand of JBBRDO010000048.1, from coordinate 6,894 downwards.
GATCGAGAAGGGTGAACGGCGCAGCGCTTTTGTGCGGACCGTGCTGGATCATCTGGGGAAGGACGGCTGGGAGCTAGCGGGAGTGCATCCGCTCTGGCCCGCCGAAACGAGTTATATGGTCTTTAAGCGTCCCTCGGAGGGTAAGACGGAGGGCGATGGTTCGTCCGACGCGAGCGTGGAGAGCGGCAAAGAGAAGGCAGAAGTCGGCGAGGCCGAAGCCGGTGAGCCGACGCGAGCAATTGGCGATAGTTCGACAGAGATGGTCTAGAAGACCTGAGGGGAAAGGCAGATATGGATACGACAGTGGAGCAGACAGACATTTTGAACAGGTTTTCCAATGGGCTTGCTGATGCGGTAGAGCGAGCCGGCAAGTCGGTTGTACTTGTGAATGGACGAGAACGTCAGGCCGCGAGCGGCATCGTTTTCGCGCCGGGGGTGGTGCTGACCGCAGCGCACGTTATTGAGCGCGAAGACCCGGAGATCGAAACGGCAGACGGAAAGACATTCAAGACTACACTGGCAGGTCGCGACCCGGTGACCGATTTGGCTGTCCTGAAAGTTGATGGACTGGAGGTCGAGCCGGCAGTGTTTGGAGATGGCGCCAAGGTCGGGCAATTTGTGTTGGCGGTCGGCAGGCCGTCGAGCGGGCATCCGATGGCCAGCGGCGGGATTGTAAGCGCTGTTGGTGGGCCGTTGCGCACGCGAGAGGGTGTATTGCTGGAGCAGTACCTGGCGACTGACGCGCGACCGTATCCGGGCTTTTCGGGTGGACCGCTAATAAATGCTGAGGGCGAGGTGCTGGGGGTGATGACCTCGGGCATTATGGGCAACTCTTCGGTTGTGATACCGTCGGCTGTGGCCTCAAGGGTGGCCAAGGCATTGCTGGAGACGGGCACTATCAAGCGCGGGTACCTGGGCGTGGGGAGCCAGGCGGTGGAGCTAAATGAGAATCAGCGAGCGGGCCGCAAGCAGGAAAGTGGTCTATTGGTCGTACATGTGGATGAGGCCAGCCCTGCGAACTCAGCCGGCTTCTTGATTGGTGACATACTGGTTGGCCTCGATGGACAGCCGGTGACAGATGGCGACGTGCTGATCGCACTGCTGGGCGGGGACCGCATCGGCAAGGCGCTGACGGCAGACGTCATACGAGGCGGCGAGCTTCGGACTTTGCAGGTTACATTGAGCGAGCGCAAATAAGTGACGTGCGGGGAGTGCCGCCTACAATATTGGGCCGGGACTCTCCTGGGTTGAGGAAAGGGACGAAGATGGCAATTGACATAGAAACCAGGGACACTGAGAAGGCGGAAGCACCCGGTAGAGCAGCGCCGGTGTCGGATGCGATAGTTGCGCTGGTTGAGAAGGCGCGACACAGCGTGGTTGAAGTGCGTGGTCGGGGCCGCGGTGCGGGTGCGGGAATAATCTGGGGCGGCGACGGCAAGATTGTGACAAACTACCACGTGGTTGCAGGCACAGGCGGCAAGCCCCAAGTGCAGCTATATGACGGGACACGGGTCGGCAGCACAGTTGTGGCCGAGAATCCGGCGTTGGACCTTGCGCTATTGCAGGTTGACTCGAGCAATTTGCCTGCATTACCAATTGGCGATTCAGCCAAGTTGCGCATTGGTGAACTGGTTTTCGCGTTTGGCCACCCGTGGGGGCACAAGGATGTTGTTACTGCGGGTATCGTAAGCGGCATCGGTAAGGTCCGTGGCGGGCATGGAGAGAGGAGCGCCGAGTATGTGCGCTCGGACGTGCGGCTGGCTCCCGGTAATTCGGGGGGGCCCTTGATCAACGCAAGAGGCGAGGTAGTCGGGGTGAACTCGATGATTTTCGGTGGCGACCTATCGGTAGCAGTGCCCAGCCATGTGGTCGTTGAATGGCTATCGCGAGCGGGAAAGCGCGTATACCTGGGAGTAGGCGTGCGTCCGGCCAGAATCAACCCTGCGCGCGAGAACGAGCGCTTGGTCACCGGGGTGCTCGTAATGCAGGTAGACCCGAGCGGGCCGGCTTCGAAGGCCGGAGTACAAGTTGGCGACATGGTGCTTGCCGTGGCAGATCAGCAGGTGGTCGACACGGCGACGCTCAAGAGGGCAATCGCGCAAGGCGTCGCGGACGGCACGGTGGAACTTGCCATAATTCGAAACGGCAAGCTGTTTAAGCTTGAGGTGCAGATTGCAGAGCCTGCTTAATCCAAGGCTTTGTCAACGGAAAGGGGTTTGCACAGCGCAGACCCCTTTTTGCTGGACTTCAGTCGTGTTGGGGCGTTGGGTTGGCGGCGGCTTCGGGGGTCATGATCTGGGGGAGCATGCCGAGGGCATCTTTTGACCGGACGCCTATCTTGTTGAGACGTCGCCGCTCGATGGGGAGCGTGGCGAGGTTGTAGAAGATGTGGACGAGGTCGTTGGCACGGGCGACGGCGTTGTAACGCTCATGGGATCGGCCGTTCAGGTTGCGGCCCCTGACTTTCTTCCAGAGTTTATGGGCGCGGTATTCCTTGTGCAGGACCACGTGCAACTTCCTGTAGAACTCGCTACTGTAGGGGCCGCGATACATCATCTCGAAATCGCCGCTGTCCACCCAATTGTGCTTCTCACCTAGCTCCATTTGGACGTTGTCGAAGAACTTGGTGCCGGGTAGCGGATAGGAAACCGACATGCCAATATCGTCGGGGTCGCAGTCACGCACCATCCGGAAGGTGGCTTCGATGTCTTTGCGTTCCTCGCCGGGGTAGCCGAACTGGAGGAAGAATGCGATCTTGATGCCCTGAGCGTGCAGGTTGTGAGCGGCAGCGTAGATTTCTTCGACCTTGGTGCCTTTGTCCATCGCATCGAGGATCTTTTGCGAACCTGACTCGGCGCCCACCCACACGATTTCGCAGCCGGCGCGTTTCAGGGCTTCGGGAATGCCGGGCTTGATCAGGTCGACGCGTAAGAGACACTTGAAGGGAATGTGGGCGTCGAGGCGCTCAATTTCGTTGGCGAAGCGCTCGATCCAACCGGGTTTCAGGCCAAAAATATCGTCGGCAAACCAGATGTGGTCTGGGGCGTAGGTGTCTTTGAGCCACTTCATCTCACGGGCAACGCGTTCGGGCGAGCGCACATTGTAGCGCTGGCCGTAGATGGGCTTGGCGCACCAGTTGCAGTGGTACGGGCAGCCGCGAGTTGTCACCATGTTCATCGAGTAGTAACCGTGGCGGTCCATCCAGATCTTCTTGTAGCGGGCGACGTCTACGAGATCCCAAGCTGGGAAGGGGAAGTTGTCGAGCTGTTTCTCGAAGCCGCGAGACACCGGGTTGGGAGTGGCAGGGGTTGCGAGGCCCGGAATAGAGGCGAGACTGGCGTCCGATCTACCGAGGATGGCATCAAGGGTCTCGCCGAGTGTAATTTCGCCTTCACCGATGACTATCGCGTCGGCTCCATGCTCGAAGTACTTATCCTTGTGGTCTGTCGCGTCTGAGCCTGAGATAAGGACGGTACAGCCGCGCTGCCTGGCGGCAGAGGCCATGACAAATGCAGCTTCGCGCATACGGGTCAGGCACATTTTGGAGAGATAGTTGAAGCAGTCTTCGTAGATCACCGCGACGCGCGGCTTGTGACGTTCCAGCGCGGTTACCCACTCGGCCTCGGATTGTGCGAGCATGGCGTCGAAAAGAGCGACGGAGTAGCCTTTGTCGCGCACGTAAGAGGCGGCATAGAGCGTACCAAGGGGCGGATAGGGCTTCATGGCCTCCATTTCCTTGGGGTCAAAGTGTAGATAGTAAGATTGTCCGAAAAGTACGTCTATCATGCCTGGTCTCGTGGATCTGGTGCGCAAATGGGCGCGAGGGGGTGGTCCCCACTCTGTGTGAAGTACGCCAAGCGGTTACACAGAGTAAGCCTATCATAGTGAATGCGCGTTCTGGTGTCAACTGCCAGAGGCTAGCCTTGATGCAGGAGGCTGGATACGAGGGAAAGGAGGCGGCTAGACTGGCGGTTGAGCTCATAGTCGCGCAGGACACGTTCGCGTGCATGGTGGCCCCAGCGCTGCCTCTCCTCGGTACTGAGTTCAAGCATGGAGCGCAAGGAGGCGGCAACCTGTGCAGGCTTGCGGCCATCGAAGATAAGGCCCGTAGGAGTCTCCTGAGCGTCGGCGCGGGCAACGTCGGGAACGCAGCCAACCAGGGGCGCGACCCAGGGCAGACCACATGACATGGCTTCGAGAACGGCCATGCACTGAGCCTCGTAATATGAGCCGAGGAGGACGGCGTCACACTCAGCGTAGAGAGCAGGCAGGTCCTGATGGGGCACATTACCCTCGAAGGTGACATATCCCTCTAAAGCAAGATCGCTTACGAGGGAAAGCAGCGCGCCGCGGAGTGGACCGTCGCCGACAATTCGCAGTCGCGCGGGAAGTTCCTGTTTGCGCGAATGGCGAAGCCTAGCGAAGGCTTCGATTAGCAAGCGGTGGCCCTTGACGGGTACCAGGGAACCGACGGTGACGAAGGTGAATGGGCTCTCGGATTGGCGCGATCGTTCAGCTGGTGCGAACATTTCTGTATCGACGCCGAGGGACCAGCGACGGGCGCGTCTCTCGACGTCCTTGACGGCAATGTCAGGCATCCGATGCAGGGCGCGCATCACAGGGTCAGATGGCACGGTGAGTAGATCTGCTCGAGAGAGGGTTGCCCTGACCATACGGCCTGCCATGGCCTCGCTGCGGTTACCGTAGCGCATGTACGACAGATTTATGAGCTCACCTCCGGCGATGTGGACCAGAGATGGGATGTTGAGCTCGTACGCAGAGCGGGTGGCGAGCCAGCCGGATTCAGTAGCCCATACGCCCATTACGGCGTCAAACGTGGCGATGGCGTGTTCTGCACCAAAGGTGCGGTCGAAGTCGGACCAGAGCTTGAGCAGGCTTACGCCAACAATACGAGCCCCCAGGATGGCGCCCGCGCCAATGGAATGAACGTGGACCTTGCCAATAAAGTAGTCATCGCGCCGCTGCGGGTAGCGAAGGGCAAAGACATCTAGGTCAACGTGGTCGGCCAGGAGACGGGCGAGGTTGGTGAACGCTGGGATGCACCAATCGTTCTCGTCTGATTGGAAGCCCGGAATGACTAGAGCCAGTCGCATTTGGGAATCGTAGGGAACTGGAGGAAAAGTGCGGGAGATCCGCTGGGGTTCAGAGACCGACCTGCTCGGGGCGCGTATACGATATGTACTTCAGCATTGCCTTAATTTCGTAAGGAACATCGTAGAAGCCGGTACGATAACGCCAACTGCCCAGGGTGCGCAGGACCTGGCGGTGCCATGGGCGGATCTTGAGGTCGGACACGGTTGGGTAGCGGGCGTTGAGGACCGTCTCGAAGTTGTTCAGCCGGTCAAGATGCTTCTGGGTGAGCCACGGGGTGTGCGGGTTGCGGCGCCGGGCGAAGGTTGCCCAGTCGGGGCCGACCCATTCATCGAGGGTTTCGGGATATTTGAAGCCGGCCTTTTCGGCCATTGCGAACATGTTGTCATCGCCCGGCGTGGGAGTATAGAGATAGAGGATGATCTCGCTGGCGGGGTTGATCTCCTTGATCTTGTAGATGAATTTGATGTTCTCCTCGATGTCGGCTTCGGGGTCGGGCGGATTGCCAAGTACGAACGAGAATTCGGGGATAATGCCGTAGCGCCGCGACTTTTCGGCCATGAGGAGGGTCGTTTCGGGCGCCAGCACCTTGTTCATGAACTTGAGAGTGGTAGCGGAGGCGTTTTCAGCCCCCATGAAGATCATGCGGCAGCCGGCGTCGCTCATCAGGGACCAGGTTCGGTCGTCGTAGCGCATGATGGTGTCAATTGTTCCTTCGCCCCACCAACCAATGCCAAGACCATTTATACCCTCGGAGAAGGTTGCTACACGCTTCTCAGATGTGAAAAAGTTGCTGTCGTGAAATTCAATGCCGTTCATTCCGTACTTTTCATGCAGCCAGCGGACGGTTCGAATCGTTCGCTCTGGCTTTTCGGCGAGCCAGCGTCCGAAGTAGCCCTTCGTCACGGCGCAGAAGGAGCAGGTGAAGGGACATCCCTGGCTGGAATGGTAGGAGAGAGTGCGGGAGCCGAGCATAGTGCGCTTGATGTAGGGCTGCACATCAATTTTCTCGTAGGGAAGCACGGGGAAGGTGTTGACGTCCGTTAACTTGCGGTTACGGTTGTGCTTGAACTCGCCGTTTTCGCGGTATGAGAGTCCGTCGATTTCGGCCAGTGCGCCACCATTCTCCAGGGTGTCCAACAGTTCGAGAATAGTGAGCTCACCCTGCGAGCGGACCACGAAATCAACTGAAGGCTCGCGCAGGACAACGTCGGGATGCGAGCTCGGAAAATAGCCGCCCCAGACAATGGTAACGTGGGGGAAACGCGCTTTCACGGCGCGTGTGTGGGGCACAGCACGCGTCAACTGGGGGCCAGGCATGACGGTAACGAGCAGGTACTTTATGGACGGGTCGTTCTCTATGCTCGAGACAAGGGTGCTGCCCGCGTCGGCGTCAAGATTGCCGTCGATCAGCTTCCAGGCGTACTTGCCCTCGAAAACAGCAGCAAGGGAGAGTACGGAGATGGGCAATCTCGGCTTGGACTCGGCCGCTCGTGGGTTATAGAGTAAAATCATCCGTTGCGTATTTCCTCATTTAGCGTTGCAATAGATAACAGGCATTATATCACAACTACGGGCGGCGGATACAGAGTCAGGTTGTCCGGGAGTGGCGAGGATAACAGCGAAGTAATATTATTGGAATATGAACACAACCCAAGAGCCAAAACAGGCACAATGCCCGTACTGCGGACAGACCCGCTCAGTGGTCAAAGCAGGACTAAACAACAAAGGCGGCAACCAACGCCTCAGATGCCAGAAGTGCCAACGCTACTTCACCCAACA
>JBBRDO010000047.1:0-33682 GCA_038203825.1 Chloroflexia bacterium | reverse complement strand
ACGAGAGGCGTTTGGAACCTCACACGCCGTGTAGAGCCGAGCGTTCTGTCCGCTGTGAGTCGTGCGTAGCCCTACAGAATTGCTGAGCAGGGCATACCAAGCACTTTCTTGCAAAGCTTCACCTAAAGTGACGATGAACCGTTTTGACGGGACCGTTTATGCTGAGTAGCCTACTGCCACGCTTAAGCCAGCCTCCGGGCAAAACTCGTATAGAGCCTTGCCCTAGTTGATGCTAAGTTGACGTAGTTTCCTGCTCTGTCTTATACTGCCACCAGACTGGCCTTAAGGCAGTTCCGGTTTGTGCTTTTCATATTTCGCCTTCCCCTGCATCGCTAGAAAGGGATCCATACGCTTGCCTTCTATTTTTGATAATATCGAGCACGTTCTTCTCCCCACTCTGCGTGACGACCTTAGAGATGCCGTGCGAGCCGACATAGCCGTCGGCTATTTCCGCATGAGCGGTTGGAGTAACCTCGCAGACTCGGTCGAACATTTCGAGGGCACTGGCGACTCCTGCTGTCGTATCCTCGTCGGTATGAATAAGACCCCACAGGAGGAGACCCGCGAGGAGAAGTCCATTCGCCCGCGCCCTGTCCTCGATGGTCCAACGATGGCCCGTATCCGTCATAAAGCGGCCCAGTCATTCCGGGAACAAATAGAATATGGTCTTCCCACAGCCGCCACCAAAAAATCCCTGCGTCAGCTTGCCCGCCAACTCCGCGCCCATAAAGTATGTGTCAAGCTGTACCTGGGCGCTTCCCTCCACGCTAAGCTTTATCTAATCCACCGCGATGACCGGAGGACCCCACTCATCGGCTATGTCGGTAGCAGCAATCTTTCCTACTCCGGCCTCTCCGGGCAGGGCGAGTTAAATATAGATGTGGTTGAGCAAGACGCCGCCCGCAAGCTCCAGGGTTGGTTCGACGAGCGTTGGGACGACGAACAGCATGCGTTTGACATTTCGGACGACCTGGCAGAGTTAATCGAGACCTCCTGGGCCTCCGAAAAGCCCGTCTCCCCATACCATATCTACCTCAAGATGGCCTATCATCTTAGTGAGGAGGCACGCCAGGGCGAGCGCGAGTTCAAGCTCCCTGATGAGTTTCGTGGTGTACTCCTTGACTTCCAGGAACGTGCGGTTTCCCTTGCCGCCCACCACCTGAATCAGCGGAAGGGCGTGCTTCTGGGAGATGTGGTCGGGCTGGGCAAGACGGTTATGGCTAGTGCCATTGCCAAGATATTCGAGGAAGATAGTCGCGGGGGGCGCTGCCTTATTATCTCCCCACCCAAACTGGTTGAAATGTGGAAGTGGCACGTCGGACGCTATAACCTCAAAGCCGAGGTGCTTTCTCTGGGACAGGTAAGCCAACTTGAGGAAGAGTTTCCTGTGCGCCTCGTTATCATTGACGAATCGCACAACCTGCGCAATCGTGAAGGCAGACGGTATAACGACATCCACGACTTCATTGAGCGCTGGGAACCTGCGCCGCGCGTGCTGCTCCTGACCGCTACGCCCTACAATAAGCAGTTCACCGATCTCTCAGCCCAACTCCGTCTCTTCCTGGACGATGGGCAGGACCTACGCGTTCGCCCCGAACACTTCTTTCAAGACTGGGCGTCACGCGGCTTGAACGAGAGTGACTTCATAGCGCGCTTTCAGGCCTCGCCACGCTCTATTCGCGCCTTCGAGCAAAGCAACTCCCCTGATGACTGGCGCGACCTCATGCGCCTCTACATGGTGCGCCGCACACGCTCTTTCATCATGCGCAACTACGCCCAATATGATGATGCCCGCGACCGCTATTACGTCACTCTGAACGGCCAGCCCTCCTACTTTCCCCAGCGGCAGCCTCATACAGTCACCTTCCCGCTCTCCCAGGGTGGGCAGTACTCGCGCCTCTACAATGAGCGCGCTGTTACTATCATCGAGGACCTCACCCTGCCACGCTACGGCCTCACCAACTACCTTGCCCGGAACGTTGAGCAGCGCGCCACGCCCACCCAGAAAACCGTCCTCGACAACCTCAATCGGGCAGGGCGACGACTGCTCGGTTTCCACCGCACTAATCTCTTTAAGCGGCTCGAATCATCGGGCTACTCATTCCTGCTCTCCCTCGGCCACCATATCTCGCGCAACATGGTAGCGCTTTACGCCCTGCAAAACCACCTCGATGTGCCCATCGGCTCGCAAGACGCCGCCCTCCTTGATACTGCCATCAACGACTCAAGCGAGGAGTTCGCCAACGAGGATGAAAGCGCATCCACCACCGACGATATTGACCCGCTTGAAACCGAACCCGCCACCTACGCGTTCCCGTCCGATATGGCCTCCTACGAAGGTCGCGCCGCGCAACTTTACGCCCTCTATTCCACGAGCTTCCGACCGCGCTTTAGCTGGCTTCCAGCCTCATTCTTCACCGAGCAACTTGCCACGAACCTGATAGCGGATACTACCGCGCTCCTCTCTCTCCTCTCGACCAATGCTACCTGGCGCCCCGCTCTCGACACCAAGCTGGATGCCCTCTACAGCCTTCTCACTACAGACCACCCTGACGAGAAGATGATCATTTTCACGCAGTTCGCCGATACCGCTCTCTACCTCACCCGTGAGCTACAAGCGCGCGGTTTGCGCTCCGTCGCGTGCGCCACAGGCACCTCAGATAATCCGACGGCTTTGGCTCGCCGCTTCAGCCCCGCCTCTAACGGTGGCCTGCGTCCAGGCGAAACGGAGTTGCGCGTACTGCTTGCTACCGATGTGCTTGCCGAGGGTCAGAACCTGCAGGACGCGCATATCATTGTCAATTTCGACCTGCCGTGGGCTATTATTCGCCTGATTCAGCGCGCAGGTCGCGTGGACCGCATTGGCCAGAAGCACGATACTATTGATGTCTACTCTTTCCTCCCAGCCGAGCGGCTTGACGAGATCATCAGGCTGCGGTCGCGTCTGGTGGCTCGCCTCCAGACCAACCAGGAAGTGATTGGCACTGACGAGTCCTTCTTCGGCGAGGATGATGCCGCCCAGCTGCGCGACCTGTACACCGAGCGCGTCACCTCGCTTGAGGACGAAGACGCTGCCGACAACGATGTAGACCTAGCCTCCACCGCTCTCCAGGTCTGGAACAGCGCCACCAGCGCCGACCGCAGGTTCGTCGAGAAGTTGCCGCCCGTGGTCTCCGCATCGCGCTTCATCCCTACGTCGCCGCAGACGGGCGCGCTGAGCGGGCCGGCGGGCATGATGACGTATCTGAGGTTCCAGGATGGCACCGAGGCCACCGATAGTATCGTGAGGGTGGACGCCCAGGGCAACCTCTTTTCCCAGTCGGTATCGGCGGCCTTTCGCGCTGCGGCCTGCGGCCCCGATGAGCCGCCAGCCTCTCCCACCAGCAACCACTACGAATTGATCGCCGCAGCATCAGCCTTCGCGGCGCAGGAGCAAACCTCGCTGGGCGGGCAGCTTGGCTCCCTGCGCTCTACCCGTCGCAAGGTGTACGAGCGGCTCAAGGCCTACCGCGAAACGGTACAGCGTAAATCGCCCATGTTCGCCACCGAGAAGCTTGGCCCTCTCGACCCTGCCTTCGCCGCTATCATGCGCTACACATTAAAGGACCCTGCCCGCGATAGCCTGGGCCGCCAACTCCGGCTTGGTATCCGCGACGACGACCTGGTGCAGGCTATAATCGAGCTTCACGCCGACGACCACCTGTGCGTCGTCAAGGAAGACGAACCGGAACCGGAGCCGCAGATCGTATGCTCGCTCGGCTTCGTCCGACCTGGAATCGGCAGTATCTGAGCATCTCTATCAAGGTGAAGACGTTTCGTACTTGTACCTGCGGTGCATAATGCATCGCTTGAATAACAATACCCACTATTCATAAAAAGGAGCGATTTATGGCAACTTATGAGCGTGGCATCGTGTTGAAGTGCCCAAACTGTGGCAGCACCCAGACTCCGATACTTGTAGAGAAAACAAGCATTGCAGGTTGGATCGTTTTTGGGATTATGATTATCTTTATCATAACTATACCCTGGTGCAAGGTTGGGTTGAACATGAAAGACCGATATTACGTTTGCCACACCTGCGGAGCCCAGCGAATATAGAAATGGAGGTGCATCTATGCCTACTCTCTCGGAGAGGATCGAAGGCCACCTGACTGCCGCGCCTCTGCGCGACCAACTGGTGTCTCTGTTCACGCAGACCCTTGCGTGGGGTGTGGCTGGCGGGCAATTACGGGCGCTCGACCTTGCACCTTCTGCCCGGGGTGGGGATGACACTCTCCATCTCACTATATGGCCTGTCGCACAGCTTGCGGGCATCCCTGTGTTTCGCGTGGACTGGCCTTTCGGCTCGCTCCCCAACCTGTCACAGCGCCGTGCTGTCTACAAGGCTCTTGCCACCAGCCACCTCGAGCATCTGCTTTGTTACGTCACCTCCGACAACCAGCAGGCCGCCTTTGTGTGGGCGCGCTCGCGCAACGGCAAGACGGAGTTGCGCACTCTCCCCTACGAGGTGGGCGCGCCTGCCCGCACCACATTAGACCAACTCGCGCATCTAGCTTTCACCTACCAGGAACTCGGCATGTTTGGCGAGCCGCCCCTCACCCTCGTGCTGGATAAGCTGAACGCTGCCTTCGATGTGGAAGCCGTTACCAAGCGGTTCTTCAAGCAGTACGGCGAGACCTTCGACCGGGTGGAGAGCCTGATTGAGGGCATACCGGCGGAGGACAAGGCCCGCAAGCGCCTCTTTACCCAGCGCCTGTTCAACCGCCTCATGTTCATCGCTTTTATCCAGCGCAAAGGCTGGCTCAAGCTTGGCTCTACGCGCGACTACCTCAACGCGCTATGGTCTTCTTACCGTCATGACCTCGCGCCCACGGGCGACTTTTATGCATCGCGTCTCAAGCTGTTGTTTTTCGTGGGCCTGAACAATAGAGCTTCTCAGGACTACAGCCGGGACGCCGCGGGCGAGGCTCTTCGCGCAATTATTGGTGAAGTGCCTTATCTCAACGGCGGCCTTTTCGAGGAGCTTGACGACGACCGCGACCCCGCTATCTCTGTCCCCGACGATGCGCTGGACGCTATCCTCAACGACCTGTTCGCGCACTTCAATTTCACCGTGACTGAGTCCACCCCGCTCGACCTGGAGGTGGCGGTAGACCCGGAGATGCTGGGCAAGGTGTTCGAACACCTTGTGACGGGGCGCCACGAGAGCGGCTCGTACTACACGCCCAAGCCTATTGTCTCGTTCATGTGCCGCGAGGCTCTGAAGGGCTACCTGAAGCACGCCCTGCCCACGGAACGCCCAGACGCTCTCGATACCTTCGTAGACCAGCACTCCCCAGACGACCTACGCGACTTCGAAGCTGTGCTGGCGGCCCTGAAGCGGGTGACTGTGTGCGACCCGGCGTGTGGGTCGGGCGCGTATCTGCTTGGTATGTTGCACGAACTGCTCGACCTGCGCCACGCCCTGTTTGCTACCAGCCGCCACCTCGACCCCATTACCACCTATGACCGTAAATTGGAGATCATCCAGAATAACCTGTACGGTGTGGACCTGGAAGATTTCGCGGTGAATATAGCTCGCCTGCGCCTGTGGTTGTCGCTGGCGGTGGACTTTGACGGGCCGAAGCCAGAGCCGCTGCCCAACCTCGACTTCAAAATCGAGCCGGGTGATAGCGTTACGGGGCCAGCACCAGTTAATATCGAAGCGCCCAGCAACACTAATCCGGACGTTGTGGATGCTGCCCATAAATCAGGCCATGTCGGCTCGCTCATGGAGCCTATCACCCTGCGCGATAAGTTCGTAAAGGAATATGTGGAGGCCAAGGAGCGATTCTTGACAGTACAGGGTCATGAGAAGCTGCAACTACGCGAAGAAATAGAGAGCATAAAGACCAGCATACAGATGCTTACTAGTCGCACAGGAACATTATTGGGCTTCGATTGGCAAGTGGAGTTTGCCGAGATATTCGTTGATGGTGGCTTCGACATCATTGTTGCCAATCCGCCTTACGTGCGGCAGGAGCTAATAAAGGAGCTTAAGCCTGCGCTGAGAGCCACCCATCCGGCTGTGTACACAGGGGTCGCCGACCTGTACGTATACTTCTATTCCCGCGCCTTACAACTGCTGTGCCCCAGCGGGATGCTGGCTTTTATCTCGTCCAACAAGTGGTTCAGGGCTAACTACGGTACAAAGCTGCGCGAGTACATAGCGAAAAGTTGTCAGGTTTACTCTATTACGGATTTTGGCGACTTGCCCGTATTCGAAAATGCAGCGGCGTATGCAATGATCTTTATTGCCCAGAAGAGTACGCACAGAGATGTCCCAACCATATATACCGAAGTCCAATCTCTGCAGCCTCCATATCCCGACGTCTTGGTTGTTACTCGGCAACAAGGGCAAAGTCTGCCCGCTAAGGCTTTGAACGGAACCGACTGGGCGCTCGAAAGCAGTTCGGCAACCAGTGTGGCAGGCAAAATGAAGCTGGCTGGCTTACCTTTAGCTGAATACGTCAAGGATGAAATCTACAGGGGAATCGTAACGGGTTTCAACCTGGCATTCATGATAGACGATACGACGCGTACAAACCTGATCGCTCAAGATGCAAACAGTAAGGACCTAATAAAGCCTCTTGCCATCGGACGGGACCTGAAGAAGTGGCGAATTGAGGACAAAACTCGCTGGTTAATCTTTACAAGACGTGGGGTAAATATTAATGCATATCCGGCTATTAGGGATTATCTGGCGCAATGGCAAGAGGATCTGACACCTAAGGTGACGGGCACCGAAGAAAAGGGTAGGAAGCCGGGGCGCTATAAATGGTACGAAATACAAGATGAAGTTGCTTATTATCCTGCCTTCGAGAAACCGAAGATCGTCTGGGGCAATCTTGGTCTGGAACCTGGATTCGCTTTTGCGGCAAAGCCCTTGTACGTAATGGCCCCCGCGAACTTAATACCAATACACGACCTATATCTACTTGGGGTGCTCAATTCAGAGGCATCACGCCGCTTTTTCATTGAGACGTCCATTCAGCGGGGCGGAAACTATCTTGAGTTCAAGCCGATTTACGTAAAGCAGCTCCCCATTCCTAACGCCCCAGCGGCAGACCGCACAGCCATCGCGGACCTGGTGCAGAAGTGCCTGGACGTGAAGGGCGTGAAGGGGGTGGGGTGCGAGGAATACGATAGGGAGATAAACGAGCGAGTGGCGGGGCTGTATAGGTTAGATACAAACTGAAGCCACGTGTAGATACGAAAGGATGGAGAGACAATGACCCAAGACAACGCGCAAGAGTACAGTGGCCTGCTGATCAAGGATTATCCCGTTGCTCACACAGGCCCAATAGTAGAACACCGTTTCGACGTCTACGAACATCAAAGTCTTCGGTTTTCGCTGATCAAGGGCATCACCGATGAAGCTCTTATAAGTCTAAGTTCACAGAATAGACCCTTAGAAGACCCACGTGCAGCGATGAGAAAGGAAGGGCTGGAGATACTCCGCCAGCTAATTGACAGTGGAGACTACGCACGCTTTGAGCGTGGTTACATCAAGGAGGACATCACACGCGCATAACTCCGAGGAGTACGAGAGGGAGATAAACGCATGTGGCGGGGCTGTATGGGTTGGGCGGGGATGTGCAGCTCCGCATAGTAGACAACGAACCGCAGGTAAAGGAGTAATTCATCTATGGCGCGCTCCATACCCACAAATGAGTCGCTGACAGTGGAGTTCAAGAGCGATATGCAACGTCTGTCTGATGACGACCTAGCAGCAGCCGTCGTTTGCCTCGCCAACACTGACGGCGGCCACATCTATCTCGGCGTGGAAGATGACGGCACGATTACCGGTCTCCACGCCGTCCATCAAAACCTTGCTGGGCTGGCCGCCGTGATAGCTAATCGCACCAACCCTCCAATCAGTGTGCGGACTACCCTACTTCACGAGGAAGGATTGGCCGTTGCACACATCGAAGTACCACGGTCAATCCATTTGGCCGCTACCTCGTCCGGCCTGCTCCAACGGCGGCGCTTAATGGCTGACGGTAAGCCCGGTTGTGTTCCCTTCTATCCTCACGAGTTTGCGATACGCCAGTCCACGCTCGGCCATCTGGATTACTCAGCCCTTCCAGTAGCCGACGCAAACCTCAGCGATTTCGATCCGCTAGAGCGCGAACGCCTCCGGCGAGTTATCGAAACGTACAAGGGCGATCAATCCTTACTGGCCCTCGAAGGTGGCGAGTTGGATGCTGTGTTGGGGTTCACTCGTAGAGAGGAAGGCCGCACCGTCCCTACCGTCGCCGGTCTGCTTGTACTAGGCCGCGAAGCAGCCCTGCGGCAACATATACCCACCCATGAAATAGCCTTCCAGGTGCTGAATGGCACGCAGGTACGCGTCAACGACTTCTATCGCACTCCCCTGCTCAAGACCTTTGAGTTGGTAATGCAACAATTCGAGGCCCGTGTCGAAGAAGATGAATTGCAGGTCGGCTTATTCCGAGTTCCCATACCTACTTTCGACTCACGCGTCTTCCGCGAAGCCCTTATTAACGCTGTGGTTCACCGCGACTATGCACGCCTCGCCGCCGTCCACATTCGCATGGAAGACGACACCCTGGTAATAAGCAACCCAGGCGGTTTCGTCGAAGGTGTTACCCTCGATAACCTCCTCGTAACCGAGCCGCGCCCACGCAACCCCCTTCTGGCCGACGCAATCAAGCGCATAGGGCTAGCCGAGCGGACAGGGCGCGGTGTTGACCTCATCTACCAGTGGCAACTTTTCTACGGCAGGCCCGCACCTGACTACAGTCGGAGTGACCCGAACTCAGTTATCGTGCGGTTGTCCGGCGGGTATGCTGACAAAGGGCTTATTCGTGTTATCGTTGAACAACAAGGACGCACCAATACGATTCTGCCCGTAGATGCGCTGATTGCTCTCGCCCAAATCCGGAAGGAACGGCGAACTGATACGGCTACACTCGCGCATGCCATACAAAAAGACGAATCCGACGCGCGTACCGTTCTGGAGAGGCTCGTTGAAGCGGGGCTGGTCGAAGCGCATGGCATAAAGAAGGGCCGCACGTATACCCTAAGCCCGCGTCTCTATCGCGAAGTAGGTCAGCCCGCCGATTACATAAGGCAGGCAGGCTTCGATCCAATTCAGCAAGAGCAGATGATACGCCAATACGTCAAAAAACACGGAAGCATACGTCGTAAAGACGTAATCGATCTCTGCAAAATCGGAGGCCAGCAGGCATCGCGTCTTCTCACCAGACTAGCGGAACAGGATATACTCGAAAAGCAGGGTGAGCGCAAAGGCACCTACTACGAACCCGGCCCCAATATATGATTGCGATTATATTTATAATCGCAATCATATACTTTCCAACTGCAATCATATTTACGACCGTGACATTGCGAGCACGGGCTGACCATGGTACTGCCCGGCCATGAAGGGGCGGGGTACGAGGAGTACGAGAGGGAGATAAACGCATGTGGCGGGGCCGTATGGGTTGCCGCTTGGCGCAACTGCGAGGTAGTAGACATGGCTTGTCCACGTAGTTTCCCTCAAATTAATGGGGCATACCATTACCTTGTAAATGCAGAAGAGGGGGAAGAGTATTCACTGTTGCAGATTTAAGTCGGGGCAGTTCACTGCAATGCTTTGTACTCCTTCACGTGGCTGTGGCTGGCGTAGGAACTCCGGGAATTTTGTTGAGACAGCGGTACGTCGCACTTTGGCTTATGAGTAGCGCGTATACGTGGGCTAATCCTGTAAAACCAGTCAAGCGGAAATGAGAGTTGTTGAGTAAAATACCTGCATCACTGTACTAGAACTCAAACGGCATGATGCCAAACGTAAAATCGAGGAACAGAGGTGTGACTTGGAACGAGACTCGACCTCACCATTCGCCTGGTCATCAGACACCTGCAGATCTTCCCCGGCTGAACAGCTTTTTCGAGGGGATTTCTCCAACCAGTTTTCGCTAGCTGCCCTGGCCACGTTACATAGATTCCGTACGGTTTCGGACAGGAGTTAAGGATGTCCCCACGCATTAAGACAGCAAGTCGTGTCCAAATCCTGCGCGCTGTCCGAACGCTGCTCTCTGACGGCAAGCCCCGTACCGCACGGGCACTGGTCGAGGAGTTAGCGCGTACGGGTTTGCTGACTGATAAGGCCATCGTGAATAGTGTCCTTTGTATCGATGGGCGGCACGACTTTGTGCGTGATAACACCAATTTCACATATGCGTTGCTATCCACGGGTGCAGCACAGTCAAACCTCAGGAACAGTGCCGTTGTTCGACCACGAGTAGCGGCAGCTGCTAAGGGAGATGCTAACTCCACACAGCCCAGCCTACAGAAGACCGCGATCCACTCAGGTGCACGTGCGCTAGCCCTCTCTGTTGCAAACGTGCCTGCTCCTCGCCCGACTTCCAAAGTAGGGAATGTACCGGTTACTGTATCTGAGGCTTTCAGCCGCGCCGGCAGCTTATTCAGCGCTGCCCTCTCGGATGAGATAGCGGCTGTGCGAAAGAGCGGGGGACAAAAGACATACCTTTCCGACGGCAAATATGTAGGCACCAACGATGGGCAGTATGTCTACTCATTTTCCGCCGATTCGGAGCTACGCTTCCCCGACGATACCCCGGTAGACCTGGAGTACCGGGGCACAAAGCACCCCGGCGTGATTCGGTCTGTTTCAGGCTTCGATGTCGTGCTCTCAATCGGTGAGCATATAGGAGATAGCGTCGCTACGGCCGTACTCTACACGGCCCCATGGTTCCTCCTAGAAGAGCTGAAGAAGCGCCTCTCCGAAGCTCAAAATAGCGATAGCGCCAACCTTGCCCTGGCATGCCGGTTACTGTCGCGCAGTCAGGGCATTGAGCTCTCGCACAATGCGGAGAACGCAGAGAACCTGCTGGCCAGGGTAGAAGCACGTATGGGCGCACGCCTCGAGCTCAATACCCATCAGGTGGCGGGTGTGGCTGCAGCTATTTCCAGGCCAATCACGTTTGTGTGGGGGCCTCCTGGCACAGGCAAGACCACCACGCTAGGCGCTACGATTGCGGCTCTGGCGGAAGCAGGAGAAACAGCGCTCGTGGTGGCACACAGCAACGCGGCGGTAGATGTAGCCATGCAGGCTGTCGCCCGCTGCATGCAAGGATCGCAGGAGTACAGGTCGGGTAGGGTGCTCCGCTATGGCGGGGCTGCTTCTACGGATCTACATGCTTACCCAGATATACTGGTGCGAAACGTTATCCGAAGGGAGTACCCGCAACTGGTGTCTGAGCTCGAACACCTGGAGGAGCGCAAGGCACAAATCGTCCGGCGCTCCCGGCAGGACAAAGCGGACACCGGAATACAGCACGAGCTTAAGGAGATCAACAAGGAGATAGAGCCGCTCAGACAGCGGTTGAAAGAGCTTGAGGGAATATGGGTGCGTGCTGCCTCTGTAGTGGGTTGTACGCTATCAAAAGCTACGATCTCTCCCGCTATCTACGAGTCGCAGTTCGACGCTGTTGTGGTCGACGAGGCATGCATGGCGTACATACCGCACTGTGCGTTCGCTGCTACTCTCGCGACCATGCGCATTTCCGTTTTCGGCGACTTTCGCCAACTCGCACCGATATCCCAGGCAGATACCCCGCGCAGCAAAGAGTGGTTGCAGCGCGATATTTTTGAAGCTACAGGGATTACCGACCAGGTAAACAAGGGCCTTGCCGATCCCCGGCTTGTAATGTTGCAAACGCAGTATCGCATGCACCCTGCAATCGCTAGCGTTCCAAATAACCTGTTCTACGGCGGCCGGCTCAATAATGCTCCAGGACTGGAGGAGAGAACCGAGGGAATAGTAAATAGCACCCCGGCGCCGGGCCAGGCGCTTGGCGTCTGCGACATCACTGCTCTGAGTGCTCACTGCTACAGTGACCGGCAGTCCTACAGCCGCTTCAATCCGGTGTCCGCGATCATCACCGTGAAAATGGCGTACGAGACGGCCTGCGCCAGCTCGCGCCAGGTGGGTATCATCACACCTTACAGCGCACAGTCCCGGCTGATATACCGTATCGTGCGCGATCTGGATCAGCTGGAAAAGTCAGCCGCATCAACAGCAACCAAGCTTGTTCCACTGCACGAGCGAGTCAAGGTTGCCACTGTACACAAGTACCAGGGTTCGGAGCAGGACATTATCCTGTTCGACGTGGTAGAAGGTTTGCCCAAAGCCAAGCCTGGGCAATTGGTGCTCGGTGACATGGACAGTGGAGCTATGCGCCTGGCTAACGTGGCTATAAGCAGGGCGCGGGGCAAATTCGTCTCTATCGCCAACTATCGATATATCAGGTCACACGTGCTCAAGGATGATGCGTTTCGGCAGATGCTCGACGCAGTAGCCTCTCATGCTCAGGTGCAAGAGTTATCATGGTCGGATACCGACTCGTCCACGGTCCCGGCCCAACTGATCCCTGGTGTACGTTTCTACCCAACCAGTATCGCCGCAAAGTTGGATATCAATAGTGATCTCAAGAGCGCGCTGGCAGAAGTGGCCATCTACTGGCCACGAAACATAGCACCTTACCACTATTCGCTTTCAGCACTCCGCGATGCAGGCTCAACGGTTCGTTACTTTGCCACAGTGCCACCTGGTGACCGTTCTCTGGTGGGTTTGCAGAATGCACGAATACTGGAAAAAGCGTCCGACCTCAGTATCGGGTTGGTCGGCGTAGACCAGAAGCGGATCTGGCTGTACCTTGACCCCAAAGATCCCGCTGCGCCTGTGCTCAAGATATCGTTGCCGGGAGTTGCCAAGCTGCTTTATGCGTACTGGAGGCTGATCCCGGATGAAGAATTGCAACGTGATCTGGTAGAGGATCGTGTTGCCCAGGGCAAGAGTCCGATAGGCAGGCCATGCCCGCGGTGTAGAGGCGCACTCTGGCTCAACTCAGGTCGCTATGGCAGCTACATGGTGTGCACGGGCGCCGGGTGTGGTTATACCAAGGCGATCACGCCGTCCGATGCCACCGACCTGGCCCAGCTCATGGGCATAAAGTGCAGCAAATGTGGCGGGCAAGTCCGGGGACGTAAGGCATACGACGGGGTATTCCTGGGGTGCGTAAACTACCCTACGTGCAGATGGACCAAGTCTCTGGATTCCACTGTCTAGCTGATGCCATACATACGCTCAGTCAACAGTCGAGCCACTCAGTATGAACAGAACATGCGTTACTGCCATCTTATATATGAGCCACGGGAAATCAACATACGAGCAATGAAAACAAGCATCTGCATAAAGCTGCAAAAGACCCTGAGATTCTGATTTTGCAGCGTTTTGCGACTACTCTATCTTTTTTGCTCTAAATATGGTACAGGCACGCACCCCGGTGCGTCACTGTCACGACCTTGTTATAGCTCGGGTTCATGAGCTGCATCTTGTTGGCAGACCCTTGTCCCTCCGCTCGGCACGATACAGCATCACCTTACTCGTCCTGAGCGTCAGGTCTGTCGGTCCGCACGCGGATTATCTGCCAACCTAACGCGCCTGGAACAACGGCGCCTTTCCCAGGGAGCATTGTGCCTGGATATGGTTTCCTGAGGCGCTCTGCGTCGACCTGCCTGTGCGCCAAAATCCACCCCAGCGTATGAGGCAGGCAGAGGCCGCCGTGTGCTGAGCACCACCTAAATGGACAGGCGGGCACCGATTGTAGCACCTCCAGCCACATGTCGAGTGTGCGAGTGCGCTGCTCCAGCGCTTTCTCCAGGCGCCGCTGCTCGGTGAGTAGGCGCCGCAGATCCTGATGATCCGTGATCACTACACTGCCCCAGTGGATTGTCCGGCGTACCGGACCTGCTGGGCGCGCCGGTATATATGGCTTTGATCTCTCGGTATTATTCTCTCCACGCGACAATTTTGGCTTTTTCATATTATCTCCTTATCTAATATTACGGTCCCGTGTCTAAACGATACGAGCCCGGCTCTACTAAATGCCCAGCACCTTGACTATGCCGACTGGGCGATCTCAACATTCAAGCGGTCCCTGTTTAATATCTCTTTTCCTACATATTTATGGACATATTACCTGCAGGCGCTGCCTGAACTGCTGGGCGGCTAAGGTGAGCGCACTGACACACTGACGCATTAACCCCAGTACCCCAGTACCCCTGTAACCCAGCACTAGCGTACGAGTGGAACGCTGCTCCGTCGGATTACTAGTGTTCGCGTCGATACGGTGGTATCCGCACAACATGCACCTCTAAATCTAGCCGAATCATTACGATAATTCATAATTCTTGTCTCCTCTATATATAAGCATAACGTGGATAAAGTAAGACATAGAGCCCAAGTGGCGCGAACAAAGTAGGAGAGCCCTGCCACAAGCGTGTTAGACGTCCGTGACGGGCACTTTTATCGATACGGCTTTAGAGGCACCACCGCATATATATGCGGTGGTGCCTCTACATGCCTGGCATACCCAGGTTGGTGCCTACCCGACCAGCTCAAAACCCAGGTGACAGGCTCGTGACGCTCTTTCCCTACACTTAGATCATCAGCTCGAATTAGCAGGCAATCAAGGCTCTCACAGGTGGGCGGGACAACGTCTCGAAAGGAAAATAAGCCACATCTCATGATTAAGACCAAGAACAACCCAACTACGCCAGTAGAGCCTGCAAGTACTGCAGGTCCTGCAGGTCCTGCGGATACTACGCCGCCGGCTAGCAACACTGGGCACACCACGACCAAAACCCGCAGCGGTGACCCTATAGCCTTAAGTACGTCTCTATACACTGGGGCACTCTCCCCTCTAGAACTAGCGTCAGATCTTACACCTATCAAACCTGCCGGCACTCGTCCTGCTGCCCCCTTAAACGGTCTACCTGATGTCCATGTGGTTTGGGCGGGGTACGACACCATCTGTATTTCAATCCCGTATGACGAGATCGCGCGTGAACACCTCTACCCTGCACTCGACGAATGGCAGTACCTGGCCTGGCACCAGGGCGGTCGGTATAGTGGGGACGTCCTCAGTGCACTGGGTCTGCAAATGACCTCACACACGGACTGGCCATACCGATACAATTTGCTGTGGCCCAGGCGGGCATATATTGGTATCTCACCTGTCGCGGACCAACCCATCTACATACATTTATTCTCAGAATTTCTGTATACCCAGGGTAAAGAGGTTGCCTGGGACCAGTTGCAGGTACTGCTCACCCAACTGTTCGGTGTAGCGCCACCGGACCATGTAGTGTCGCGCACCGAATTCGCCATTGATGTGATCGGCCTTAGTATTTACAAGGACGACATCGAACCGAAGCCGCGAGCGCGCTTTCGAACTCGTTTGCCACACGATATGCGTGCTCAGGACCCAACGACTGGGCGGGTATACAGCGTGACTTTTGGCAAGCGCGGCAGGCGCGTTTCTTTCAGCCTCTATGACAAGACTCGGCACTGCCTTCAAAAACGGAAAGGTTTTTATTTCGCCCATCTGGCACACCTGGCACATGATGACCGTCTCGCGCCGTACGATGCGTCTGCACCGTGTGAGACCGTTGGGGATGCCGAGAACTGGGACAGCTGGCGTGACCACAACGACGATTTTCCACGAGACAAACGCCAAGAACGCACGCGCGTCGACCCACCGCATGAATGGCGGCCAGATGACGTTATGCGCGTTGAGGCTCAGGCAGGTCGAGATTACCTGCGCGATCACGGTATTCGCCATCTCGACGATATCAATCTAGCCTCAACAGAGGCCATGCTGCGTGATTTACTGGGGAACTCTGACGAGGGTGAAGCGCGCGGGAAATTGCTGTATTGCGACCGTACTAATGATAGTAATGCCAACCGCTGGCCGGCGTCACCCATATGGATATCGATCCGCAAACAAGCAATCGCGTTTATAACCCCAGCCCCTGAACCAGAACCTCAGCCTGATGCAGAGGCAGAGATGGAACCTGCGGCAGAGTCTAGGCCCGCCCCCAGCCGCAGTTGCCTGTCGTTGGTCGTAATCTTGACCCTGATACTGGTCCTCTATTTGTTAGCGTTTGCGCGCCGCCTGATGACTGGTAGAGCGCCGCCTGATAGGTAGTAACCATCACTCGACCTATAAGCCACAGCACAAGCGCCAGCACCTGTGCTGGGCACGGAGTACATACCCGGACTAGATGTCCGACCATATTGGGCACTGGCAGCAAAGGTAAGGGTAACATGGGCAAAGCGGGCCGAGATAGACGCCCAGCCTGGTGGACAGGTTAACCCGGGCGAGGCATATACCGTTGTCCACGATATTTCATTGGTGATAGATACAGACGGTAGGGGGAGAATAGCATGGGCGATTGGCACATAATTGATGGAGACGCTATGGACGTAATGGCTACAATGCCAGCTCGTAGCGTGCACGCAGTGGTTACCAGCCCGCCCTATTACAGGCTCCGCGATTACGGAGTTGCAGGCCAAATAGGGTTGGAACGGACCCCCCAGGCATATATACAGCGCCTGGTAGACGTGTTTGCCGCTGTTGGGCGTGTCATGCGGGACGACGGCACGCTCTGGATTAACATCGGAGACAGTTACAGCGCCGCGAAACAGCTAATGATGCTGCCCGCTCGCCTGGCTATAGCGTTGCAGGATGCGGGCTGGTATATCCGCTCTGAGATTACACTCTGCAAAGTGTCACCATTCCCTGAGAGGGTACAGGACCGACCCAGCCGCGCAACCGAAACGTTGTACATGCTCACCCGGCGCCCCCGATATTACTACGATACGTATGCAGTGCGCGAACGGGGTGCCAACACAGGGGGCGGTGGATTTTCGAGAGCGTATGCGAAGGCCCAGCCTGAGCATGGTGCAATGTCCCTGGAGCGCCCGAAGCCAAACCCGCTGGGGCGCAATCTCTGGAATTACTGGGAGTGGCGGCCGGCACCCTACGCGGGCGAACACTACGCAACGTTTCCCCCGGCGCTGCCGGCGCGCTGTATCCAGCTGGGCACATCTGCGCACGGCGCATGTGCTGCGTGTGGTGCCCCCTGGCAGAGGATGGTGGAGCGTGAGACGTCACAGCGTAACACGCACTATGGGACAGATAGACACAAGGTACACCGAGAGAGCGTGTCACACGACCTGGGGGCATTGCCTACTGTCATCAAAGGCTGGGAGCCTACATGCGTACACACCGACGCCCCAGTGGTCCCGTGTACCGTGCTGGACCCGTTCGTGGGCGTGGGTACGACCGTAATGACTGCGCTCAGGCTGGGTAGGCGCGGGCTTGGGATTGAGCTCAACCCCAACTATGCACAAATGGGACGCGAGCGCATTATCGCGGATAGCCCGATGTTTAATGCGCCGCACTGACACGCGGGATAGCAGGATAAGGTTGTTCACGATATTTTTAGATACACCCGGCGATTACATAATATGAGCGCACAATATTACAAAATACTGGAGCGGGGCGGGATACCCTGTATGGGCGGGACGGATGTCTGGCATCTGCCCACACAAAATGCCGATGGATCCTGGACGCCTGGTGAACCTATGGCGACAATTGATGACGTGCAAGAGTAGGGACCCGGATATCATGTCTGCATGGAAGACTACCTGTTGGACTGGCTACGGGCGGCTGACGCCCAAGAAGCTGACATAGAGGCATGGCGGGTTGATGTGAGTGGGGCTAGCTATCATGGCAAGGACGGCGGTTTTGCAGCCCACATGGACCTGGTAGCTGAGTATGAGAGTGGCGCTAGGGGTGGTCCGCCAGTTGACTACTGGCTTCAGGGCGCCTGAGGATTACCTGGGCATTGCGTGCATCTTTAGAATGACTATAGTCGAACTATCGCCATATGTCGACATTTATGCAAGCAGGGCTGCTGCCATTTACGACCTCAAGCACCCGCAGCCTCACAGCTGGTATGTCCCCGCCCGGCGGCGAGTTGATAATGACCCGACATTTTACCCCTATCTAGGGCTCATGCTGCATACTAATGTGGACCCGTTTTGGGAATCAGAGGAGAGTCCGTGGAAATGGATTACTACCGAACCTCGTGTGGACATCCTGTCGCAGTGGGTTGTTGCAGCCCATGAGCCGTCGGGTGACCTGCTGGTAGCGGAGATCATGAGGCATGCTGCTGAACGCTATAACTCACGTCCCACTCACACCGAATCCAGTTGGTGTACCTGGCAGCTGTACATCTCTCACCACTGGCCCCAGGTCGAGAGCGCTTGCCGGGTTATACCTGAGGAGAAGAAATTCCCCAGTACCCCGATGTCAGCGGGGGGTAGCTATTGAGCAACAGCCAGTATCTATTAGTGCTGGCTGTTGCTGTTCAATACAGGGTTGTCTGTGCCCTGTGCCACTCAGTGACGTACTGACATTATTTCTCCCTGCGGCCTATACGCCCTATGGGTGCTGCTGTCAGATCCACGCCGGACGCTGGAACTATGAGGCAATGGCATCAATATCACCTATAGCCGTTGCCGGGACAAAAACCGCAACTTCCCGAAATTGCTTCATCATATGGCGAAGGAATGGCTGAGTACGCCAGTCCTGCGCACGCGAGCTTACAGTGGCTGTTAGGACACTTTTAAGGTCACCCCACACATCATCTACCCAGACCTTATCTGTAGTAATTACACGAGACATTTTCCATGCCTGACTCTGTGCTGTTTGAAACATGCCGGCAAATACACGGAGGAGGGAGTCTTCCAGTGTTTCGTCGATGTCCTGGTCGGACCCGCTTAATGGAGTCAGCCACTCTAAATTGTCTGTATAGGAATTGCCGATCTTCCAGTCAACCACGATCATTGGCGCCCCTTCACTCTCTGCCCAGGTCTTGACGAGACCGGTGATCTGGAGTCTGATGTCTGCAGTAGCCAAGTCAGCTGGGACATCAGGATCTTTAAAATAGGTGGGCGCCCATGTAATCGCAGCCAGCTCATTGACGCCGCCGTTCTGAGTGGGTAGGCGTATCGGAGCAGCAAACCGGCAATAACCTAAGGGTACGGGTAGCGCGGACTTTTCCAGCGGCCACGCCATAACCGATTCGTCCAGGCCGGCTACATTTTGCTCGAGCTCAGAGCACATCCCAGCAGGGACCTGCAGGGTCATGCCGCTTTCGGCTATACGCTGAAGCACAGCTCGCGCACAACGTTCCCGACTGTGCCATTCCTGAGACGTGCCAAAGCAGCTCGGTCGCAATATCTGGGAGTGTGTGCTCAGGTAGGTCATGAGACTCTTATGCCCAGCGATTGCTGCGAATACGTCAGCTCCTGAGGGCAATACTCCAGGGTCGACTCGTACATACGATGGCAGGGAGGCATCTGCCCTTGCGTTCCCGGTGTTTCCGGTGTTTCGTTTCTTGTTGGACATGGTATTGCATTTCCTTTATTTGATTTACGAGCTCCAGCGAGTAAACCTTACTCGCTCAGTTACCCGTCCTACACTTGTGTCGGCCGGTGCTCCTGGTATCTTGCCGGTCTGTACGGTTACAGACTTCTTGTTTCCCCAGCGCACTTATGAAACAATGATAACTCGTCACCGTCACCGTCCTGTCACGCATTACTTAGCTCATTTAATTTAGTGTTCTTTACCAGGTTTGCGGTTGCGACTGTTTAGCCGAATTATCGATTGCCTAATAAGTATGTCATACGGTACGTCACCGTCCTGTTACTTGGAATTAGGTGGAATATAATTTGTAAAACTTGTTATATACAGGCACGAGTCAGGCATAAAATGGCATAAATATTCGCCTGGCCATAATGGTGTCAAGGGCGGCTTAGATCTGGCTCTTCCCAGTTTCTGGTGAAATCAACTGACCGTCCCGCCAGTGGAGAGCAGCCGATGGCGTAGCAAAGCGAAGCCTGCTCGCCCGTACATAGCGCGCTTCAGGGTCTTTAGCTTGTTCACCTGTCCCTCAGTCTGGCCCTGACTCCAAGGAAGGACGATTGCCGCTTTCACCGCACTGTAATCACGTCGAACGCCATAAGCGAAACTTCTCATTTCTGTAATGCCACTCCTCTCCACCTCCTCTAACCAGCAGTCCAACATCTCCACCCGCTTTTGCTTCATCATTACGTGGAAGTTCTGGAGCAGTGCGTGCACCCGTTCTACCTCTGTTGAGGTTTCCAGCAACCATTGCAGCTTGGCTTTTTGCTCTTCATCCAGGTCTTCCTTTTGGCGAGCCAACAGCCAGCGCAGTTCTCGAGGAGATGCTGAGGCTGCACGATTCTTGCGCGAGTGGGGCACATCGGCCTCGGAAGGATATCGCCGAAGATAACTGACGTAGTCTTTCACTGTGGTCTTGCCTCCAGGGTATCCCTGCTCACTTATCTCTCTGAATAAGAGAGCAGAGTTGCGGCACCCTTCCTTCCATCGCCTCCGCACATACCCTTCATATGGGTCAAGCACACTGTTGCGCTTAGGTTTCGGTGTCGGCTCAGGCGGAGAGGGAGGGACTGGCTGCCGAGCATATTTACGCACCGTATTGCGCGCGAGACCGGTGTCCTGGGTAATCTGATGCAAGCTTAGCCCTTGAGAGCGGAGGAAGTGTATTTGCTGATGCAACTCCCATTTGAGAACCAGTCGAGCTTGAGAATGCTGTATGAGGCGTCGTTCTACTGATGAGACTGATAGCTGAACAGACAGGTTCGTAGGGTTCGTAGGATTCGCAAGGTCGGCACATGAAGTAGCCTCATCCTGAGGCTTAGGAGCAGCCTTCGGAACACGAATATGAGATCGGACAAGAAATCTTTCAACGGTTTCTCCCAAGTTTGCGTACAGATGCCACCGATCTGCAACCTGAACAGCTTGTGGAGCTCCTTGGGTTGCTCCGTCAACGTAATTGGCACCTCTATCTAGACTGACTACTTCGATCTGCGGGTGAGCGGCCAACCAAGCACGTACCGACTCCACGCTTCTATCAGGTAGCAGATCAAGCACTTGCTGCCTCTCCAGATCCACGATGATGGTGCCGTAGCGCCGACCACGTCGCCAACTCCAATCGTCAATCCCAACCACCCGAACCTGATTTGTATCGACCGTGGGAGTGTGCATTAACTGCACAGACCACAGGAGGGTGCTGTCAGAGGTCCCCATGCCCAACGACGTTGCGAGCCGTTCTCCGCGCTTACCGCCGCACACAAGCCCCACTTCCTGTAAGGCAGTTCTGAGACGTGTAGTAAGGCGAGAAGATGGTTCAAGCAGTTCTGGTAGCCGCTCAGCGAAGACCTTGCGCGGACAGCTACGAACCCTGCAGAAGAACCTGCGCACGCTCAATATCAATCTGATAGGGCGGCCAACACACGGCAAATCAGCTGGGCTGCGGGAGTAGCGACTATGAACGTGGCTGGTAGGCTTCGAACAAGGTGGACATCGTGCCCAGCGGCGGGTGGAACTAACATGAACGAGCACGCCATCGGGGCCTTCGCAAATTGCTGTAATCTTCATCCCCGACGGCAATGGCAGCAGTATCGAAACCGGCGTTTTCGGCATCTCGGCGGCAACCCCCCATACACTAGTGAGAGAAGTCTACCAAATTAGCTGCGAAAAGCCGATCCGTCCTTCACCAGAAACTGGGAAGAGCCACATCTATGCCGCCCTTGACACAGGAAAGCACCCCTACAATTGAAGCTACTCTAATCCAGGTCAGAACCACCTCCCGGAGCATCCGTGACATATGCGATGACTTGCACCCGACCTACCTGGACGATCCACTATCCTCGACGTTGAGTACCAGCGTCCGTCACCTGCAAGCTCAAGGCCCGAATGTACTCATTACGCTTACGATCTCCGGAACCGAGCCGCCGGAGATGCGCGACGACACGAAGATAGCATGCAAGCACGTCCTGGAGGAGGCCATCTCCAACGCCTTGGTCCACGCGAATCCGACATATATTCACTGTAGTCTCTCGTTTGATACCAACGGCGCGCTCGTGCTAGAAGTGGTTGACAATGGTATGGGCTTTGAACTTCGTCCGGCTAGGGAGTTGCTTTCTGAGGGGCACCATGGCCTTGTCAACATAATAGAGCGTGCTGAATTGGTTGGTGGAGACTTAAGCGTCATATCGGGCCCTGTTGAAGGCACAGACATAAGGTTACAGATTCCATCGACGACGGTGCAAGTTGCCTGATTAGATTGGATCCAGCTCCCTATTAGAAGTACTCGGGCGTTGCGAGCGATGCATTCTTCTAACTTGAACATTTGATCTCTTTTGGGCACTAATTAGAAAGGTCTACGAACAGGGCACGGAAGCCGAAACCCTCTTGCTTCGGCTTCCGTGTTCTTGTGTTCTGACGTGCTTTGTTACTTTGCCGGAATTACGGTCATGGCACTGTGGGAACAGGAGGAGGTATATAGCCTGTCGGTATGGGTAGTGGCACAGTGGGCCACGGGGATGGTACTATCACGGTCTCTTGAGGTGTGGGGCTACCCGTTGGCACTGTGGGCGTGGTTGGCGTCCCTGTCCCCGTCACAACGGTGGACGTCCCGGCAGGTGTGACGCTTAGGGTAGGTGGCGGGACCGTAGCCGTCTGTTGGGCGGTCACGCTTGCCTGTGGTAGCGAGCCTGGTACGCCTGGGAGGGATCGCATATAAGGGCAACTTGGGTAGACAGATATCTTGATGATCTGGGCAGCCTGCCCTCTCGATGTGACGTTGTTAGGCCGATAGTAGGGCAGATTACCGGGGGGCACGCACGGCTCGTCTATGCCTCCGCACGCATACCCGCTTACCGCTCCTTGCTGCGCCAGCCTCTCCACCCAGGTGTAAAAGGTTGAGCCGTAAGCTACGTCCTGGAAGTGTCGCGAAGCCTGTGGACAATCATCACAGGCAAGCAAGACTATTTTGGCCGTTTGCCCTCTTGTAGCCGGATTGTTGAGCCTGAAGTAGGGCAGGTTGTTGGGAGGCACGCATGGCTCGTCTTGCCCACCACAATCATAGCCGTTTACCACCTGCGGATTGTGGTTGGTGAGAGTGTTCACATAATCATAATAGGTAGAACCAGGCGGGACATCCTGATAGAGTTGTCCGTTTGAATTGATGCTCAGGAGCCGAGCCAAGACCACTATCTTGGATAGTTGCCCTCGCCAAACATCGTTGCCGGGACGGTAGTAGGGCCAGTTGGAACAGGTACAAGGCTCACCTGGCCCTCCACATGGATACCCGTCTACTATAGGTGGCCTAGGTGGATTCAGGCAGGCTAGGCAATGCACATAGGGATAGAAGGTAGAGCCAGGAGGCACATCGGTGAACTGCACCGAACAACCGTTGTCGGGTGTTGGTGTGGGTGGGCAGGCGGTCGGTGTGAAGGTGGGAGTGGGTGTGCGGGTAGGTGTGTTTGTGGGGACGGGCGTGTTCGTTGGGGGTGCGCAGTAAGGCTGACGTGTGAAAGTAAGCAGAGTGCCGCTATACAAGGGTGCGCCTGGGGTGTCACAAGCGAAGGGTGTGTAGTGGGAAGTGTTCTGCTGCACTCCTACGACTACCTCCTCTTTATACCCAACGTTAGGATTGGTACTGACGCCGTTAGTACCATTAGGATTATTAGGGTCATCCTTGTTGATAGTAAGAGCGTTATAGAACAAATCGAACTTGCTCTGGCCTTCATATAAGCGGATTTCAAAGTTGGCAGAGGCAGTGCAGCCGCCAGTATTGTCATCTTTCTGACAAGCACGCCACTCGATATTGAATATGCGATTGGGGGCAGTGCCTGAAGTGGAGGTGAAGACGCCAAACTGTGGCTGATCAGTGCGAAGGTCGCCCCAGTATGCGAATATCGTCTGTCCGAAATTCGAGATTGGAACTGGGCAGTCATAACCGAGACTATGGGCATTTGTCAACTGGGTTTCGAACTGTAAGTTGCCGTTCGAGCTAACCCAGGCACTTGTAAACGACTGCGGACCCTGTGGGCCAGCCGGTACTCCGCTCGAGCCATAGAGTGTGAATGGAAATGGGAGCGTAATAGGGGCTACACAGTTATCGCATTGCGAGCCTGAAACCAAGGTCGAGCCAGGCACGATGCTGCTTGTGGATGAAGTAAAAGAGTAATCTGGGCCTGGGGGACACGTACCAGGTGTGGCTGTGGGTGTGGGTACAGGGGTACCCGCCATTGGGAATGTTCCCACCCGCGCCCATCGGTTCTCGTAGCCCCCAGTCATGCTGCTTGTCCAGGTGGTCAGTATCGTACCAGTGGTACCATTGTATCCGCCTATGCTGGTCGATTCGTAGTCGCCAAGCATAGGCGGATTAAGTAGGAGAGTGGAGTATTCGCCATTGTTCAACGGGACTGGAGCAGCCCAGGTTGCGCCGCTGTCGGTTGATTGTGTATAGAAGTGGGCAACCGAATGGTCATTACTGACACTGCCACTGAAAGTAAGGTGGACAACATGATCTCCAGAAACTTGCACCCAGGGGAAATATTGATACCGACCGGAGGCAGGTACATATGGTATCATAGGCGTAGACCAGGTGTCGCCGTTGTTGGTGCTTTTCGAGAGATAAATAGCGGCAGAATTGGGCTGATTTGCTACTCGATACTGCGCCCAAACCGCGTATAATGTTGCGTCTACAGGGTCGGCAGCTATATTTGGTGCATCACTCCACCGAAAGCCGCCAGGTGAGGTAGCGCCAAATGAGATGGCGTAATTATAATCGATATGCGCGACCGTACCTGTAATGGCAAAACTTGCTCCACCATTTGCTGAGCGTGCCCACATTATGTTCGAGCCGTTGGTATTGTTGATACAAGTTCCGTATATTCCCCGCCGCCAGACCTCGACGACATTCCCATTAGGTTGAATGGCCAATGCTGGAAACTCGTTGTAATAGGTCTGGTTCTTAGCCTCGGCATCGTACCCAGTGGACAAAAAGGTGCTCCAGTTGTCACCCTCATTAACAGTATATCGCAACCCTACAGCCAAGAAATTAGGAAACGTACAGTCGGATGGCTGGGTAATAGCACCTGACGATGGCCAGGGCGAGAATGATGATGACTCTGTCGAATACTCGACCTCTGTAAGGTATGTGCGCCCGTAGTAAGGGCTGGATGAATTGTGGTCGGTCCAAAGGTACTCTCGATCATGACCGCAAGGCGTTTGGGACATACAGTTGCCATTATCTATCTGGCTGTTTGTTAGGGCAGTCCAATTTGCACCGTCATTTGTAGATTTGCTGATATGCAAGGCGAGTCTTGGGGTTTTGCATATATAGGAGAACAAAGCTGAATGACCATTGTTCACATTGCCAGCCAACCAAGTCATTACGCCATCTTGATTTTCGTCCGCGGGATTAGGGCATAAGAACAGGCCGCTATTAGACCAGGAATTACCCCCGTTCCCACTTCGTTCAGCCTGAGTTGCTGCCATGGTAGTATTGCCACCTGATAAAGCTAGGAGCGGGTTCGTGGGGTGCATGGCGGCAGAAGGCTCATTAGCGCCGTCAGCACCAGTGGTATTGGACGTGTTCACAGGCTGTCCCCAACTTATGTTAGAGGCTGGTAAAGCCTGCTTCGCTGCGGTTGCTCCCGCGCCCAAAGAGCCATCGGAGGGTAGAAGCAGAGCCAAACAGAGAATTAGCGCGCCTAAACACACACTCATTAATCGCCAATTATGTCTCTCCATTGGTTTCCTCCCCTTTGTCTTACGATGAATAACACCTTCGCATGAAGACGGCCTCAATCTTGAGCCAGGCTATCGTTGTAGTGGGTTCTCCTGTATGGAGGTGACAAAGTAATTAGGTGCTGCATCAGCAGGGCATCCATAAATTATCTGATCATCTTTTGTCGCCAATCTACCATAAACGACCCGCAGATCTTTGCCCTGATTGTTTTTGGGAAACGTATATTGGTATCCTCCAGAGCGATATGGAATATCCACGAATTCGGTGAGTTGCACTTTGAGGTCGGCTTCACCATATCGGAATATGGAGCATCCCAGTGTTGTAAAGAAACCAGGCCCAGCATCATACAATTCAAGATACCCAGCCACCCATGAATAATCGACCGCCCTCCCAAAGTGGGGATACCACCCGTACGGATAGCCTCTCTCCTCGGACAACTGCCTCCCCAACTGCCCAAGCAGCACTTCATATGGCGTGCCGGCGTTCTCTGGGTGTTCCTCGAACCTAGCGCGCTCAAACCACTGGGTCAGGTACTCCTTCCCATCTGTGCTTGCTTCCATTGCTGGTTCTGTGATGGGATAGCCGTTTACCGCCAGCCCACCATGCGCCTGCCAGTAATCTAGGAACACTCCTGACAGGTTGTGGCCTGTCTGCGGGAAATACAAGGCGGGAGCAGCATCCCTGTCAGCAGAAGGATCCTGGGGGTGGAACTCTATCCCCAGCCTGCCCAACAGTACGTCGTTGGGAGGTTGGTTCTCTGGGTGCAACTCGAAGCGGTTGCGCTCGAAGTACTGCACTTGCACCAGTGCGCTGTCAAGGCCGTCAGGCTCGAAGAACTCCTCGGTCAGTGGGTAGCCGAACTGGGAGAGGCCGCCGTTTTGCTGCCAGTAATCGAGGAACTTGCCTCGCAGCGTGTGGCCGGTCTCGGAGAAATATGTCACCCTGTCCTGCTGGGGGTTGGGCACAGGATCGGTGAGCAGGATGGACTTGCCTAGAGCAGGGGTGGGGCTGGGAGTGGGTGTCTGGCCGGTAGGGGCAGCTTTGCCCACACCGCCAGCCAGTACGATAGGCAAGGTCAAACAGACGCTGAGGATAGCGAGCAGCCTACGTCTCAGTAGGTCATAAGCAACGGCACCCATGACGACCCTCCCCTTGCGCTGCGGCCAAGTGCAGGATGTTAACCGCAGATCGCCTGGTCTAGAGTGATAGTAGCCCGGTAGCTGCATTATACATCGACTGTGTCCCGAATGCAATAGGTATTCTGTTATTTTACTATATCACACAACGATGGTCACGATAAGGTTCGCATTGCCAGTTGCATGTGCCAGAACAACTTTTCTGCTTGCCAAGATAGCCCGTGCCGAGATTACCTAGTGTAGCTTCAAGGCAGATGCTTTTGAATGAGGGGCTCAAGTGGCTTACAGCGAAAATAGCCGTAAACTCGGGAGCGTACTTCTTCAGCGCTCAATCGGCGTCTCGGCTCCACTATTGCCTTCTTGCCATGCATCCACTTCGGCTCTATGGGGTTCAACCACGGACTCTTTACCGGCAAATAGAAAGGCATTATCCTTACTGCGGCCTCTCCCTTTTGTTGTGCTAGCCGTGCTGCTTTGTTGTGCGAGCGCAGCCATGCTCGCACCGCCTTGCTCACGTGCCAACTTGCGTTATCCCAGATCAGCAGCAACATCTTCTTGCCTTCCTTTGCCAGACATTCGCATACCCATTCCAGATAGTCTACTGTTACCTGGCTCACCGGCCTTCCCTCTACGAAGCGCACCATCATCTTCCCGTTGTCCCCTCGTAACATGCCATAGCAGCAAAGTGCTATTGGATCCGCCTCTTTCTTGTCCCGCTCCTTTTCAAGCAAGCGCAGCACTTCCCCTTCTTCTGCCCAGCTATGCAAGTTGGGCTGCTTTAGTCGGCTCCACCATGTTTCGTCCTGGTAGCCTACTACCCACCTTCTCTGCCCAGCTATCTCTATCAGCCGCTGCAATCGTTTTTTTTATGCTCATAATCAGGGTCAGGGCTCGTGATCCAATATTTAGCCCGCTGCCAGCCGACATTCAGCCTCTTTAGAGCGTTGCGAATGGTCTCGATACTGACCACATAGGGTGTCAGATGCTGCTCATAAGCTATAACAGCAGCAAGGTGCAAACTCCACAATCCTGTTTCCTTATTGAAATCACGAGGGCTACGATGCAGTAAAGCTTGTAGCGCTTCCAGTTTATGCTGGTCGAAGATTGGCTGCTGGTCTTTACGAGCTTTGGAAAGTGGTGTGAGAGCGCCTTGAGCACGAGCTTCATAGTCGCGGATGATGTTACGCACCGCCTGGCCAGAGCAGCCATAGGTAGCAGCAATCTGGCTAGCCTTCTGACCATTGGAGGAGGCGAGCAGCACCTGAGCACGTCGGAGTGCAAAGGCATCTTTGGAGCGAAGAGCATCAACTAAGAGAGCACGTTCATCGTGGCTGAGTGTATGTACGAACATTGGTTGTTTCATACCTTATTTTACCAGTTCTCTCTCACAAAGTCTCTGCCTTGATCCTACACTAGAGGCTGTTATGAACTCTAGTGGGTAAAATTGATAGAATAAGGGTATGGACAGAAAAGGATACCCAAGCGATGTGAGTGACGAAGAGTGGGCATTCGTTGCTCCTTACCTGACGCTGATAACGGAAGATGCCCCACAACGAGTGTACGATATGAGGGAAGTGTACAACGGATTGAGATACATAGCCCGCAGCGCTGCTCCCTGGCGCTGGCTACCCAACGACCTGCCTCCCTGGGCTGTTGTGTACCAGCAGACCCAACGATGGCTCAAAGCCGAAGTATTTCAGCACATAGTACATGACTTGCGAGAGATACTCCGAATGGCACAAGGTCGTAACGCTGAGCCTACTGCTGTTATCCTGGACAGCCGAACCATGCAATCCTCTCCTGAGAGTGGAGCACGAGCGGGCTACGATGGAGCCAAGCGTAAAAAGGGGAGCAAAGTACATGTGGCGGTAGACACACTTGGACATTTGTTGGCGTTGCATGTAACTCCTGCTAACGAAGGGGACAGAGCACAAGTTGAGAAACTTGCCAGGCAGGTACAAGAAGTAACAGGGCACAACGTGCAGGTAGCGTATGTAGATGCTGGCTACACTGGCGAGAAAGCCGAGGAAGCTGCCCAAGGAGAAGGGATCCATTTGGAGGTAGTCAAGTTGCCTGATGCAAAGCGTGGGTTCGTGTTGTTGCCGAGACGGTGGGTGGTCGAGTGCAGTTTCGCCTGGGCTACACGGTTCCGCAGGTTGGCACGCGACTACGAGCGGCTGCCTGAAACGCTGGCAGGATTGCATTTTGTGGCTTTCGCTATTCTGATGGCTGCTCGTTTCGTTCAACTCGCCCTCTTCCTCAATCCCCAGGGTTGTGGATGTTCATAACAGCCTCTAGACGACGAGCAACAAGCCAGGCTAAAGCGCTTGCTGGAGAGTTCAACGGACGTGCAACTGGTCCATGCTCTACTCCAAAGCTTCCATATCATGGTGCGTAACAAGCAACACATGATGCTGGACTGCTGGCTGGAACAAGCACAAAGGAGTGGTATCACTGAGATGAGGAGCTTTGCGCTGGGGATATACCGTGACTATGATGCTGTGAAAGCGGCGATCCTTCTTCCCTGGAGCCAGGGTCAAACAGAAGGACACGTAAACAAGCTCAAGACAGTGAAACGGATGATGTATGGGCGCGCCGGGTTTGCTCTACTACGCCAACGAATGCTGCAATACAATGGCGTCCTAATCAACTGACTTCACCAAAAAGTGGGAAGAGCCAATTCTACGCCGCCCTGTATAATGGTAGAGGCACCAGGGTGATATATTCGGAGTAATATATTCGCGCTCATTAGTGGTATATATTACCTTTTTTGATTTAGGTGACATATCGCCTATTCCGCCAAGAAAAAGGCAACGGGTAAATATAGTGCGGCAGCTCAAGCTGATAACGCTTTTAGTGAAATACCACAGCTAACTAGGAGTTTGGATCTCGAAACCGCACGCGGTTGGCTAAGGAACGTGAAACACATTTACTATGCGCTGCAGATAGTTCTTTAGCCTTTATGGGCGAGCAACAATAGTGAGCAATATCCTGGCTCCAGGAGGTATTCAACTGATGTCCAGCACACGCAGCTTTCACATAATATCAGTGCCTGTTACATCGCCAATTAATTTCGATGCGATCTCGATCCCGTGCTGCCTGCGTGCAGCCCCTGTCGCCGTACCGCGTTTACTCCGTTTGCTGCCTTTATCGGTAACGGGTGGCTTCTCTGCCCGTGCAGCGAGTGCTGCCGTGTACTCTGTGAGCCTGTTCACCATGAGGCTCAGGATTTGCTCAGGCAGTATGACGCCGAACTCATCGGCAAAGCGGGTCAGTCCCTCAATTGAGGCCATGTCTAGATATATCCGCCAGCGTTTGGCGATAGGGTCAAACCAGCGCGCCGATTGGGGCACGGACGCTTTAAGGCAAGTCACCATCTCAAGATTATAGGCTAATGACAGCTCAATCATTTCGGCCCCATCCGGATAAAAGGTAACAGGTGGTAGCGGGGGCGCCTTAGGCGCGACCTGCAGTAGAGGTGCCGGTATATCTTCATACCGGATACCAGCTGCCGCGAGCTGTGACCTGTATTTACGCAGCATTTTGTAGGCAGCGGCGGATTGCCGCGGCGTCCACTGCTCAGGAGACAGGAGTGCCAGACTGTTCCCGAGCGGCGCGTCCAGCAAGTTAAATCCCTTGCCGTCCCGCTCAGATGCTCCGTCACACCGGCTAGCAATCGCCTGCACGGCTCTGCTAAGCATGCCGGAGATACCGCTCTCTCCAGTATCTCCCTGCTCTCCACCGACCGTTGCCTGGCTGTCATTAGAGCCAAGACTTTGATTATCGCTGGTCTCATTTTTATCTCTTTTATCTCTGTTATCTCGAGTTATGTTTGTGTCCATAATTTTGTGAGCTCCTCATATACACTTTGTAAATATTGCTGGTTGATATTATTCGCTCGCCTTTCCGCTGCTAACGTCAAGGGCCTATTTATATTATCGCGTACAGGTAGTCACCATCTTGTTACACAAACGGCTCTTTTGTCACCAAGAAAGGGCCATTTATGTAACAATCGATGATACCGCTTTAGGAGCAGCTTTATGCCGGACAACAAGGGAAGAGGATAAACGTCCAGGTTGATGAAGTTGCGCAACACATGCGTTCGGTCGGCTGAAGGGCTGGAGATCGGGCGAGGATGCCGGCAGCACACTCTCCACCACCCACGCCCCGTCGCACTGTGAGTCAGCATATTGGGAGTGGACTTGCTCTGGAACACGAACTCGGGCGCGTACTAGGAACGACAACGGCATCTCCTAGGTTCTTGTACAGGTGGCACCTGTACAAGAACCTGGATAGCTTGTGGCGTTCCTTTCGTAGCCCCGTCAACGTAGTTAGCGCCTCTGTCCCGACTTACGATCTCGATACGTGAGTGGGCAGCTAACCAGGTGCTGATCGATTCAGCACTTCTATCCGGCAGCAGATCGAGCACTCTGCGCCTCTCCAAATCCACAATGGTAGTGCCATAAGTTTGCCCACGTCGCCAACTCCAATCGTCGATCCCGACGGCCCTGACCTGGTCTGCATTGATTGGCGCTTCCCTCGATTGAACGGACCACAAGACGATAGTAGAGGTGGTTTTGCTATCGACGAAATAGCTCAGTCCATCCGTCTAAACTACATACAAAAATGCTCGAAAATGGTGGTGTGAATTTGGGGTCTACTGGCCTGTCTGTATGGTGCTACGTTTGGTTAAGTATTAGGCTCTACGATTGGATTTGCTTTTGTTCAAATATCGCAGCAAGCTGACAGGCACATATAGGGCACTTTTACGAGTGGTTTTCCGCCCAGTCTTATCTACCCACAGATGTATATGTGCTCGTCCATAAAACCAGTGTAGTTCTTATTCCAAAGGGCAGGCTGGATGTTCTGTTTTGTCTATATTTCTGTGTCCCCGCTTCGCCTCAGCAGGTATGATAGCGCCGCCATTTGAAGCGCGCTGATTGTGCAACCCCATTTCTGTAAATTGGTCAGGGTGTACCTCTAAATCGATTTATCAGTAGTCAAAAGTCATGTAAGCTCGGCCTGTCTCCCATTCGTCGCTCATCTCCATGAGCACTGCTGTCACCAATCGTAAGCAACTCGCTTCGTTGGGGAAGATCCCCACCACTCTGGTTCGCCGGCGTATCTCCTGGTTGATGCGTTCCAGTCCATTAGTGGTGCGAAGGGATGTTAGTGTAACATTGTGATACTGTTGGCGAAGTCGTCATTCGTAGCGCGGCGCATGGGCACCTATCGTGCTGTTATCAGTTAGCAGAGCGAATTCAGGAAATACAGGATAGGAGGTTTAGAAGATGCTACAGCCGCAAGATACCATGCAGATCCCCTGGTTGACCCAACAGGTAGCCAAAACCGCTTTTCCCAACGGCAGCTTGGCGATGACCTTGCGTGAGGAACTAGGCCCTATCTTTGAAGACACCGATTTTGCTGACCTGTATCCAGCTATTGGACAGCCGGCTGAAAGTCCTGCTCGGCTTGCGTTGGTTACTATCCTCCAATTTGCCGAAGACCTGCCTGATCGACAGGCTGCTGATGCTGTACGAGGGCGCATCGACTGGAAGTATGCTTTGGGCCTGGAACTGACCGACCCAGGCTTCCATTACTCAGTTCTCAGCGAGTTTCGGCAGCGATTGGTGGCAAAGGGGAAAGAGCTCCTCCTTCTCGACAAGCTCTTGGAGCAGTGCGCCGTCCTGGGACTGCTCAAAGGTAAACACAAGCAACGCTCAGACTCCACCCATGTAATTGCTGCTGTCCGGGGCCTCACTCTGCTCGAACTTGCAGGGGAAACCATGCGTGAGCATACGTCAGAAAAATGCACATAAGAAAGACTCGTACCCTTGAAACTGTAGGTTACGGTAACATACATATCCCGCTCAGCAACACAAAATAAAAGTAGACAAGCTCATTAGCACTGTTCCCACCCCAATTATCTGTTAGGAGTCTGAAGACAAAAGAAGTAGAGCAGATGACGGCAGCAGGAAAGTGCTCTACTCCCTTATCTGAGGCGGCAGCGGAATATGAAGAATCTCAGCAGCGCGCCGTTTGGTGGCTTCCCTAGGTATTCATAGCGGACGGTGGTTGCTACGTGATAACTAGCAGGACGGCTTGGGAGCGAACAAACTCATCAACGGCTGTTCACATCTAAGCTCCAATGAAGCAAAGGAGCAACCCTCCCGGTTGCTCCTTTGCTTCATCTTCTACAGGGATAACGCATCTGGGCAGCTAACTGGCTTATCCCAATTCTACAGGGATAACGCATCTGGGCAGCTAACTGGCTTATCCCAAATTGCTAAATAGTTCTTAAACCAAAGAGCACCTGCTGCATAAGCAACAGGCACTCCCGGGTATCCACTGATCCATTCACCTTTACAATCCTAAGACTATAAGAGTGGTTATTCCCGTATATAGGTCCACCCCCACATTTGTGGGGCACTTCCTTGTGGATACAATACAAGTATACCACAATCATCCAGGGCATGCAACACTGGTCGCGTCTTGGGACATCGTTGGTAGCCGGCTCAGCCTGGGTGATTACGACTTGTTAGGCATCATTCAGGTCTTCCTCCATATTGTGAATCAGAGCAAAACTCTGGTCCACTTCGTTTGGAGGCATCCCAGACGTTGTCAGAGCCCTATTTATGTTGGTACGACGAATGTTGGGTACTACCGCATCCGCGTCAAGTTAAGGATTTCACACTCTCAGGCTACCTGTCGCTCTTGCTTATCCTTGCTACAACTACTACGACTCCTCCGTATCCACTCTCTGGGAGCGCTTATGGGAGGTGACCCATCCTATAATGACCCCATGAAGTCGGTTCATCGTCACTTTAGGTGAAGCTTTGCAAGAAAGTGCTTGGTATGCCCTGCTCAGCAATTCTGTAGGGCTACGCACGACTCACAGCGGACAGAACGCTCGGCTCTACACGGCGTGTGAGGTTCCAAACGCCTCTCGT
>JBBRDO010000046.1:0-34550 GCA_038203825.1 Chloroflexia bacterium | reverse complement strand
TCGAGAGGGTTGTACTGGTAGGCGGTGGTGGAGTAAGTGTTATATGAACCGCTGCCCGTGTAGTCAATCACGTTTTTCAATCTGCCGAACAGGTCGCTTTGCTGCTCGGTCTTGTGGCTGGAGGCGTCAATAGTCACCACCGAGCGCAGACCGTTGGTCAGGGTGTAGCTCATCTGTGTGGTGTGATTATCCGGGGTGGTAGTGACGAGCGGTCTATTCAAGCCGTCGTGCGTGGTGTGGGTCCAATTTATACCGCTGTTAGGCACGGGCACGAAGTACCAGAAGCCATTGTTAATGTTCTGGTCTACCGAACGAGGTTGGGACTGGTAGATCGGGTTACCCGTACCATCATATTGCTTGTCTACAACAATACTCTGCCCCTGGTTGGTCCCGGGGTCAACGCTCTCGGACTTGTCCTGTATCTCCCTCCCTAGTCCGTCATACATCTTCATGATGTCCCTGTTAACTCCGGCAGTCGGCCTCTCCTGCAGCACCTCAATATACTCGAAGGGCCGCGACCCACCGGGCACATAGTTGAGATAGACCGCCCGTACGGTAGGCAGCGCAGCGCTGTCCCCCGGTTTCCATTCCTCAACCATCCTTCCGAACTTGTCATAGTCGGCATATTGGGTAGTGCCACTACCGTTAGGCCCGGTAATGCTCATCATCACGCCCATGGTGTAACTGTAGGTGGCTGATTGCTGTAATGTGACGCCGTTCACACTGGCAGGATCGACCTCCAGCGAGAATGAATGATAGGCAGGCTCGTTGCTGCGGGGTGGGTTGGTCTGGGAAGGATCGTAAGTTACGGTGGTGGTTCTAGCTGTGCTCCCACCTCCAATGGTGCCCCAGCCGGGGGTACCATTCATG
Organism: Chloroflexia bacterium; assembly: GCA_038203825.1. Taxonomy (GTDB): domain Bacteria; phylum Chloroflexota; class Chloroflexia; order QHBQ01; family JADMIH01; genus JADMIH01. Next base: position 33,680 of record JBBRDO010000046.1, on the reverse strand, counting down.
CCTGTGGTAGTGTTGTAACCTGAATAAGTGGTGACTGTGGTCTGGTTGCCATAGTCATCGTACCCGTAGGTAGTATCGGTGCCATAAGCCGGGTCTGGTAGATTGCTCTGGCGTTGGCCAGAGGTAGTGGGGATGTTGTAGAACTTGCGCACCAACGTAAGATTGCCCGTGGACGCGAACGCGACGTTGGGACTGTAGCCATCGTAGCCATATACCGTGCGGGCAAGCCAGTTACCCGCTCCATCCTTGATGTCTTCGGCCCATCTGCGGTCCACGATATATGAGTTGCCGCTGGTATATGGTTGAGCGTAGCTTTCATAGGTAATGCGCTGGATCCCGCTGGCATCGCTCTCCTGTGTGCTCAGCAAGTTGCCGTAATGCCCAGCATCGGGCGACGGATCATACGTATAGGTAGTAGTTTGGGTGATGGGTGTGCTGGTATTGTCAATAGCAGCATTGTCCGTTTCGCTCTCATAAGTAAATGCACGCCACAGGCCGGTAAGGGTATCGTCGATCCCTCCTCCACCCGTATAAGCGGTGAAAGCTACAGCATAAGTGTGTTGGGTCTGTGAAAGTCTGTGCGAGGTGCCCGTATAGTTGCCGTCATGTGTTACAGTTAGCCACTCTTTGCCCTTCAGCATCTCCCGGTCGCTCATCAGCTCGAAGCAAGTGTCGGCCTCGATTGCCTGGAGGGTAGTGTCGTGAGCCGAGGGTTGGCAGCCTACGTCCCCCTGGTAGAAATAATGTTCCGTAACATTGAGATTGGGGTCAGTCTCTATGACTTCGCTGTGCCCACGAAACTCTCGGGCTGGCTGGTGAACAAGCTTCCCAATGTTCGCGGCCTGTTGGTGCTGCTGAGTGTTCAACTCTGTAGCTAGATATACTGCAGCTGAGTTCGGCCAGTAGTTGGGTCCCCATGCGGGGTTCATCACCGTGCCCAATCGGTTTAGGGCGGGGTTCAGGTAGGAATATGTCCACGTAAAAGTATGCAGCCCAGTACCGGTAATGCCGTCGGTGACCGTCTTGCTGGTCACTCTCCGGTAGTTCCTGAAGGCTGTGTTGCTTGTGACCTGGCCGATGTTTTCATAAGCGAATGTTACAGTACCGCCTTGCCCGTTGTCTGCAACCGTGAGCCGATTCCAGTCCCCCCTTGGGTAGTAGGCGGTGCCTCGATCGTTTGCGGGAAAACCTTGTTCGTGCCTTCCATAAGCAAAGCTCGTGGGAGGCAGGGCTGAGGTAGCGTCGCTACCGAACCTCTGAATGCTGGTTAGGGTGATCTTGTAGGAAGGTGGGTTATCCGCGGTCCAGGTGATGTTGTCGATACTGTTGGAATGATCGGATAGGACATAGTTGGAGTTCGAGGGGCAAGGTGCTGGGGAGCCTGCGTAACACATCCGGTACTCGCTCATCAAGTGCCAGTCGGCTGTGCCCGTAGTACTGGTGTTGGTCCAAAGCTTGATGAACTTCAGCTTCTTCGTCTCGTGCGGAGGCTGGCCAATCTGGCCGCTTACTCGGTCAAAGTCGGCGTCTATAGGTCGGTCTACCGACACGAACTCCACTTTGTAGCGGTCGGGTGCAGGGTTGTTTACGGGATACTGGGAGTTAGCACCCCAGGTGATAGAAGTCGGCCACACCGAGTAGTCTATAGTGCCGCCGGTACTCCCATCGCAAGAAGCAATACCTATTTCGGAAGATCGGCCATAGTTATAGGTGATGTAGTTGGAGTGGGTGTCCGTCACCTTTGATAGATACCACTTGTACGCCTCCAGGAACGCTGTGTTACTGCCGGCGCAATCCTGAAGGCCCTGCCAGGCGTCCTCGGAAAAATCGTACCGGGTTCCATCTTTGCTCCATATTTGCCATCCATAGCGAGGGGCTGGGCTACCCGTACCGCCGTAGATGAAGCCGCCTCGGCCCATGACCTGAGGGTTAGCCCACGGATTGCCAGTGGAGTCACCCAGCAAGACTGGCTGAACTTTGATAAACGACTCATCGGTTGTATGCCATGTCCAGTCGGTCGGTTTGCTCATTGAGGGATGCTGCACAACAGGGTCGCCCCGCACCACGTCGTATGATTGGCCGTTGAATACGACTGTGTAGTACCTGGACGCTCCGTTATCAGTCGCCAGCCTATTCAAGGCTACATAGCCCGTATCGAGGCTCCAGCCGCTGCCTACCCAACCGCTCTGTTGATTGGGGCGCGTGCCACCATTGCCATCGCTGGCGGAGCCGCTGTAACTCATCTGTATTTGGGGCTTGATACCTCCAGGTCCTGCAGGAACATCTATTGGATACTGGTAGTTTACGCTGCCCGTATACAGCCCCACTTGCCAGCCCTGTACCGATGGTATATACGCCTCTGAGGGGGATGAGCCATCTGCAAAAGCATAGCCGCTAAAATGGTTGATCTGAGCGGTAGCCGTGTGGGCTGGCGTGTCTACATTTGTTGTGATAGGCTCCCAGGTAGGTCCGTCTGGGTTGTCTTCGTCGTAGAAGAACAGAGTAAGGTCGTCCTCCGAGATGCCCAGGGCTTGTAGTTGCTGGAGGGTATAGGTGAAGGTAATAGTCGATGAGTCGTTGAGCTGGTGAACAGCAGTGGGAGCGCTGGCGGTGTCAACTGCGTTCAAATAAAAGGTGCCAAAGGCGGCTTTGGCACCTGGAGACGATAATGGCACGGTATTGCCAACCAGGGGATGGTCTGTGTAGGTGATAGCAAGGCTGTCCGTGTAAGTATCCGCGGGCAAAGTGAGATGCATGGAGCTGTCGCTGGTCTGCAGTGTAGCTGAAGTTCCTGGAGCGTACGTCGTTGTGGAAGTCACTGGAGTAGTAGATACAACAAGTGCACCCCCCACCCTGCCCTGCGGCACAGCCAAGCCCGCAGCGGTGGCCTGCGGGAAAGCAACCACCGCGTTACCTGCGGGTTGGGTAGTGAGTTGAAGGGAGGCGGTGAACGTGGCGGTAGTGTTAGCGTCGAGGCCGGATTGGTTCCAGGTCCATCCGGCTGGGTTGGAGTTAGGATCGGGGTACGAGACCGAGCCTTGTGGCAGAGGCAGGGTAACCGTCAGGTTGGTGGCTGCATCGGGCGCAGAGTTAAGTACATTGAGGGTAATGGTAAAGACGTTGCCCACAGAAACCGTTTGAGGATTGATGCCCATGTCAACGTGAAGACTAGGCAAATGGTCGTCGGTAACTTCAGGTATGGAGATAACATCAGAAGCGGGAGGGTCTGCATTTCCGTCCGCCAGGGCAACCGGAGGGTTGATAAGATTAGGAAGCAAGAACCGCCCTGTGCTAAAAGGTTGAACCAAGAAGCCTATGATAACCAGAATGCTCAGCCATGTGAACATGAGCCTACGAGTGCGCTTTCGCGTAAAAAAACGAGACACACCGGTACCCCGGCCAGAAATTTGCCCTATATTTGTGGCGTACGCGGGCTTGGAAGAAGCAGCCGGATCCACGGAGATAGGAGAGTCAGATGCCTCTAACGCGCGCGATGAACGACGAGCCGGGCGGGTTGGAAGAGGAAAAGACATTGCTGCACACTCCTTTCTACTTAACAAAGAACATTCGGTGCCAAAGCATGAGGAAAGATATTGCGCTGTAACAGCATAATGGGGAATCCGAATATAGTCTGCTCACGACATCAATAAGGAACAAACAACGATCGAGACTCAGTACGGTATTCTTGTCTATTCCCTATTGTCTTAATTGCAGGTCGATTGTATATCCGATTAAATTCCATGTCAATAGTTTTTAGAACGAATTTCAACAGCAGTTTTGACCTTTGTGATAAAGTCATCAAATCTTCGCGGTTGACTAGCGTGTAACGCCATGGACTTACAAAGGCTAGATCGGATAGTTGGGTGCTGGATCGGAAGTGGGACGTCGCTTATCTGCTGGCGATCCTGCGGCTTAAGTGGAGCTGGGGCGGGGGCTTGCTTCGTGAGTTGCGCTTTACTTGATGGACAAGTAATAACATCTAAATCAAACTTCACTAGAGCAACGACTTATGCGATTCCGTTTAGGGTGAGCGCAACAAATCGTTGCAATAGCAATAGCTCGCCTTGATACGGAGGCGAGCTATTGCTATTACTTTGCTACTGCACCTCGCGTTCAAGCAGTATAACGGCACGCCAGTTGTTTTCGGGTTGCCCGTGCTGTGCAGGCTGTAAAACAGCTACGCAGCTCCAACCATCTGCATACAGTGTCTCGAGTTGCTTACCGGGTACGCGTCCACCATTAAGAGGCGCCGATGTTGCCCCGGTCATTGTCACGGTAACGATCACACATTCATGTTTTGCCATTTTATTAACTCCGGATATATTAGTACACGGACAGCCGCCGCGCCTATTGGTCTTATACCCGAAAATGGCCGACGTTGTTTCAGAATACACAGACAGAAACGTGCCGTATTGTTACGAGCACGTTTTGCACTTTGGGAGTGGTACTCTACGGCTTGTGTGGAGCTGGGGCGGTGGATGACTACATAATTAGCCGCTCTGCAGCCGGAAATCAACCCGTCATTGACACAATATTAGCGGGAGTCGCCTTTGGAAGGGCTTCCGCGCATTTGTCGTGGAAAAGTTTATCCACAGGATGGTGCAAAACGCGGTTGCGGTATATGCGCGTGAATAATAATAAAGGGTAACGGCCGAGCCAGGGCCTCGCGTGGAAGGGAAGCCCCGGCTCATAAGTTGGATGTAGGCGTTGCCGCCATATAGTGACCTGCTTAGGGGAAAGCGGGCCGCAACACTTGTTGCATTTGGAGTATACAGGCCTTCATCCGACATGTCAATTGTGCATTACGCTGGTGCAAGATATGTGTAAAAGCAAATCGAACCCAATTCATGTTGGAGGACTATAGGATGAGTACGACGAATTCAAAAGGTGGCTTACTAACCAAGAAGCAGCTGGCGGCATTGAGTGAGACGGAGTTGCAAAGGCGCGTTTTGGAGCCGCTTTTCCTCAAGATGGGCTTTCGCGGCGTTTTGTTGAATCATGGTTCTACTGAACGTGGTAAGGATTTTGTGGCGTGGCGCATGGAAGAGTTTGACGAGAGACGCAACTATGCGTTCGTGGTAAAGAAGGGTCGCATTGATGGTCGTGCTGGGGCGGGCAAAGGTACAGCCTCCACGGTTGCCCATCAGGTGCGCCTGGCCTTCAATACGCCTTTCCGTGATCCAGACTCGGGTGCACCTTGCAAGGTGCACACATGCTGGGTTATTACCAACGGGGCAATAATCCCAACGGCGATCGAGTCGATCATGGGAGCTTTAGCCGACAGTGGGCACGATAACCACATCGGCTTCTTTGACCTATCCCGCCTGTGGAAACTGTACACGCAATATTTCCCTGTGGATGGGGTTTGGGGCCACTTGATGGAGGCGGCCCAGGCACTACCAGAGAGCGAACATTACGTGGTCCAGCCTTCCATATCTCTGAGCATTCTGCCGAAGCACCCGACCACGGGTAACGGGGCACCACTGATCAAACACGCTCAGTTCAAGTTTCCTGACACAGATGAGGGACGGGCAGTCCTCACTGGACTTGAGCGGTTTCGCGCTCAGGGGGGCAAATACGAGATTCCTGCTACTTTTGTGGAGCAAGTTGAATTTCCAGAGATCATGCGTGAGTTATTTAACCTGGATGTAATCCCCACGCCGAACATAGTCCTTGAAGGAGAGCCATCGACCGTCCGCCTTCTAATCAGCATGGAAGTTGAAAGACAGGACGGATCCACGTTCGCCTTCCCAACGAACATTGAGTTGAAGCCGGTCCAAATTGGCGCAGTCAAGGCGATACTGGACAATCATCACCAGGCCCTTCCCTTGATTGTCACTGTAACGCTGGACGTCGAGAAGAAGGAAACTTACTATAATCTCACGTTCGCGCCACCTGCAAATGTAAAGCAGTTGGTTGACTGCCTCAGACTAAGGGTTGCCTGTGAGTACGGCAAAGCAATACAATTGGTGAGCCTGGAAACCGGGATGTCGCTGTTCGGCTCAAGCCTGGCAGTCACAACCAAGAAGGACACGTCGTTGCAGGACTTCCTCGAGGAACTAGAGGACTTGCTTGCGGTTCAGCAGCACGTGAACTTGCCTATTGTTATTCCTTCCTGGAGGTTCGGGGCCAAAAACAACCGCGCAATCCGCTTACTTCGTGCTGTGGTCAATGAGACAGCCTGGGAGGGCATTTGGGGTCATTTTGCAGCGGAACTCTACCCTGAAGGCGTTCAGATAATCCTGAGCAACATGGGAAAGGAAGGCAAGAAACACCTCCGAGTAGAACAGGATGAATCAGTGGAATTGTTCGGGCAAACTATCCCACTGGGCCGTGTGAGGCAAACAATGCGTGATGTGTTACTGGTAGATGAAGCAAAGGTTCGCAGGCAACTAGCCGCAAGTAAAGGCGATGACAAGGCAATACGGGTAGAGTTCAAGCCTGGCGAAGACGACGTCCTCGAGATAGATTATCTGGAATGGCATCCCGGCGCCGAGCGAATCCCCGGCCCTGCATTGTTGGGGACGGCAGTTGTCGAAGGGCAAGGGCCAAAAGATGAGCTTAAGCCATCGGCGTGAGAGCCGAGATGCCAATAGACCCGAATCGCCGAGACGCCCCATCATGGGGCGTCTCGCACGTCGAGGCGAGGCCAGCCGCTTGATGTGGTCTCGATGACTAATTGAACGAAAGGAGGTGAAATCATGGAAATCATACCTAACATACCAGCATGGCAGATAATATCTTTCATGCTGGGTGCGCTCTTGGCGCTTGATATGTTTGTAACGGGCGGCGGTCCGAGAAAACGGTCAGCGAAAAGGAGCCGACGCAAACCGTATTACAGAAGCCGACGCTACTAAGCGTCACTGAATATGAATACACGAAGCCGCCTCTTACAGGGGTGGCTTCTTGCCGTTTCGAGCACGTTGCTGCATTTGCGTCAACACTCGCTCATAGGCCTGCAACTTGGCAATGGTCCCCGCTAACCCTCGGGGTCGCCGCTTACGGTTACGCTGTAGGTGGCATGTGGGTAGTCTATGCCGTTCGTGTAACGAGCAAAGAACTCCACTTCCCTACCATCCGCCAAACGAAGGCCATAAGCGATGCCAACATCTATTTGCCCGTCCAGAGGTCTAATGAAACCTGTTGTGCGTGATAGGGAGCTGAAGGGATCTGCTGATTTTATAAGGCTGTAATGAACACGGGCTATCTCGTGTCCACCCTGCAAGATGCTGCCTACCCCTCGAAACTGCTTCACAATCTCACTCCGGTCGACTCCAAATGTGGCGGGCGATTAGCTAATCGTCCAGATCTCCGAACATGGTCTGCTGGCCGCGCACCTGCTCCCGCTGGGCCTGCTTAAACGTGCCATGCGCGGGCGGCATCTTTATCTCGGCACCCCGGAGCAGGTCGGCAACAGTGAGGATCTGGATGCGGAGGTAGTCCTTGCCCCAGCCCTCCGAGTGGTAGAAGCCGGCTTTGACGGCCTCTGTAGTCATGTCGCGGGTGGGGTCCTCGAGGGTGATGTACACGCCGATAGCCGCGTTCTCTCGCTGCACCGTCCCCACCAGGTCGCGGATGTGGCTGCTGCTGACGTGGCCGGACTTGACCTGTATAAGCGCGCGCTTTGGCTTACTGGTGTTGTCGTCGATGAAGTTGATCACGCCATCTATGCCCTGGTCGCTGCCTTTCTTCCCTGTCTTGCTCCCCTCTTGCCCGCCGAGGGGCTTGGCCTTCACCAGGGAGAGCGCCCACCATTGGAACTGGTAGCGGTCCTCGCTGGCAAGCTGGCGGGCCGCGGCCAGGTCTTCAGGCTCGCCCACGACCCTGAACTTGATACCGGGGTACATCGCTACGAGGCGGTACTTGAGCAGGGCGACGGAGAGATGTGTGATGTCGATGCCGATTCAGCGCCTGCCCAGCTTCTCAGCCGCCGCAATCGTGGTGCCACAGCCCGCGAAGGGGTCGAGCACGGTGTCACCGGGGTTGCTGCTTGCCTCGATGATGCGCTCTAGGAGAGCTAAGGGCTTTTGCGTGGGGTAACCTAGGCGTTCATTGCCTGCTGTTGGCGTAATATCTGTCCATAGGTCTTGCAGAGCGACACCCGGCATTTCGTCCAGATAGCGCTTGTATTGAGGTATACCAGACTTCGAGTACACGAGGCGACCATCTTTCTCGAACTGCTCCATCTTTGCTCTTGAATACGCCCAATACCGCCCAGTATAAGGTCGTACACCATGCCACTCATACAAAGTGTCTCCTCCTGGTTTTGCGGCGGTGAGGTTATCTAGTCGGTATCTTCTGCCTGTCCCTTCTTCGGTATGGCGATAAGCTGAGTCGAGATATGCTTCATCATACTTGAGGTAGACAGGGTTCCAAGTCCATGATTGGCTCTTTGTGTAGTAAAAAATGGAATCGTGTATGCGCCCGTATTCTTTTCGACCTTGTCTTGTATCGCTATGGGCGGCAGTGCGCTTCCATATTAGCTCGCTCCGGAAATTGCGCGGGTCAAATATGGTGTCCAGAACAATCTTCAAATAATGCGAAGCGGTGGGGTCACAGTGGAGATAGAGCGAGCCGGTCGGCTTGAGGACGCGGTGCAGCTCGACCAGGCGTGCCGTCATCATCACGAGGTAGGCCATCATCTGATTAGTACCGACGAACTGGCGCAGGGCTGCCACGATGTTGGAGACGCGCTCCGGGCCGTCCGTCACCAGCTCGTTATAGGTCGCCTCAGCTTTGTGGTCCCAGTGCCAGGTATCCTCGAAGGCTGTAATCTGCGCTTCTGAGTCGGCGCCGCGCTCATCCTTGAACAGCACGTTGTAGTTGCGGTTCGAGTTGAAGGGGGGGTCAAAGATACACCAAGTCAACAGACTCGGTGCCTACATGCTCCTTAAGAATGGGGAGGTTATCCCCGTAGTACAGGATGTTTTCCATGCCCGATTATAGCATGCCCGTTGGGGCAACAAAAGACCGCCCCTGGTGTCGAGGCGGGTTTCTTGTGTTGGGTTGATTTAGGGGTCGGATGTGGGCCCGGGCTTCGTCCGAGTGCAATCGAGGGCCGCGCTTTATTTCCACGAGGTGTGGCAGCCTACATTAGGTGTGACAGCCTACATGAGGTGTGGCAGCCTCCATGGGGTATGGTAGCGTCCATGGGGTATGTTCAGTGTCAATGTGTCATCGCGCCCACCATCTGATACCACAGCTGTGCATCTTTTCGAGGTTGCCCGCCCCAGTAGCCTCCGCTGTTGCGCACCAGGCCGCTTGCAAGCATCTCGTCCGCGCTCATGCAGCGCCTGGTAGCCCAGTCCGGCATGTCGGCATTCTCGAAGATGCGATGCTTATCAAAGTTGCTGACCGTGCTGAAATACTCGCCGCACCCGGCGCACTGACATGCCTTTGTCCCAAGTACTAGCTTTGCCATTGTCTGCCCCCTTCTGAATTCAATTCTGCGCCTCAGCATAAGGCTCTAAAACCGACGCAATCCCCTACCCCTTATAAACCCACCCCGGTAACCCCTCGGATGCCCTTCGGATGCCCTTCGGTATCCCTTCGGATGCTCTTCGGCAACCTTTTGAGAGTCGCCCTCCAAACGTCAACTTTAGTCACCCTTTCACGCCTGGCGTCACCTTCCACTGCCCTTTTTTATGGTGTCATGTTGTGTCATGTTTTACCTCTTTCTTTCTCTCCTGGGCGGGTCTGCTGCGTGAGCGGGGGTATTACGTCAACAAAGGGCAAGTAATTCGGACCGGGCGGATGCACTCTCGCGCATAGCTCCGAGCATGGTAGATGTAGCCATTGGTGCTGATGGCTGCTTTACGCCGCGGCCACCCCTGCAGGTAGCCTCGTTTGTCCACTTTCGCGGTTATTCCACGTGAAATAATCGGGCCAGATAGGCCGCTCCATCGAAGATGATCATGCCCGCTTTAATGATCATCTTCGGCAATAATGATCATCTTCGGCATTTTGTGCCTGAATTTCGCCTCTGTTTCGTGCTTGCGCCCCCGAAGATGATCATATTTCACGAAGATGATCATGTTTCCGGTTATGATCATCTTCGTCGCTTGCTACTCTCTTATTGGCAAGGCCCACTCCCAATAGCCATCCGTGATCCCGCCGCGCTTCTGTGGCTTGATACCCAGCTTTTGCTTTGCGCTATTGAGAGTGCGATCACTGATACCGGCATCCTTAGCTTGCTGCTTGACGTCGCCAGCTTTACATGGGCCGTCCTGCAGCAAGTCCTCGAGGACGGCCACGCCATCAGATAGCGCAGATTGATCCTCCGGCGAGCTCGCAGTAAGCAGGCTGGCCGCCGTGTGCTGTGCCGGGCCGTCCCACACTATCAGCGCGTGGCCGTTAGCCCCGGCAGCGACATGGTAAGCAAGCGCGCCGGCCTCCTTGCCCAGGTTGCTCTTTTGGACTACCAGCACGCGCCGCTCACCGGTGCTATCATCTGGGTCTTTCCCTACTAGCAGGCCGGCTCGAGCCGCCCCGATGAAGCCTATAGAGCCGCCTCCCCTGTATAGCGGGTTGCCGCCCGCCGCTTTGTTCAAGTGGCGTAGCACTAGGATTGCCGCGCCGGTCCGCTCTGCCAGCTCTGCCAGAGGTGTCAGCACGCGGCGCACATCGTGATCGGTGTAGCTCTTCGTGTCGGCTGGCAAGTAGGCCATTACCGGGTCTATCACTACGAGCCGCGCGCCCAGCGTGTTTATGTCGGACTCGAGCTCGTGTATGTCGTTCAGATCAGGGATGCGCATTGTGAGCGTGCCGTCCGCGCCGGTCTCGATAACCTTTTCACGAGCGGCGATTCTATTCACGTCAGCACCCGCCGCGTCAAGCCTGGGCCGTATAGTGTCTGCCAGGCCATCCTCTAATGACAAGAGCACGACACCCGCCGGCCCGTCAAGATCCCCCAGCACCCCATCCGGCATAGCGCGCCCGGTGCTAACACGCGCTGCCAGGTCACATGTCATAACGGACTTGCCGAGGCCCGGATCGCCGTCGAGTATAGTGAGCTTGCCCAGTGGTATGTACCCCGGCCAGAGCCATTGCACCGATTCTGGTACGACGTCGGCAAGACAGACTAGGCCGGAGTATACTGGGCCGCTCTGCGCGGCTGTGGGAGCGTCTGCGTGCCTCTCTGGCAGGCCTTCCGTAGCAGTACCGTTGCGCTCGATCCGCTCCGCCTGGCTGTGACCGTTTGTCTTGTTCGTGGGTGCCGGCACGCCTCGTGGATCCCGCGTGCCTGCGCTCATACCGCTCCGGATCGTGCTCTTGATTTCGCCCCGCTCTAGCCCGATCTGCAGGGCCGCGCGCTCCAATTCGTTATAGACTTCGATCTCATTCAGCACACCGCCCCCCACGAGCTGGCCCAGAGAATAGGATGCCTTATTGAGCGCGTTATTACGCCCGCCATTCGTGGCACTCAGTAGCTCCCTTATCTCGCCATCGAGGGCGCGCCGCCTATAGGTCTCCCAAGCGTCCGAAGGGGTGTAAGTGGCAAGCGTTGCCAGAGGGCGCAAGGCTGGTACCGGGCGCGCCGCCCCAGCGTCGGCTTTCGGATCGAGCACGCAGAGGCGCTCGAGGGTTGCGCGTGGTACGCATTCCAGCACCCCCGGCATGTACACTACCTTGCACAATCTATGTGGCCGCTCTTCGGTTGCCTGGCCCTTGCAATTCAGAGTACCCGGCACTCTCATGATGCGCGATGCGTTGCTTGTGGAGGTGTCTACAAGAGCGCCCGGGCGGTTGTAAAGCGCCATCGCTCGGAGGCATCCCTTCACGAGTGCGGCGCTGGCCGGGTTGTTAGGCAGGTCTATGCTGTAAAGCAGGTATGCGCCGTTGCCGGAGTCGAATTGTACGGGCTCGGGGAAGCCGAAATCGAGCGCAAGGGTACTTCTTATCTCGCAGGCCAGGGCGCGCGCCTCTTCGTGCTCTTCGATCGTGGCCGCGACAGTGGCCGCGACGTCTGCTGGACGGGTGGGATCGATGTCCACGAGCATAAACTTGCGCGCCAATATATCATGATCGCTTGTGGCCTCGCCTTTGCCGATAGTGTCCCTGATATGGTTAGGAGCGCGCGATAAGAGCCGAGGATCGCACGGGTTCATGGTCCAGTACACCCCTTTGACGGAGCCGCTATAACGTGCGGCGTCCCTGGCCAGGGCCTGTAGGTCGTCGTAATAGCCGGAACGCATCCCCCCGCGTGCGAGTATGCGCAGCTCTGTAACGCTGTGCGGTGTTATGAGTTGTACAAGATCGGTTAGGATGCTATCCGGAGCGGCTAGGGGTTGGCTCATCGCGCCCCCCTGCGCTGCGCTTGCGTTTGCGCTATCACATAGCGCATCCGTGTTATAATGTTTCTGTCCAGAAGTCATTGGTCTCTCCTTACGAAGCCCAGGCCCGCCCGTCACTGCCAGCCGGGGCTTCGTGGCGCGCTACATCAGCGCGTGGTATACTCGCGGGGATGGCTTTGGTTAGCACCCTGCTGGTCAAGTCCTTCGCTTGAAGACGCCGCTGCCGGCTTGGTCGTTGGTGCGGCGTCTTCTGCTTCCTTTTCCTCTTCCGCCTGCTCTTGCTCGGCTCGAAGGCTGGCTTCTATGGCCGCCCTGTACAGACGGATTAGCGCGCGGTTATAAGCCTCGTCTGTGTGGCGTGGGCTATCGTGCTGCATGTGCGGCCTCCTCTGTCGCCCTATCGATATTCTCAGCTGGCAGCAGCTCACGCCGGCGGGCCTCTTCTATTACCAGCGCGCGCAATTGTAAACGCGGATGGCGCAACTCAACCCTCGCTATACTTAGCAGGGCTTCATATTCTGCCCGCGTAAGCGCTGTAGTGACCCTGATTTCTTGTGTCTGTTCTATTTGCATGGCGCCTCCCATTAACAACGATACCTGTGGCGGCTAGATTGCCTTCCACAGGTATTATGGGGGACCATATTCGCCCTACCTATCTCCCATTCGGGACGTATTCGGGACGTATTCAGGACGTATTCAGGACGTATTTGCTAAGGTTTTATTTCGCCTCTTTCTGAACCTTTCGAGAGCCTTCCACATTGCATCGAGCAGGCCTTCGTCGTCAGGAACCCCCGGGTCGGGTTCCCCATATTGCTGCCTCTTGGCGCGGTACTTGCCTATCAATGTGCGTAATTCTGGCTTACCAACATATCCTCCGGCGTTTTCCATGTCTTCGACTGTCAGGCCAACCCAGAGTGTCGACTTGTGGGGTTGGTTGGTCGAGGTACGGAAGGGGGCTTCTAACCGTAAGGTTTCAACTCGCAGATCCATCTCTCTGTCTTTTTCCATTTCAAAGTCCATGGCCGGCGGCTGTGCATTACCCTCAATCTCCGTGCCCTGTGCCACCTGGGCGGGCGTAGCAGGTTGCCCCTCTTGTGCTGTGGCTGGTGCGCCCGAGCTCGTGCCACTGATAGCCGGCCCGTGCGGTTCGGGTGGCGTTTCCCGATCTACCTCAGTGGCCGGCGCTACCCCTTCAGGCTCAGGCCGGTCAGTATTGTCTCTAACCCGGTTAGTGTTTGCAGACCAGCCATATCCAGATATTTCGAGGTCAACAGCGCGAACCACATCCGAAAAGTAAGCGGCAAGGTAGGGGTATCCGCAAGTGATAGTTACAGCAAGGAGTTCGCCCTTGACCGTGCTTATCTTGAATATTATGCCGCCATCCAAGCTATTAGACCGCGAAACAGGGCGCCGTTGATCAGTAGCTTCCGGCCTTATTGCTTCTTCCAATTCGTCGGCTGTGTACTCGTCTCTGTTCTGTTCTTTAGGTGCTCCAAAGGCGCTTCCCGCCGAATTAGTATCGTATAGTGAGGTGCAGTAGTAGGTCGCCGGTATTTCGAGCCTGATTAGACGGCCAACCGGCATAGATCGAAGCGGGGCTCCTGTTACAGCCTCAGCTAGCCAGGGGTGTACAATAACGTGCTCATTGTCAGACAGGGGTACCCGCCGTTCACCCAGGTCCTCTACGATAAGGTGGAGGACATTGAAGAATGATCTAGCCGATGTGTTAAGGTGCCACTTGTGCTTTAGATCTTCGCTCATAGTTGTTGCCACCTTCGTTCGGTGCCCATGTCGAAGGCCCGTCTTCGATCATGCGACGATCAAAGCACGGGCCCTCGCAGACAGTATACTATTTTCCTGTGATCGCCGCCGTCGCATAACGCCGATCTCCTTACATCCATTCTAGCACGCGCTCCATGCCTGCCGAGCGCTTTGCACCCACCTTACTGCGCTTAGCCTGGCCACAGCTAGTGTACTACACTTCCAGCACATCCCTAACATCCCTACTCCGCATTGGGCCTGGATGCATTTTATCAAGCGCTAACAGCGCCGTGCGTGTTCACGTCTATCAGCAGGTCGAAGGGGATCAGGAAACGCTCGGCGCTGTTACGTGTGTGTATTGTGTCCACACCATGGAAGAGTAAAAGTGAGAGTGCGAAATGGCGATAGCCGAAATGCCGCCCAGTTTGCGAATGGCCTCGATGGTGGCATCGTCAATCAAGCTGATGCACTCCCACAGCACGTTTCCGCTTGGCGATAAAATGAGCCGTGCGCGCTGCCCTATGGCGACGGTTGGCTCGGTGCTAATACCCACCAGGCCGGGTTCATCTTCCTCGATAGTGTTCTTGTGCCCAGCCTGTAGCTCGGTGAGCGTGGTCCACTTTTGTCCATCCAACCCTATATACTGCCTGCTGTCTTCACAAATAAGGCAATGCTCAGGCGGCTCATTCGACTCGGGGTACTGTACGCCACACGTGACACAGATATAATTGCTCATGGCTTTCTAGCTCAATTCTTGCGGATTTTCGAGCAATGAGCACCGCCTGACCAGCTCCTTGCTCGATACCTGTTCCGCACCCAGCTCCACGGCGAGGGCGCGTCTATCCGGGGACAGGTCGTAGTGGGGATGGCGTGGGTGTTCCTGAAACGCACGCCGTGGCAAGCCGAGCCGCTCGGCCATCTTGTGCAACTCCTGAAACCCCTGCGCGGAAAGGTCGTCCGTTGCCATATGGCACCACAACTTCCAGCCTCGCGGTCCCTTTTCGTATTCGCGTGTTGGATCAATCAGGATCATCGTACTCAGCACACGATAATGGTAATAGCGCACACCAAACGAAGGTGTCTCGCCTCTACTCACTCTTAGCGCAGCCTTTGCGATTATAGCTTAAACGGGTAACGGCTACCCGTTCCCGATCCATCAAAACTTGCGGCAAACAGGCGAAATCGGTTATAAGAATCACTAGTCGTATACTACGCACGCGCCTATTGTGGCATAGCATGAACCTCTGCTAAATATCAAGTTTCGCATATATAAATGACAGGAGCTATATGGAAGGCATCTGGCTTATTAGTTACATCGTCCTGTGGCTTATTGTGTTGAGCCTTATTGTGCTGGTTCTGCTTCTTTACAGACAGCTTGGCATCATGTACCTGGGAAGCGCCGAAGGCGTCTCGCGTGACGGCCTGGCCCGTGGAACCGCCGCCCCCGATTTCTCTCTAACCGATCAATACGGCCATGCCCAGCGGCTCGCGGCCATGCGTGGCAAACCGACGGCCTTGATCTTCGGCTCGCCTAATTGCGGCCCTTGCCGCCTGCTCATACCGCAGCTTCACGAGTGGTCAAAGAAGCACCCCGAGATCAACGTCCTCTGGCTGAACGCGGCAACTCCTGAAGAAAGCGCACGCTTCGTTTCAGACGTGGGCGCTACTCTGCCCGTCGCTCCTTACTCTCCGGATACCAAGCTCCTGGACACCTACAAAGTACGCGTTACTCCCTTCCTCTTCATGCTCGATGAAGTGGGCGTCATACGCTCCAAGGGCCTCGTCAATAACAAAGGCGGCCTCGACCTGTACTTGCGCGAGATGAAAACCGGCAAGTTTGAGGAAGTCCCGGAAGGCGAAACGGAAGACGAAGCTGCTCTCCAGGAAGTAGCGCACTAAAAGGCCAACAACCGGATGACGTTAATAAGCAACACCTGATGCTACAAAGGCATCAGGTGTTTTAATCCAACATTTCTTACTCTGCAGTGTGTTTGGCCTCGGTTGGCTTTTGTTCAGATGGCGTTTCTGTCAGGGTTTGCACGAAACTTGAGGCTGCATTCATCACCGCAGGCACGATCTTCTTGCCTGCCGCGCTGCCCAGCACACCGCCAGCCAGCCCGCCCAGGAACGTGCCAACAACAGGGATCGGAATCAGTATTGACCCGACGCGCATCCCGGTCAGGATGCCCGCCCCAAGTCCCGCGGTCCCACCGATCTGCCTGTTGAAATCCTGCTCTTTGTTTTCTGTGTTTTCCATTTTAGAGACTCCTTTTATGCCAGGGGTTGCGGATAAACTCTGTTGCAATCTATACGCACTTTCCGCCACTTTTGTTCCACTATTCCTCAAGAGTAGCCCCACATTGGATCTGATTGCCTAAGGCGTGCCGTAGATCTCTATCTCGACTGCACCCGTGTTGCCCCCACTCGTGTCGACGGCCTCGAAGCGCAGCCGTTGGGCGGTGAAGTCGGTGGCGAAGTAGTGGATGCTGCCCGCGTCGGCCAGAGTAAAGGGGCCGTACGCCTGCCCGCCGTCGGTTATCACCCTGAAGGTGCGGATCTCGGCTGAGCTACCCATAGTCCGGCTCCAGAAACCTATATTGGTAATGTGCGCTTTGGCGGGCAACTCAATCTCTATCCAGGCCTTGTTCCCATCACCATTGCTCGACCACTGTGTAGCGGGATTGCCGTCAATAGCATTGTTCGCGCCGTAGCTGCCTGTGTTATCGCCACCATAGTTGCTGCTCACGCCGGCGATCTTTGCTCCGCCCGTCATGAGAGCCAGGTTTGTGCCCGAAGGACGCGTTTCCGACGCATCACCTTTGGGTGTGCGGAACGTGTAGTCCTGGCTTCGGTAGAGAGTGCCATCCTGCCCCACTCCTTGCAGGCGCACATGGTAGTCGGTGTCCGGCTGCAGGCCGCTCAACAGCGGGTGGTGGTTCTCATGGGGTCCTCCCGCCATGTCGCTGTCGGTCGCCAGTTGCCCGTAGGCCGTGGTCGTCCCATAGGCCGCAGCGCACACAACAGGCACTCCCGTGTCAATCAGCACGGTCGCCGAATTGGGCTTGATGTCGCTGAAGGTCGGCCCCTTTGATAGGATCTTCTCCAAGGGCTGCACCACCGCCGCGCTCTGTCCCGCCTGCTCTGTTGGCAGCGCTGTCGGGTTGCCGCCGGCGTCACATCCCACACTTGCAAGCAGCGCCGGCAAGCAGATTAGGAAGGCCATGACCTTGCCTGCATGTTTGTTCATTTTAGCTGGTTGAAGTACACGACCATATCGGTCGGTGGCACCTGCACGCCCATACTACCGAGCATGGTCGCGATCTGTGAGCGATGTTCGGTCTGGTGGTTCGGCACCTGCAGAAGCATATGCCATATCTTGCGCGTATACCGCTTACCGTCGGGCGCGGTGTAGGTCAGCACCCTTTCCAACTCGCCATCTGTTATCACGCTGAGATACTGGAGAGAGTCTGCATGAACGCTGTTCCACCAGTTGACAATGGCGGTCAGGTCGGCAAAGTCTTCGCCTTTGGGTAGCCGTAATGGAGACTCACCCATGCAGCGCTGTATCCACAGCCACTGCGATTGTGCCATGTGTGCCAGCGTGTCGTGTATGGAGCCGTATACTCCCTTCTGCAACTCTGCCGGTACTTCCTTTAGCTTTTCTCCCTCAAGCTCCTGAAGCAACGGCAAGTGCCGGTCGCGTGCCCACATCGAATATTCGAACAGGGTAGTAAGCATTTGCGTGTATGTGCCGCGCGCTCCAAAAGGTGCAGGATCAGCGCCTGGTTCGTTTGTCGGGCCGGAAGGATCGGTCATGGGGAGCCTCTTGTTCTGGTTACGCTCTATCAGTCAGTGTGTGTTTCATCCATACGTTCGGGTCGTAGTATTCGCCCAGGTCAGACTCGCGCTCTATTCTGACGGGCTCGCAAGCCCCTTCTATTATATACTGGCCGCTCTCAGGGAAGACCATACCTGTCCACCTTTCCCACTGAGCTACTGTACCGGGAATGTACATTGAACGCGGGGATACTGCCAGTATCTTGGCTCCTAATCGAGCATGGACGCGCATCCATGGGTCGAACGGCAAGCCGTCGCTTTGTGTCCAGAAGGCGTAACGCTCTATTGGTATAAGAGGATACCGCGGCTTGAGGCTGGGCCGCACGGGCGCTACGAGCGAATGGAAGCCCCGCCGGACGCCGATCTCGCGCATCGCCTGTATGATATGCGTGCTCAGTCCTTTGCCCTGGTGCGCGGGCAGAATTTCCGCCGAGAGGGCCGACATCGCGTTCGGTTCTCGTCCTGCTTCGTGGGCAGCAAACCCGCGCTCTATAACACCATCCCAACCTTCGGGCAGGGTCTGCGGATCGCCGTCCCACACAAAAGGGATCGTGTAGCCTGTCCCGACTATGGTATCTGCACTGTCTACGAATATGCTCTGGTACTCAGCAAATACCGTGTACAAATTGTCCCAGTAGTGGAAAGCTACAGGGTCTTCCAGCATAAAGGCAGGCCATATCTGCGGAGGAACAGCTTTCATCTGTGGCACAAGATCGGGCCGCTGGGCTACGGTGTAGATGTTATATGGGATAGCTGAGTTCATTGGCATATTATACGAGAAATCGTGCCGCCAGTTTGTGCGTGAATGCAGTTCGTGGGTCGCTTAGGTCCCACGTAGCGAGGTCTTCCCGCACCAGGTCGGCGTGCTTGCGGCTGATGTCGCGTAGGGCGTTGCCCACCGATTTGCGTACATATTCGCTCTCATCGCTTCTCAGTGGCGACAAAAGCGCAACGGCTCTCTGCGGGTTATCGCGGAAAAACGGCCGGGTTGTCCAGATGCGCGGTCCTTCCACAGCCGCCCGCCTGACATTCGCGTTTGTGTGGTTCAGCCACTGCTCTATAACAGATAGCACGGGTGCAT
Organism: Chloroflexia bacterium; assembly: GCA_038203825.1. Classification (GTDB taxonomy): domain Bacteria; phylum Chloroflexota; class Chloroflexia; order QHBQ01; family JADMIH01; genus JADMIH01. Next base: position 14,708 of record JBBRDO010000046.1, on the reverse strand, counting down.
AGCCCTCGTTGGTGCAATACTGGTCGAACGCCTGCGCCAGGATCTCTTGCACGCGCCAGTCAGGGTCGATGCTAACAGTCTCCAGCAACAGCGCGAACGCTTCCGGCGATTTGTCAGCGATCATACCCAGCATAAAGGTCGCCAGCATACGAGCCTGATAGTACGGCGATTCCAGTAACTCCTTTGCTATGCTCAGGCTATCGGAGGCCGTGTTGGCACTCACCAGATCTTGCGCTTCCAGCTTAATCGGTCCAAAGCCGTGCGTGATGGTCTGTATGCGCTCTATGATCGGTTGCAGGTCTGTCATGCCAATAATATAAACCCGACTGTCTCAAGGTTCAACTCTGGCATGAGACTTGCGTTTACTGCCACATATCCTATGCGCAGGATATTCAAGTGCTATATCCACCCGGATAATATAGAAGCCTATCCCGACGGGACGCTTGCCGAAAGCCTGAAGGGGCGCGGGAACGATTCTGGCCTGCCCCCTGAAGAAGCCGCCGTTCTAAGGTTGCTCCGCAGGCATCTAGCCGTCGAAGATAACGGGCACAAATAGGCTGCTACCTTGGCCATTCCCCGGACGGATCACTCGCCATACCGTCGGCATCCCTCCAGCCATACACGTACTCAGCTGATGCCAGTTCAGTGCTGTCACCGCCGGTTACCCGCGTGACAGTATGTCTCACGCTGCACAGCCTGCCTTCCCGGCCCACCAGGCTTGTGCTGATAATGAGGTGATCACCCGGCAGGGCGGGACGCTTGTATTCCAGTGCTATATACTCAGCACGCAACTGGTAGCCGCGCTCCTTGTAAGGCGCTACCGGCCAACCTATTTGCTCCATCGCATCTCGAAACGCGGCATCCATCCAGTCCGCGTACACTGTGTTATTAACGTGGCCCATCGAATCAGCTTCGTACCACTCAGCTTTTCGGTTCGCCCTGAACTCTCTCAGAGTGGACAAGGGGGCTACACTCGGGGCTTCATACAAGCCAAGAGGCGCACCCGGTACGTCAAAGTCGATGCCGACCTGGGGCGGGATTGGCCTTGGCGTGCCACTTTTGCGGTCCACATACACCCACTCTGCTATGCCCCGTGCAACCTGTTCGCCGGTAGTCAGGTTCTGTATGTTATATTCGCGGCCGCCTCGTACACGCACAAAGTGCGAAGCCCAGGTTCTGATCTCCAGTTCCGCACTGACGTGAGCGGGCGCGAGCAACAGCAGGTTCATTCGCCTTATCACCCAGGCAGTGCCCTGGGCGGCATGGAACTCGTCTCCATAACCCCCGGCCGCGGCGGCCAGAATAGCAGCGGTTTCAAGTATGCGCAGCACGCCCGAAGGTTGCAACTGGCCCCACGCGTCCCCCTCTGAATTGAATACTGTATGATGTTGTGTATAGATGCGTGGCATACGTTTTTGCTTTGACGGCAGACGATGCTAGCCCGTCTCCACGTCCGGCCGGTCCTCGTCATCCCCTGCCCACTGTGGCTCTTCTCCCTCAGTTATCGGTGTCCAAAACGTGATACGAGTGCCTTTACCATGGTAACTATCGATTTCCATGCCCCCGCCTGCGGATTCGATGCGCTCCCGCATGCTGTGCAGGCCAATATGCCCGTTTTCCAGGGATTGCGCACCGGCAACCACAGGGTCGAAGCCACGCCCGTTATCGGTTACGTCCAGCCTGAATAGACCATCATATATGCTGAATCTCACCCATACCGTTGTCGCCTCGGCGTGTTTGCGCACGTTCGTAATCGCTTCCTGCAGCAGACGGTAGAATATAACCTCTATATCTGCAGGTACGCGCTTGCCGTCCCGCTCATCTTCCAGATACGAAACTATGCCCGTTTGAGTGGTGAATTGGTCGAGATGCGAGGCTGCTGCCGCCACCAGGCCCAGGCTTTCGAGCATTGCAGGGCGCAGATCGCTGATCAGGTCTCGCAGTTCCTGCACGATCTCCGCCATACCACTATGCACTTCTATCAGCTCGTTCCTGGCGTCTGCTGTGCGGCCCATCTCTACCAGCTTGCGAGCGCGATCCACTGCCAGCATATTGACCGCTATCGACTGCAGAGGGCCATCGTGTATGTCTACCGCGACGCGTCTTCGCTCCGCATCCTGGCTTGTGAGAATCTGGTGAAGCAGTCTGCTGCGCTCTCCCTCGCGTTGTTGCAGGCTTGCATAGAGCCGGGCATTGGACAGGGCTATCGTGGCATAGTCGGCGAACGTCTCAAGCAAGTACAGGTCGTGCTGCGTAAATGTATTCACCTGGGTGTGCGACAGAACCAGTACTCCCAGGTTGCCACTCGCTCCTTTCAAAGGCGCTGCTACGAGGGAACGCAAATTCTCGATCTCTCTTATCCTTGCGGCGATGGAGCGCTCGTCCTGTCGCAGATCAGGCACCAGGAGGACTTCGCCTGTTGTATATGCGTGCCCTATTAGCCCCGCAGTTGCGTGTAACCTTAACTTTTGCAGTTCCGCGCCATCATTATGCCCTGCAGCCCAGTAGAGCTCGTTGGTCTTTTCATCGTGCAGAAACACCGTGCAACGGGCGTCTTTAACGATTTCGCAGGCGCGTGCGACTATAGTCTGGAGAACCGTATAGACATCTAGCCTTGCTATGGCCGCCGCGCTCTCGGCGAGGGCTGCCTGCTCTGATGCCTGTGTCTTGGCCTCCTGCAGCAGGCGGGCTTTTTCAAGGGCTATTGTCGCGTGATCGGCCAGCGTGGTAAGTATGTCGACGTGCGCCTGGTTGTAAAGTGCGGTTTCCTGATGGCTAGCTGCTAATACACCGATACAGCCATGCTCGGTCAGCATAGGTATAGCTAGAAAGGAGTGGAGGTCGGACAACCCGCCCTCATCTCGATATGAAGAACCGGCCGCCTTTTGTATGTTGTCTGTTCGTATAGCCCGCTGCCTTGTATAGGCCTTGCCCAGTAAGCCTTCGCCGCTCCCTATGTTGTACCCCCTTATGTTTTCTGTACTGGGCCCCGCTATTGCAGCGCACACAAGACCGCCTGATCGGTCAGGCAGGAACAAAGCGCATTGGGAATCCATAAGTAATTGGTTGCCGGCCTGCACGATTGTCTGCAGAACGCTATCCGTGTCCGCATGGGCTATTAGCCGGGCGTTTTCCGCCAGTGCGGTCTGGGTCGCGGCGTTCGTACTGGCTTCGGCGTAGCGGTACGCGTTATGAAAGGCAATAGCCAGATACTCGGTCAGTTCTTCCAGTATCTCGACCGTGCTTTGGTCCCATTCTCCGGGCTCTTCGCGCCCCACTGCCACGAAACCCACGGGCTTGCCGACCGCCCTGAAAGCAAAGAACGCTACCGATCTTACGTTCCATCGCGCAAGCCGCTCCTTCGCGCCCGGATAGACCTCCAGATCAGATACCAGTATCGGTTCATCCGCCTTGAGAGCACGCCGCAGAATATCCGGCGTGAAAACATCGAGGCTGAATGTTCCACTTGACACTGCCGCGTCCTCGTCTTTTCTCCACACGGCGCGATTAACATAGCCCTTTATGTCCGGTGTGAAGGTGCTGACAGAACAGAAATCTATCCTGGCCATCTTCCCCGCTGCTCTAACTACTTCCGCGAAAAGAGTATCGAGGTCAAGTATACCCGTGATGGTCTGGGAGAGAGAATGCAGCCGTGTGAGGACAGCCGTTCTGCCTTCTGCTCTGTCGTGGAGCCTCCATATCTCAGTAGCGATGGCCAGGTGAAGCACCAGGGCCACTAACTCCTCACGTTCGTGCAGGTCCAGCTTGTCCTGTGCGGACCCCACTTTGAGCGCGCCCACGAGTTTGCCCCGAACGATTAGCGGTAGGCTCAAAGCTTGTACGATCTTGAGTCTGCGTACGTGCGTGCCCATGCGTCGACCGCTGACAAACGGCAAAAGCAGCTCTACAGGGCTGCGGGAAATATGGATATCCCCGTTGGTGATGGCTTGCATCCAGTCCATTTGCTGGATATCTGCAAGTGGATAAGAGCGCCTGTAAAATACGGCTGGGCCACGCCGTTGCTTCAATAATGCCATCTGCCCATCGTTTATGCCTGCCACCCGCACTTCTTGCCGGTCCTCATCGAAGAGCAATATGGCCACAATTGGGTGGGAAAGCGCCTCTGCATAAACCTGAGCTATGGAATTGAACAGGTGCTCCTGGTTGCCCGGAGCGAGAAGCAGATCGTTGATGTACGTTGCTACTGAAAGGATACTGCCGGTAGGCACGTCCGACTTATGCCCCACGAACTCGTCAGGGGTAAAAGCTGCCCCACTCGTTGAGGGCTTCTGGTTTGGCCTGAGAGTTCCAGCCATATCGTGCCGCCTGTCCCTGTTGTAATGCTTATCATACGGTCTATCCCAGGTTTACACAAGTGAGTTTGTCCCTCATTGGATGTCGTCCCCAAACAGCCGGTACTCTCCTGCCGCCGTTCCCCTGTTGCGGTTATGCAATACAGTGTGCTATGATCCGGCATAGAGCCGAACAGGATGTCTGCTAGAGCCGTTGTGGAAAACAGTCGTTAGTGAACATAGAGAGCGTGAATTTGGAAGTCCGACAGGCCCGCTGGGAAACCTATCCCTCGCCCGACCCCGAACATATAAGAAGCCTTCAGTCCGCGTTGGCGCATTTGCAGCTTACCCCCCTTATGATAAGGTTGCTGGCTAATCGCGGCGTCACGACTCCGGACGAGATAGAGGCCTTCCTTAAACCCCCCGAGCTTTCCAGCTACCCTGATCCTTTGCAACTGACAGGTATGCGTGAGGCCGTCGAGCGCATAGCCCAGGCTATAAGCGCGGGTGAGCAGATTGTGGTTTACGGCGATTTCGATGCCGACGGCGTGACCTCTACCTCCTTATTGACCATAGCCCTCCGACATTTCGGGGCCAAGGTCGAGCCATACATCCCCAATAGAGTTCTTGAGGGCTACGGCTTGAACTCGGCCGCGGTGCAAGAGATCGCTCTTCGCGGCGCGACGCTGCTCATCACGGTGGATTGCGGTATCTCCGGTAGGGGCGAGGTAGCCGAGGCCCGCCGGGCAGGTATGGATGTCATCGTCACTGACCACCACCACTTGCCGGCTGATCTACCCGAAGCAACAGCCTGCATAAACCCCAAGCAAGCTATGCCCGGCTGCGAGTGCTATCACGACCTGGCCGGTGTTGGCGTAGCCTATCAACTGGTGCGCGCCCTCGTGAAGAAACTGGACAAACCCGCTACCCTGCGCAACCTCGATTTGCTGGCGCTCGTCGCCATAGGCACCGTGGCCGACGTAGTGCCTCTCAGGGGAGCCAACCGCTCTCTAGTAACACTCGGCATGTCCGCCGTACAGCATCACAGCCTGCCCGGTCTCAAGATGCTGCTCGAGTTCGCGCACGTGGACCTCCGTAGTGTGGACGCTGAACGTATCGGCTTTGCCATCGGGCCGAGGCTGAACGCGGCCGGACGCGTGGACGATGCCAGCACCGCTTACCGCCTCTTGATGACCGAGAACGTCGCAGAAGCGCGCGGTCTTGCCCAGAAGATCGAGGCTCAGAACAGGCGCAGGCAGGCAATCATGAACTCTGTCGTGGAGCAGGCCCGCGAGCAGGCCCGCAAACTGGGCGACGACGTGAAGGTGATAGTGCTGCAGGACGCGGGTTGGCCCTCCGGCGTGGTGGGTTTGGTGGCAGGCAGACTGGCCGAAGAGTTTGGCCGCCCTACCCTCATATTGGAGGAAGGTGAGGAGGAGAGTCGTGGTTCGGCGCGCAGTGGATCCCAGTTCGACATGATCGGCGCGCTGACTGAGTTGAAGCACCTCCTCGTCAAGTTCGGTGGCCATCAGGCCGCTGCGGGTTTTACGATCAAGACCGAGAAGATATACGAGTTGGCTGAGGGATTGAACAGCTTCGCATCGCAGCAGAAGAACAGCATCCATTTACAGCCTTTGATCCGGGCCGACGCCGAGCTCCCCATGTCCGAGGTGACCGACCACACCTTTGACACTCTGCAACGGTTAGCTCCCTTCGGGGCAGGTAATTCCGCGCCCCTGTTCCTGGCGCTGGGCTTACGCGTAACCGACGCGGTCGCCCTGAGCGATGGCAGCCACCTCAAGCTCTACCTCACAGACGCTACGAACCCCTCAGGCCGCCCTGTGGAGGCTATGGTGTGGCGCGCGGGTCACCTCTACGAAACGCTACGTCATAACGGCCGCGTAGACATCCTCTTCAGCATTGAGCGCCGCGAGTGGAAAGGCAATGTTCACCTACAGCTAAAGGTGAAAGACCTCCGAGTGACCGGTGACCGGTGACCAGTGGGGATAAGTGATAAGTGATAAGTGACCAGCAAGACGACCGACGATGTAAGGCTACTTGCGTATCACGCGCTCTCTAGCCCCAAATCACTTTGCGCCTCCGTCGTGTCTTCGTGTTTCAACCCTTCTCGCGCCAAACATGCACCCTCTAACCCCTCGCTACTGGTCACCGGTCACCGGTCACTGGTCACTCGTAGTGTAAAATGGAAGCATGGGCATCCTGCTACCGGCGGCGCTGGCGCTCATCGCGCTTGCCATCCCGATTGTAATCTTCTACATGCTCCGCTTGCGCCGAGAGGAACTGAGTGTATCATCCTCCATGCTCTGGCGGCGCGTATTGCAGGATCGCACCGCCAATGCACCCTGGCAGCGTTTGCGCCGCAACCTTCTGCTGCTTTTGCAGTTGCTGTTACTCCTATTACTGGTACTGGGCCTGGCCCGCCCCTTCGTATTCTCTCACCCTACCGTTGCAGGTAATCTCGTGCTGGTGATGGACGGCTCCGCCTCGATGCAGACCACAGACGAAGCCGGAGGCGAGAGCAGGTTCGCTCGGGCCATCAATGAGGCCAACACTCTGATTGACGGCATGGGCAGCGACGCCCGCGCCACTCTCATATGGGCCGGTCCGCAGGCTCTCACCGTCATGCAGGCTAGCGGCGATAGGGCGGCCTTGCATGCTGCTGTACGCGGACTGACACCCTCCAACGGTCGGGCAGACATGGGTGCGGCGGTCACTCTGGCAGGGGCTTCTGCGCGCCAGTTGGGTAACGCCACCGTGGCTCTAATTTCCGATGGAGCTTTAGAGGGTGCTGACGCCCTGCCTGCCGTGCCCGCTGAGGCGCGCTATATCAACGTGGGCGAATCCGCGAGCAATCTTGCCATCACTTCCCTGTCGCTGAGGGATGCCCCTGATGGGCCGCAACTCTTCGCGGGCCTCTATAACAGTGCTGGTAGTCCCGCATCCGCCCTGCTCACCGTATCGGTAGACGGGCAGCTACGCGATTCACGCAAGGTATCGCTCGCGCCTGGCGAGGAACAAAACCTGACCATAGAAGGCTTGCCGCTCGATGCGCGCGTGGTGCAAGCCCACCTCGTGGCCGATGATGCAGCCACCGACCTGCTGAGCGCCGACGACACCGCGTGGGCGCTCAGTCCCCATCTATCCTCGCAGAACGTCCTGCTCGTCACCGAGGGCAACGGCTTTATCGAGAAGGCGCTGAATCTTGTGCCTGGCATGCACCTGTCAAAGACCACGCCTGCGCAATATGCCACCTCAGACAGCTTCGGCCTCACGGTGCTCGACGCGACGATGCCACAGGACCTACCAACAGGCAACTTGCTCCTTTTTGCGCCGCCCAACTCGCCACTGCTGCCCATATCCGGCACGCTGCAATATCCTGCTATCGGTCAGATCGACGTGAATGACCCTCTGTTGAGGTTCGTTGACCTGTCGGGGGTGCATATCGCCGCGGCCCAGCACATAATTGCTCCATCGTGGGCGCGGGTGTTGGTACGCACGACGTCCGGCGACCCACTGATCCTGGCGGGAGAAACGGGAGGCAGGCGTATAGTCGCGCTGGCGTTCGACCTGCACCAGACAGACCTACCCCTGCAAGTGGCTTTCCCCATACTGGTATCGAACCTTGTGGAGTGGCTACAGCCCCAGAACACCGTGAACGCCCCGCCTACATTGGGCGCGGGCGACCCGATCAGCATCAACGCCCTGCCAGATGCCGACGAGATCGTGGTTACACCGCCCGGAGAGGGCGCGAAGAGCACACTACTCACACCCTCCGGCTCGACCTCATTTGCGGGAACGGACCTGCTGGGCGTATACACTGTCGTGCAGCAAGCCAAAGGCCAACCCGTGGGCGAGCCTGAGCAATTCGCTGTCAACCTCTTCAGCCGCGACGAGTCGAACATCACTCCCCACGCCGACCTCGCCTTTGTAGGCACAGGCGAGAACCTGCCCGCAAACAACAACGCTGGGAATGGTACCCCTCTCGAGATCTGGCCCTGGGTTCTGCTTGCCGGCCTGATGATACTCGCGCTGGAGTGGTGGGTATACAATAGGGCAGGCGGGATCAACCTGAAGTGGCGCAGGCCGCGCCCCTCCTGACATATTTATCTCATACCCGCAATGATACGCCTCAGGAAGTATAGCCATGTCGTCCGCAAGCAGGTTGTACATGTGCTCAGCCTCAACGTAAACTGGTTTGCCGGCAAAGGATAAGGATCCTTCTATGATGCTATTAGCACACAACCAAAGAAACCATATCCATTTCCATTCTCCTTTGAGTGGACTATTGGTGTCCGCGCCATCGAGTAGGCCTTCAAAAGCCGCTGGCACATATACCCCCATGCCTTCAGGCTCGGATGAACTTGACGGTATAACTTTGGCTCCGGGAGAGAGCAGCGCATAGGCTAACACCTTTACAGCGTAGCTTACTCACCCTGGCGCGGCCCTGAAGAGGAGCCGCTTTTTGTTGTACTATAGCAAGACACTAAACGCAATCACGCAGAAAAGAAAGGTAAAGTAATGGCCAAGAAAGCCAAAACACAGATCAAGCCCCACATGATTCCGTCGCCTATCGCTAAGACGCTGGCAGAGGAGACGGCGCAAGCACAGGACGAGTTGCCAATCATGGCGCGCGGTCAAGGCGAAAAGCGTTCTGACAAGATCATTCACGCGCACGACTGGAAGTGGCACACCCACTACCACCCCGACGGCTACTTCGAGATACAAACCGAGGACGTGGGCGACGTGCCCGTACGCCTTTTCTTCACTCAGCGCTTGCTGGACGAAGCAGAGGACGCGCTCTACGGCCAGATCGTGAACGCCACTCGCTTCCCCGGCGTAAAATTGGTGGCGATCACTCCCGACGCCCACTTTGGCTACGGCGTACCCGTAGGTTCGGTGATCCTGACCGACGGCACCCTCGCCATGGGCCCCGTGGGCTACGATATCGGTTGCTTCACCGGCGACACTCTCATACCGACGGTTGACGGCAAGTCCTATCCGATCGCCGAGTTAGTGGGTAGGGAAGAAGAGTTACTGGTATACGCCCTGGACTCAAGCAAGAAGATCGTAGTGGCCCAGGCAACTGCCAGAGAAACCAGGAAGAACGCGGCCCTGGTGAGAGTTACGCTCGATAACGGGCGCGCAATTGTCTGCACACCCGATCATCTTTATATGCTGCGCGATGGCACGTACCGTGAGGCCCGGGAGCTTCAGCCAGGCGCGTCGATGATGCCTTTCCGCACACATGTTGACAGAGACGGCTATACAGTCGTAAGGCATCCGGGCTCGGAAAACGACCAGCGCGTACACTGGATCATGGCCCGATGTGGCCTGCTGGGCGATATACCCGGGTTCGATGGTCAGATAACGATCATACACCACCGCAATTTCACGCCGACCGATAATCGCCGCGCCAATCTCGAGTTCATGGGCGACCGCGATCATATGTCGTACCACAAGAGCATCAGGGAACGCAACGTGCACTTCCAATCTGCGGAGTTCGAGGCCGCGCGTAAAGGTGCGATCGCCGCAAAGGCGCGAACAGCCGAAGGCCACGCCTACTTTGCTGAGAGGGGCACGCGAAACATACTCGCATACATGGCGGAGAATCACGACCACTTCAAGGCATCGGTAGCAGGTAATGGCGAGAAAGGCAAGCCCCATCTTGTTGCTTACAACCGGTCAGAAGCGGGCCGCCGGAAGTCATCCGAGGTCGCCCACAAAGAACATATCTGCGAAACCTGCGGCGAGATCGTAACAGGTGGTGGCTTCGGCATTCACAACCACCGTCGCTACAAACACGGCTACAACCATAAAGTGGTATCTGTCGAAGTATTGGACTGGCGAGAAGATGTATATTGCCTCACCGTACCAGGCTATGGCAACTTCGCTCTGGATGCTGGTGTGTTCGTTCACAACTGCGGGATGGTCTCGGCCAGGTCCGCAGTGTCCGTCGACGCCGCTACTCCCGACCGCAGGCTCGCCTTCAATAAGGCAGTCATGCGCCGCGTGGAGATGGGCGCCGGGGGTAAAAGCACTACCACCATGCGCTCGCTTTCGGAGAAAGAATTCGTCGAGTTAATCCACGGCGGGGCCGACTACTATATCTCCAAATACGGCGCTCCCTTCGACCGCAGCCGGGCCGAGCGCAACCGCATCCCCGTCGACGACAACTGGGACGTGCCCTGGGGCGGCAGGGGACGTCCTGAGCGCGGAATCCCCCAGCTTGGCTCGCTCGGCGGGGGCAACCACTTCATGGAGCTTCAAGGTTGCGAGGAAACCGGCACTCTCTTTGTGCAGATGCACAGCGGCAGTCGCGGCTTCGGGCACGGCCTGGCAACCAACTACTTCCAGTTGGCTAAGGACGAGAAGCCCAACGAGATCAAGCATCTCGACATGGGCTACTTCACCCCCGACTCGCCGAACTACCGAAGCTATCTGAACGCGGTCGCCGCCGGTGGCAACTTCGCGATAATCAACCGCCTGCTCCTGTTCCAGCAGGTCGCGGAGGCTTTTCGCGAGGTGTTCAAGGCCGACCTCGAGCTAATCTACGAGATCAGCCACAACCTGGTGCAAAAGGAATGGCACCCCGACTATGGTGACGTGTGGGTACACCGCAAGGGAGCAACTCGCGCCTTCCCTGCGGGCTATCCCGCTCTCGAAGGCACCATCTGGGAGGAGACAGGTCACCCTGTCCTCATCCCGGGCAGCAACCACGACTACAGCTTCGTGCTGCGCCCTCTCGAAGGTGCTGTCCGCAGCGGCTTCTCCGTAAATCACGGCGCAGGACGCAGGATGTCGCGCAGCGAGGCCAAAAGGGAGTTGTCGCAGAAAGAGGTAAACCATCGGTACGCGAAGGCCGGCATCATCGTCAATTCTGCCGATGATGTGCCCCTGGACGAGGCCGACGCCTGCTATAAGTCTGCCGAGGAGGTAGTGGACGCCGTAGTAAAAGCCGGCCTCGCCGAGGTCCAATACAGGCTTTGGCCTCTCTCTTCCCTCAAGGGGTTGTGAGTCGCTGATCTTAAGTCGTAGATCGTAAGTCGCTGATCATAAGTCGCTGTCCGTCATCTGACTTACGATCTCAGACTTACGATCTACGACTCAAGTCTACGACGTGGTACAATTAAGAGATTGGGCAGGATCCATGCTGCCCATAACGCGCGTGCTTGGCACCGCGAGAGGCAAGGTATATGATATTCGAGCAAGTTGCATCAGGAATGGTTGGTCTATTTGCAACCACTCCACTCCTTTTGCTCTTCGTAGTGGCGGCCCTGGGCTATCTGCTCGGACATATTCACGTGGGCGGCGCTTCGCTCGGGGTGGCGGGGGTGCTCTTTGCGGGGCTGGCCGTTGGCGCCATCGACCCCAGCCTTCGCCTCCCCGACCTGATTTACCAGTTAGGCCTGGTGCTGTTTGTCTATACAGTCGGTCTGAGCAGCGGCACCGCCTTCTTCACGTCGCTGCGCGGGCGCGGCTTGCGTTACAATCTGCTCGTACTGGCTATCGTTCTGGTAGCTGCAGGGCTAGCATCGGCAGCTTACTTTACTCTGGGCCTCACCGCCCCGCAGGTAGCAGGTGTATTCACCGGCTCCCTTACCAACACCCCCGCCCTGGCTGGCGTAGTGGAATATCTGAAGCTCACGGGTGCGAGCGACCTCACGCTTTCTGAGCCGGTAGTAGGCTACTCACTTGCCTATCCGGTAAGTGTGCTGGGCATGATCCTGGCTATTTATACTGCCCAGCGCGTATGGCATATCGACTACCGGGCAGAAGCCGGCAATGACGTCCACAAATCCAACGGCGATCCGGACATTTCCGGCGCGGAAATCATCAACCGCACCATACTTGTGGGTCCACAATATCAGTCAAGGCAAACCATAAGCGATTTGATCACTTCCCAGGGCTGGGATTTGATGTTCTCTAGGTTGAGGCGCGGTGGCAGCCTGGCCTTAGTCAGCGGAAAAACAGTGCTGCAACCCGATGACCTGGTCACGGCCGTAGGGAATAGCGCCGAATTGGACAAGGCGACTGCCTACCTGGGACAAGCTGCCAGCCGGCACCTCGAGGCAGATCGTACCGAGTTGGACTTCCGCCGCGTCTATGCGTCAAGCTCCAGGGTGGTGGGTCGCAGACTTCGAGACATTGACCTGCCTGGCCGGTTGGGAGCCATAGTAACCCGCATCCGCCGAGGCGATATCGAGATAGTGCCCCACGGAGCCACAGTGCTGGAGCCCGGCGACGCGGTGCGTGTCCTCACCACGAACGAGAATATTCCTAAAGTCTCGGCCTTCTTCGGCGACTCCTACCGCATGGCGAGCGAGATAGACATCCTATCGTTCAGCCTGGGCATAGCCTCCGGGGTACTTCTTGGCTTGCTGCCTATCCCCTTGCCCGGGGGCATCACGATCACATTAGGTCTGGCAGGAGGCCCTCTTATCGCTGCCCTGGTCCTGGGCGCGCTGGGCCGCACGGGCCCCATCGTCTGGACCCTGCCATTCAGCGCGAACCTTATGCTCCGCCAGCTAGGCTTGATCTTGTTCCTGGCAGGTATTGGCACGCGCTCCGGCTTTGTCTTCTATAGCACCCTCACATCGGGGCGCGGCTACGGTGTCTTGCTTGCGGGCGTCGTCATAGTGGCCTTTGCCGCCTTCACAACTCTCTGGGTCGGCCACCGTCTGATGCGCATCCCCATGGGCATTCTCACAGGTATCATGGCGGGCATGCAAACCCAGCCTGCGACCCTGGCCTTCGCCCTTCAGCAATCGAACGACGAGCAACCCAACATCGGCTACTCCATCGTCTACCCCATCGCGGTCATAGCCAAAATAGTCGTAGCCCAGCTACTTCTCGTCTGGCTCCTGGGCGGCTCCGGCTAAATACCCTGAAGTGTCCCAGCACGCCCCTACTATCGCAGGCAACCCCACAAATCCTCCCAGCCGGTAAGTCCGACTTACGATCAGCGACTTACGATCTACGACTCATTGTCTCCGGGCTTCGCTGAGAAGTTGCTGGACTACCTTCTCGTTGTAGTCGTAATTGCCTTCGCCGATGTGCGTATAGCGGATGTGCCCTTTTGCGTCTATGAAATAGAAGGCAGGCCAGTAGCCGTTGTTGTATGCACTCCACGTCTTATAATCGGGGTCGAGTACCACGGGCCATGTCACACCGAGGTCCCTGGTGGCCTTCTGCACGTTGGCCGGCACACGTTCGACGGCGAACTCCGGCGTGTGCACCCCCACAATCTCCAGCCCCTGGCTGTGGTACTTGTCGTAAAGGTCACGCACATAGGGCAGGGTGTTGACGCAGTTGTAGCACTCAAATGTCCAGAAGTCGATGATTACAACTTTGCCTCGCAGGCTTGCAAGAGTAAGCGGTGCGGAGTTGATCCAGTCCGTTGTGCCCGTCAGCTCAGGCGCTTGCCCAAGATCCTGCAGGTCGAGCCCAGGTACGGGTGTTGACGTTGAAGTAATCTCAGGGGTTGGCATCGACGTTGGCAACATATTCGTCCTTATGGTTGGCTCAGGTTGGGCTACAGTGTCGGCAACAATAGCAGTTGCATTCGGTTCTGCCACCGCGCTTGCACTGCCCGTTGATTGACCGAGCTGGTCCAGTTGGTCTTGCACAGGCTGGACATTCTCGAACGATTGCAGGACGGCGCTGTATCCGGGCGGCAGGCTACGAAGAGTAAACGTCTGCAGCGCAGTGTCGGCTCCCAGGAAAAGCGCCACGCAAGCGACGACCGTAAACGCACCGAACGTCTGCTTGATCAGATTGGTGCGCGGGCCTAGCTTACGCGCACGTGCCACCAGGCCGCGCCCTCCGTATGCTACAGCGAGCATTGGCAGCGCCGCGCCAAGCGAATATGCGAGGGTGATAGCTATGGCCTCTGTAGTTATACCGACTGTAGCTGTGAGGCCTATTACCGAGGCCATAATGGGACCCGCACAGGGCGCCCACAACAGGCCCAGCCCAGCCCCCACTATCAGGCCAACAGCGAATCCGCCTTGCCGATGTTTGCCGGCCCCTATACGTGTGAGCGGGGCCAATAATCGCTCAACTTGCTCGCCAAGAGCGGGTATGAGCAGGGTCAGACCGAACACTCCCAACAGGACTATCGCCCCTGTGCGAAGCCATACGGCCGGCAAAGTCAATGCCTGCGCCGCCGCTGTCACGGCCAGGGTAGCAGCAGTGAAAGTAGCCGCCAACCCCAGCACTATGCCCAGAGGCCGCGAGCGCCCACCACCTGTGGACGTTGAAAGCAGGATCGGCAGCACCGGAAGCACACAGGGCGAGATTATAGTCACTACACCGGCGAGAAAGGCAAAGAGCAGCAGAATATCCATGCTCCAACTTTACCAACCCCCGCTAACAAAACCAGCCCCAATAATTACA
>JBBRDO010000045.1:0-34988 GCA_038203825.1 Chloroflexia bacterium | reverse complement strand
GCTCCGCTAAATATCGGCGGTAACCTCGTGCCCCACCGCCTTGGCCACCGTGACCGCATAAACGTGCTCGCAGCCTCGCGCCCTGAGAGCAAGCGCACACTGGGTCAGCGTCGCGCCTGTGGTGCAGACGTCGTCCACTAGAAGAATGCGCTCAGGCATGTCGCCGCCTCGCCACTCGAAAGCGTCGGCAACGTTGCTTGCGCGTTCGTCCGCGCTCAGCCCGACCTGCGAGCGCGTGTGCTTGATGCGCTCCAGCCCTTTGTCTACGCGCCACGATGTCAGCTTGCCTAGCTCGTGAGCCAGTAGCTCCGACTGGTTGTAGCCACGCGCTCGCTTCTTGGCGGGGTGCAACGGCACGGGCAGCAATACCGGCGGAGTTCCATCTTCGGCGACCCAGCTTGCGTCAGCCGAAAGCGCGTCCGAAGTAAGTTGCGCCAGCGCCCTGGCCAGAGGGGTGTCGCTCTCGTACTTCAGCCTGTGAACGGCGTTGCGTAGCGGACCCGCAAAAACACCCGCACATATCAACGCATCTAGGCCATCGGAGCTGTATAAGCCCGGCGCAATGGGAACCATGTCCGCCAGGCAATCGGCGCACATGAGGGTGCCGCGCCTGTCACAGCCGCCGCACCTGGGAGGGTATATTATGTCAAGCAGTAGTGACCACGAGCGTGTCAGCATTGTCATTGCGTTCTCTCGTGCCTGTGAGCCGTAAGAAGCCAAGGTGCTACCCGCCGATATGCGACATCTCCACCTTCGGCCTGTGTGACGTTTGCTCAGTCCTGATCTCCGAATAGCGGTCGGAGCGCCCACGCCAGATCTTCCCCACCATGCCCGCTATCTCCTCATCACTGCTCCCCGCACGCATGGGCGCACGCAGGTCGCGGCCGAGCGCGCTGAAAAGGCAGGTGTAGAGTAGTCCCTCGCTCGATAGCCTCACACGGGTGCAGTTGCCGCAGAAGGGCTGTGTGACAGACGAGATAATGCCTATTTCGCCCACGCCGTCGCTATACCTGTAGCGGCGCGCTACCTCGCCTTTGTAGTTTGGATCTATAGGCTCCAGGGGCAACTCAGCCGCGATAGTGCTGACGATCTCGGCAGCGCCCACCACATCGTCCAGCCGCCAGCCGTTCGTGCTGCCCACGTCCATGTACTCAATGAAGCGCAGGATCACTCCCGACCCCTTGAAATAGCGCGCCATAGGTACTATCGAGTCCTCGTTCACGCCGCGCTTCACGACCATGTTCACCTTGATCGGCCCCAGTCCCGCTGCGTGTGCGGCATCAATGCCGGCAAGCACGCGAGCCACCGGAAACTCCACATCATTCATCGCCTTGAAAACGCTATCATCCAGCGAGTCGAGGCTCACCGTCACGCGCTTCAACCCCGCGTCCTTTAGCGCCTGCGCCTTGCGGGCCAGCAACGAGCCATTAGTGGTCAGTGTAAGGTCTTTGAGGCCGGGCAGCGGCGCCAACATAGCGACCAGACGCTCAATATCGCGGCGCACCAGCGGCTCGCCTCCCGTCAGGCGAATCTTCTCTACGCCTAGCTCGATAAAGATGCGCGCCAGCCGGGTAATTTCCTCGAATGTGAGCAAAGCCGACGGAGGCATGAACTGGAAATCGCGCCCAAAGACCTCCTTGGGCATGCAGTAGGTACAGCGGAAATTGCACCTGTCGGTTACCGAGATACGAAGGTCGCGCAGAGGTCTGTTCAGAAGGTCTACGATAGAGGATTGCATGCTTTCATTATAACATCGCGGGGCACAAAGAGCAGAGATGTTATAATTGAGCATATTGACCAGGCTGCCGCGCAAAGTAAGAGGAGTCCACGATGGAAACCAGCACTATCATAAATGACATCTTGCCCGCTATTGAGCGTTGGCTCGCCGATGGGCAGAAGGTGGCCGTAGCGACCGTGGTGAAGGTGGAGGGCACAGCACCCCGGCGCGAGGGCGCCAAGCTTGTGGTGGCAGCGACCGGCGAGATGGCAGGCTCGGTTAGCGGCGGCTGCGTCGAGGGCGCTGTGCTGGAAGAAGCCCTCCGCGTCCTGAAGACGGGCCAACCCGTGCTCGTTCAGTATGGCATAACAGCCGACATGCTAACCGACGTCGGCCTATCATGCGGCGGCGCGATAAGTATCTACGTCGAACCTTTGGATTGGTGACGGCGACCGAGCATGACTTCCGACGGGACATAGAGTGTACGAGAAACTAGCCAAGCTATTGAAAAAGAACAGGCCCGCCGCGCTTGCTACTGTAGTAGCAGGAGAGCCTTTGGGCGCCAAACTGCTGGTGTCTTCCGAGGGTGTGGTCGCGGGCAGCATTGACGGCGCGCTAGACGAGCAGATCGCCGACGATGCGCTTGCGCTGCTCGCTGAAGAACAGAGCAGGGTGCAGCAGTACAGGTTGGGCAGCGCCACGCTGGACGTCTTCATCGAGACATTTCCGCCTCCCCAGCGCCTGATCATAATCGGCGGAGTACATGTCGCTATACCCTTGCATCACATCGCCAAACTGCTCGGCTACCACGTAACAGTAGTGGACGCCCGCGGGATACTGGCCACGCCCGAGCGTTTTCCGCTCGCCGACAGCATCATGGTAGAGTGGCCCGATGATGCTCTGGCTGCCCTGCACCTGGATAGCGGCTCTTCCGTTGTGGTGCTCACCCATGACCCCAAGTTCGACTACCCGGCTCTGCTTGCTGCAATCCAATCGCCGGCGCGATACGTAGGTGCTATAGGTAGCAAGAACACAAACAGCAAGCGCATGGAAGCCTTGCGCGAGATGGGCGCCACAGACGAGCAACTATCCCGCATCTTTGCTCCCGTGGGCCTCGACGTGGGAGCCAAATCGCCCTCTGAGATCGCCCTGGCTGTCATGGCCGAAATAGTAGCCCAAAGATATAGCCGCAACGGTGGTCATCTCAAGCGATAGCAGGCGGGCGCTATAAGTAGACGTACCAGGTCTTGCAGCCAGGACGTAAACTTATACCGCGATGTGGGATAATCCCTCCACTGACTCGGCCTCGGTGAGATATACGTCTAAATTTGTAGCGATTTTAAGCATATTGCAGGCGAAATACGGTTGTATAAGTGCTAATGGTGTGCTAACATTAAGTTGTCTAAGTACCGCGCTGAAGCCCTAACCTAATGTATACTGAAAGATCTACTGAAACCTGAGGCCTGAGCCTTTTAGGAGTGAGATAGTTCATGACGAGTATAATAAGCCCGGCCCGAACTACCGCCATCGGCACGGTAGGTGAGCGATTACGCAAAGCTCGCAGGGAACGCGGCCTAACGCAGGACAAACTGGCTGAACCTCGTTTTACCAAGGGATATGTCAGTGCTGTAGAACGTGGCACGGTGCACCCATCTCTCAAAGCCCTTGAATTCTTCGCCCAACGACTTGGCATGCCAATTTCGCACTTCCTGGTTAGCACGCGTAATGTTGATGTAGAACCCGAAATGGAGGCGCTGGAAGAGGACCTCAACTATCAGTTTGACTACGCGCGCATGCTGATACGTGACGGTCAAACCGATCAGGCCTTCCAGCTCTTGAGCAACGCCGAGCGGAAAGCCGAGCCTTTCCGCAGCACAATATCAGCAAATATCATGTACAGGGCCCCGTACCTTCGCGGGCTGGCCTACATGCACATGCTGGATGCCGAGCTTGCCAAACCCGAATTCGAGCGAGCGCTGACTGTGCTCAAGCAGGGCAAAGCCGGCGCGGAAGTAGGCGACGCGGAGATAACTGTCAGCAATATGTTGGGTGTTGCCTTCCACCAGACCGAACAGCCCCATATGGCGCTCGAACACCATCTCGCCTGCCGCCGCGCGGTTGATAGCGGCGCAGTTAAGAACTTGACGCTGCGGATTAGCATTTACAGCAATCTGGCGAGTGACTACCTGGCGCTGAACGATGTACCCGAAGCCATAGCCACTTACAAGAAGGCCCTCTCCTTTGTTGATGACATCGACAGCCTCGAAGAACAGTCGGGCATTTTCTGGCAGCTGGCAACCTCCTACAATTCGTCAGGCGACTGGGCAGACGCCAAGTTGTACGCAACGCAGGCTCTGCATATCGCCGAAGCCGCAGACGACCGGGTCACCGCAGCAACTATGGCTATCGACCTCGCCGAGATCTTTATAGCTGAAAAGCGCTATACGGACGCCGACAAGCAACTGAACAGGGCAGAGACTTTTCTCGCCGGTACTGAGAACGTGGCTCTCCTCAGTAACCTCTTTCAGAACTGTGCAGACCTGGCACGCAAGCAGGGACAACTTGAAAAGGCAACAGGATACATAGGGCGGAGCCTCGCGCTGCTCGAAGATGCAGAGCAACCGGGGGATAGCAAGAAAGGGCATGCGCGCCAACGCAAATCACGAGCGAAAGCCGAAGGCAGCGATCAGGCGGCCGAGTCTGCGCTAGATCTGGTGCGCACCCACGTGCAGGCACTCCACACGGCGGCCCTAATCGAAGAAATGAAGGGGAACGCAGAAGCCTCGGATAGGTTTTTCAAGCAGGCCCTTGAGCTTGCGGAGCAAACAGCCTCTGCGGAGACTATCTACAAAGTTCACTACAGCTATGCCGAAATTCTGGCTGAACGAGGTTCCTACGAGGGCGCTGCAGTACACTACCGCATCGCCGCGCAAGTAAGGCCTCACCCCAACCGCTCAAACAACTAGCATACCTGAACCAGGATAGCAAGAGACCGCGACGGATATTCTCCGTCGCGGTCTCTTGCTACTTCTTCCGTTCTTAAGCCGTCGGGCCAGCGTTCCGAACTTCCTCTGTTACCTGATCAGTGAACTTCGTGAAGTTGTCCTGGAATCGCTTCGCCAGGTTGCGGGCCGCTTCGTCGTAGGCTGCAGGGTCGGCCCAGGTGGACTTGGGCGACAAAACAGTTGACGGTACGCCCGGGCAACTTACGGGTACATGAACGCCAAAGATGGGATCGGGGCGCGTTTCCACTTTAGCCAGCGAGCCGTCTAGCGCAGCGTGTACCATAGCCCTCGTGAAGCTAATGCTCATGCGGTGGCCCACGCCATAGGGGCCGCCCGTCCAGCCGGTGTTCACCAGCCAAACGTCCGCACCATGCTTCTGTATCT
Organism: Chloroflexia bacterium; assembly: GCA_038203825.1. Taxonomy (GTDB): domain Bacteria; phylum Chloroflexota; class Chloroflexia; order QHBQ01; family JADMIH01; genus JADMIH01. The sequence goes on along the minus strand of JBBRDO010000045.1, from coordinate 29,882 downwards.
TCTCTGCCAGCATACTCGCATATACCATAGGGGGCAATGGTATGAACGGTGCGGCGAAACAGGTCGAGAAGTTAGGCTCAGGCTCGGTTACTCCGCGCTCCGTGCCTGCGAGTTTGGCAGTATATCCCGACAGAAAGTAGTACATCGCCTGATCGGGGGTCAACTTCGCAATCGGGGGCATCACGCCGAAAGCATCAGCCGTCAGCATCAGCACGTTGCTGGCGTGCCCGCCTGTGCCCGTCGGCGACGCGTTGGCTATGAACTCTATGGGGTACGCAGAGCGCGTGTTCTCGGTATATTTCGTGCTCTCCAGGTCGAGCTGGCGAGAGACCGGATCGATCACTACGTTCTCGAGCAGTGTGCCAAACCTGTGGGATGCGCTCCAGATGTCCGGCTCGGCCTTCTGCGACAGATTGACGACCTTCGCGTAGCAGCCGCCTTCAAAATTGAATATGCCGTTGTCGCTCCAGCCGTGCTCGTCATCGCCTATCAGGGTGCGAGTTGGGTCGGCGGACAGTGTGGTTTTACCTGTCCCTGATAGCCCGAAGAAAAGAGCCGTCCTTCCGTCGCTGCCGATATTGGCAGAACAGTGCATCGGCATAACGCCGCGCTGGGGCAAGATATAGTTCATGACCCCGAACATACTCTTCTTGATTTCGCCGCCATACTCGGTACCGCCGATCAGCACCAGTTTTTGATCCAGGCTGAGGACGATAAAGGTTTCGGTGCGCGTTCCATCGGTGCTGGGATCGGCTTTGAAGGACGGGACGTCAACCACCGCAAAGTCGGGCACGAAGTTGGCAAGCTCTTCCTGAGAGGGACGGATGAAGAGATTGCGTGCGAATAAGTTAGCCCAGGCAGTTTCGGTGTACACACGCACGGAGAGGCGATTAGTAGGGTCGGCCCCGACGAACACGTCCTGAACATAGAGGTGCTTGTCGTGAATGTATGCCATCATCCTGGCACGGAGCTTTTCGAAATTCTCTTCGCTGATGGGCTGATTAACAGAGCCCCACGCGATTTTGCCAGCACTGGACTGCTCTTCAGTGATGAACTTGTCCTTGGGAGAGCGGCCGGTGTACTGACCGGTATTTACTACAATTGAGCCCGAGGAGGACAATAGGCCTTCGCCGTTGCGAATGGCGTTTTCATAGAGTAGGGCAGCATTCAGATTATGTCTATCCGGCCCTATTGAAATATCGAGGCGCGGGCCTGTGGCCGGCATTGTTTCCTGCATTTAGAACCCCCTTGTTTTAGTGCAGACCGTTTTTAATTGCTCGTATCGCGGAGATACCTATCCATTGTAAAATAAATCACGTTCTATTTGCAACCTGCGGATCACGGAAAGCATGCGTTCTCCACCACGCAGGGGCTGATACGTCACGGTAAGAGGATTTCCAAATGGGCCCATCCCGCCTCGACACGATTTACGGCGATCTTATTGACCATAGAGGCAATTGCAACGACAGGATGAGTAGCCTTCTTGTGTGTCTACAGCAGTACCCATTTCCCATTCCTGAGAGTCGCTAAATAAAGTATACTCGACGAGGAGGACTGTTTAGTGAAATCGAAAGCTCCCCTAGATCCTGCATTGTCGCCTGGCCGCAACATACGATACAGGCATTTTGTCATGTGGTTGGCCCTGTTAAGCAGCATCCTGCTGGCTACGGCCTGGCTGGCTGCCTGCAACGACGCACCCGCCAAGGCATCCCAGACCGAAGAAAGCAGGCCGTTCAGCGCCATAACCGACACCTTCCTACCGCTCAACATTAAGCCACACGGCCTACCCGGCGTCATCAACGACCTGGACCTCAGCATCTGGGGGCCGGACAGTTGGCGCGCTGGAGGCGACGCATACTCTCCCGAATACATAGCCGGGGCCACACCTAATCCCGAACACAACACTCAGCCCTATGGTTATCTCCTTCGGGTAGACATCCCGGCAGACTTCCCCGACAACCACACGCTCGTACAGATATTCGACCCCGACAACTACAACAAACCCGACCTGCCCCCCACCCCGTACACGCCCATTCCTACGGCCACGTTATGTTCCTTGCCTTGCAGCGTACCGACGGCCACGCCCTATGCAACGCCGACCCTGTACGGCGGCGCTGGAGAGTTCACCTATTGCTGGGGTGGCTCAGGTTGTACGACCAACGGAGCACGGTACAATGTCGGCCTGAAGTTAGGTGCGTTCCCACTCACCGCCACGCCTATACCGACCGTGTTCAATGGAACCCGCCGCACGGGCTTCTGGCGTATGGACGAAATGCGCCTGCCGCACGATGCCTGTTGTATTAACCCCTCCGGCAACGAGTGGAGCGACACCTGGGTTGACACGACCACTTATACCCTCTGGCACTTCGATCCGAACATAACTAACCCTCTGGACGATCCCACGCTCCTGTCAGACCAGCCCGGAGGCGCATACCTCACAAGCTACACAGTGGGGAACGATTCTCGGACCGACCTGTCGTGGTATCAACCTGCCGGCTACGACATTAAGCTGTCGGACGCAGCTGACCCGAATTGCAGTTACCCTAACCACGAATGTTACGCGCGCCAGGCAAACGGCCACTTCTATTTTTACATCTATGCCCAAACGTTGTCCGGGTCGAGCGCGAATAACTTTGACCTCAGAGTAGGACCAAAGGCCGCAAACTATACGGCGGGCTATGATTGCAGTAACGTGAATAATCTGCTCACGACCATGTGCTCCGCCAATCAGCAGTACTTCATACAATCAGCCAGCGCCAACCCGCCGCCCGACTGGGACAGTGGCGGAAGCGCACCCGCCACGATCTCGGCCGTGCGCGCCATGGATATCAACCTCAATACAGGCGACCAATTCCCCATGCTGCTCGCACAGGTCTCAAGCGACCTCGCCGGCAACAATTTGAGCATGAGACACTTTGACCAGGACTGCACCGGTGGCTGCGGCCCCACCCACACGATGCAATATCAGATGCAGCTTTGCGTAATTGGCGGAGGTGGCACCTACGAGCCATGCTCTGACATCACTAACGATAGTTGCTTCGGTGATGCAGGCGCCGGTTATGTCGGGCCGAACAATGACTGGTACTGCGTCGGCTGCCCCAACCCGGAGACCGTGCCGATTCCACAGCCAGGCACAACAGCTTACACGCAATTCTTCGGCCCGAATGGCGAATGCTCCACCTCGTGGCTGCGACTCAAGAGCGACCCCTCCTACAGCCAGGACGACACGACGTGGGAGGTTGTCATTGAGGCCACGCCAAGCGCAACTCCGACCTGGCCTCCCACGCCCGCGCTAACCTCCACCCAAACACCCACTACTGTGCCGTCGAATACGGCGACCGACACGCCCACCAACCTCCCAACTCAAACGCCGACCAACACGCCTACGGGCACGTTCATCCCCCCACCGACAGATACACCAAGGGATACGCCGGTGCCGCCCACATCTACGGCAACCAACACGGGCGTGCCCACGCAGCCTGATACAGCTACGCCTACAGGCGCAACGACGAACATAGCTACAGGCACGTCTACCGATACGGCAACACCGCCTGCCGAAACCGGTACCCCGCAAGCCACAGCGACTGCTTGCAACATCACCTTCAGCGATGTGTCTCAGGGCGACACTTTCTACGCATACATCCACTGCCTGGTGTGCATGGGCATAGTCAACGGCTACGGTGACGGTACGTTCCGTCCCGGCAGCAACGTCACAAGGGGGCAACTCGCCAAGATCGTATCTAACTCTGCGGGTTTCAACGATACACAATCTGCCCAGCTATTCGAGGATGTGCTGCCCGGCAGCGTCTTCTTCGACTACATTGGACGCCTGGCGTCACGCGGTTACATGAGCGGTTATCCTTGCGGCGCCCTTGGTGAGGCGTGCGGTAGCGGCAACCTGCCCTACTTCAGGCCAAGCAGCAACTCCACACGCGGACAAATATCTAAGATCGCGGCAAATGCCGCAGGCTTTGTGGATGCCCAGCCCGACGTATTGTTCCAGGACGTGCCGCTAGGCCAGCCGTTCCACGACTACATCGGACGCCTCGCATCCCGCGGGTTCATGAATGGCTACCCCTGCGGCGGACCCAGCGAACCGTGCGGTAGCGGTAACCTGCCCTACTTCAGGCCCGGCAACAACTCCACACGCGGACAAGCGTCCAAGATCGTCGCTAACACATTCTTCCCCAACTGCCAGCCTGTACGCTAGTATCTGCCCTGCCATAGCGCTTGAAGCGGTTCATAGTTAAGCAGTATGATCCCCGCCTGCCGGATGATCTCGCGGGCTTCAGGGAACATCAAGAGTCCGAAGTTGGTGCCCAGGCCTTGAATCTACGCTTTTTCGACCCCTGGTCGACTGGCGACTCGCAGCGCAAGACTGTATTCCTTCGCCAGCCCCAGTATAATATCCAAATATCAGTTCTCTGCCCCATGCGTAGAGAGTGCCAATCCACACAACTTGCTGGTTTCGCGTTTGTGTAGCAGGCTCGTCACTCATATTCCTTACGCGCCGGCCAACCAGGCCTCGGCCAGGTCTCTGCTCCCGAAAATCCTGAAGTATCCGCTCCTGCTCTCTTCAAGCACCATCGCGGGGAACATGCTGCTTTGGCGCACTCCTGCCGCGGGCACGACTACCGCCAGCTTTACATGATAGTTCCGCAACTTCTGTAGGATCGCCCCCGCTTCACCTGAGCTGAGGTCGAAGAAATGCTCGGTCAGGTTTTCGGCATACAGCAGAACCGACGTTGTATGGTTCCCAAAGCAGGCCTCGAGGATCTCTACGACATCGTCCGGAGTACGAAGCAGTTGGGCGCCCGGCGGTCCCTCGACAATCCTTTGATCGTTCCGTGTTTCGATGCTCATATCCATAGCTGCCACCACTTACGTCCCCAGGGCGGACCGGATCAAGTCCTGCTTCAAGTCCCACAGCTTCTGCGTGAGCGACACGTGATAGATATGAGGGTTGATCAGGCGGCGCACGCCCGCGTCAAGCCTCTGCACATCAGCCACCCGCTGCTTGCGTATCGCCTCGATGTCGGGCAGGTCGTAGACCGGTTTTCCATCCCGCCACACATCCACCAGCAAAGGCTCAACCTGTGACAAATCCGCTCTCGCGATAGTCCGCATGATAGTGTGATCAGACGGATGGTGGGCCACGATCCGCGCCATGTTCGCTGGGTCCTCGCCTTCCAGCCCAAGCAGGTCAGCAGTTGCCATGCCCCTGCTATCGTACAGCCGCCAGGCATCCTTCTTGCCGGGGTTGGGGGTCTTGGCTGCCTGCTCCGATATCTTGATAGCAGGCTTCCATGCGCCGCCCTCTTCGACCGCCACCAGCTTGTACACCCCGCCCAATGCTGGGTCGCCTTGCGATGTAATAAGACGCGTGCCCACGCCGAACACCAGCCGGTTGATCAGCGCATCGGCTTCCACACCGTATCTTGGCGCTTCTTCTGATATCTGGGCCAGGATCTGCCAGATCACCAGTTCGTCCAGGTCGTTCGACAGCGTAATCGACGTGTTGGGGAAGCCCGCTTCATTCAGCATGCGCGCGGACTGTATGCTCAAATAGGCCAGGTCGCCCGAGTCGAGGCGTATCCCAACGGGCTCGTGACCTTTGGCGCGTAGTTCCTCGAAGACTTTGATGGCGTTTGGCACGCCGCTCTCCAGAGAGTTGATGGTATCCACGAGCAGAAGGCAATCGTCGGGATACACCTCGGCATAGGCCCTGAACGCGCCCAGTTCGCCCTCGCCCAGCGTCATGAAGACTTGTACCAGGCTGTGGGCGTGCGTGCCCTTGGGTGCAAACCCGAGCACGTGCGACGCACCGACGTTGGACGAGAAGTCGGCTCCACCTATCAATGCTGCCCGGGTGCCGGCGTTTGCTCCTTTATCCTGCGCCCGCCGCAAGCCGAACTCCATCACCATCCTGCCCCGCCCGGTATCATGGATGAGCGCGGCCTTCGTTGCTATCAGCGTCCCGTAGTTCAGGTGGTTCAACAGCGACGTTTCAAGTATCTGTGCCATCGCCATTGGTCCTTCTACCATCGTGAGAGGGATGTTTGGGTGAACAACTCGCCCCTCGGGTATGGCGCGCATACTTATCCCGGCAAACGTCCCTTCGCGCCGCAACCATGCCAGAAAGTCGTTGTCGAACACGCGTGCTCCCGTGCGTCCCGTCTGCCCGCGCAGGTACTCTATCTCCTCGTCGCCGAAGCTGACTTCGCCCATCCAATCGAGCAGCCACTCCAACCCGGCGTTCACGCAATAGCCCGCCTGGTGCGTCCCGTAGTTCGGGTACTGGCGGAAGAAATGGTCGAACTGCACACGTCGCTCGTGCAGACCCATGCGGTAATAAACCTGAGCCATGGTCAACTGGTACTGGTCGGTGAACAAGATTCCCTCTGTAATAGACCTGTTGTTCTTTGCCATCTCTCTCCCATCTGCGATTGTTATCCGCGGCTCCCGTAAAGCGCGACCACTCGTGCCGCCGACTCCAATACGGCCGTATGCAACTCGGCAGGCTCCACGACTTCGGCGCTTGCGCCCAGCCCAAGCACGCCTATGCAGGCCTCCTCAAGCGATTGGAACACCAGCGTGATCTCTATCCAGCCGTGCGCATCGGGCGGATCCGCGTTGCTTATCAGGGCACGCACACCTTCGCCATGCAGCCGTGGCAGTAGAGGCACAATGTCGGGCGATACGCGTATCCTGGTGGCATAGCGGGGCAAGCTATCCTGGAACTCCTGCTGCCAGCGCTCCCAGTATTCCTGAAGATTAAGCCACTCGGGCCTTTCAAACTGCTCTTCCAGCACCTGAGCTTCCACTATGCGCGATACTCTGTACACCTGCAACTGGCGGCGCGCGGTCTTGACGCGCGTTACGCCCAACGGACGCACAAGGGTGGACATGGCGGCCACCATGTACCAGACCCCGGCTTTCGCCACCAGTCCGTAGGGTTCCAGCCTCCGCCGCACCAGGCCGTTGTCAGAGCGTGTGTACAGCACTTCCACGCAGTGGTCGTCCCACACTGCCCTCTGCACGGTGTCCAGGTGTGGCAAGTGTTCAGGCGGTCGGAACCACTCAGCGGTATCAATGTGTATCCGCTCGCGCATCTGCCCAATGTTATCTCGCTGCACAGCAGGCAAGCTGGCGGTCAGCTTGAGCACCGCTGCCTCTATAGACTTACCCAGGCCCAGGTCGGCCAACGGACCCGGCACAGCCGAAAGGAATAAAGCCCGCACCTCGTGTTCGCTGAGACCTGTGAGGTTGCTGCGGTAGTTGTCGGGCAACGTACAGCCTCCTCCCGGGCCGCGCTCGGCCAGAACAGGCACACCGGACGCATGGAGTGCCTCGAGGTCACGGTAGATGGTCCGCTCCGATACCTCAAGTTCATCCGCAAGCTCGGCGGCGGTCATGCGGCCCCGCGCCTGTAGGAACATCAAAATAGAGATCAGTCTGTCAGCACGCATCTAAATGTAATTCGTCACAGATGATGGCCAAGCGTCGGAGGTGCTTGATCGCCCGTCGCCCGGTGATGCTGTATAATTCTCAATATAGAACACCCCTATAGTGTAGCACGACCAACGCATACCTTCAAAAGGAAACGCAGGAGCCTCCATTGGAAACAGAGTCCAAGTTCATCATACCAGGCGAAGCAGCCTTCGCACGCCTGAGAGCTATCGATATGTTCGGCAAGTACGAACGTCGCGGTGAGCGCACCAAGGAGGTACACGATCGTTACCTCGACACGCCTGACCAGGCTTTCCTGAAGAAGGGCTGGTGCTTCCGTCTTCGCAAAAGCGCCACCGGCGACCTGCTGATCACCCTCAAGAGCCTGCAGCGGCATGCAGTCGGTACAGAGACCACGTCAACCGCCATACAGGCTCGCGACGAATACGAGACCTCGGTAACGGGCCTGAAGATAGCAGGCTGGCCCGACAGCGAAGCCAAGGAGCTTGCTAAAGAGATAGCTGGCAAGCAATCCATGCGCGATCTCGTTACCGTAGACCAGGTGCGCACTGTATCCTACCTTTACGACGGCGAACGTGCCGTGGCCGAGCTCAGCATTGACGATGTCGACTTCCACGCCGCTTCCCCTTCCGAACCCGACGAGCCTGCGCACAAGACCTACGAGTTGGAGGCCGAGCTACTGCCGGACGGCACTCTGGACGACCTCCATGCTCTGGTGCAGATCTTCAGCGAAGAATACGGCCTCGACCCGCAGCCAAAATCCAAGTTTGAACGAGCTTTGCAGATTGCCGACGTTCCTGTGGGAGACGCACCCGTGAACGGCGGCCCTGGTGCAAAACCAACCACCAGGCCTATCAGAGCAAAACTGTCCACCCGCAAGCCGCTGGAAGCCCCCGCAACAGATGTGCCTGCCAGTGTGGATGGGGAAGCTGAAGCGGGACCTGCTGAAGAACCATCTCCGGATGTTGCCGTGAACGCAGTGTCTACTGTCGAGGTCAAGGCCAGAGCAGAGATTAAGAGCACAGACAGTATGGCAGATGCTGCGCGCAAGCTGATCGCGCAGAACTACGCGGCCATGCTGAACAAGGAAGAAGGCGCGCGGCTGGGCGAAGACCCCGAAGCCGTACATGACATGCGAGTCGCCACGCGCCGCATGAGGGCGGCCTTCCGCGTCTTTGACCCCTACCTGAAGGGCAAGCGGGCAAAAGAGGTGCGCGATGGGCTGCGAACTGTTGCCACTGATCTCGGAGCCGTACGCGACCTCGATGTGCTGATAGAGAACGCTGAGGCCTTTCGCGAAACGCTCCCGCCCGACCAGCGCGGCGGCCTGGCGAGTATGACCGAGGAATGGCGCGTTACACGCTGGAAAGCGCGCAAAGCTCTCCTGCGCCTCCTCAACTCCAAAGAATACAGCAAGTTTAAGCAAAACATGGAACGCTTCCTCAAGGAATCCACTCCCGCCCCCGATCAAACCGAAGGAGCCGAGCCATACCAGGTGCGCCACATAGCAGGCAGCATCATCCTGACGCGCTACGAGGCTGTACGCTCGATCGAAGGTTTGCGCGAAAAGCCCACAGTTACGCAACTCCACGCTCTCCGCATCGTCGGCAAATACTTCCGCTACACCCTCGAGTTCTTCCGCGACATCTTGCCCAAAGACGTAAACAACATGATCCGCGACATAGTGAAGCTTCAGGATCAGTTGGGCGAGATGCACGACGCCGACGTGGCAGCGGCACTGGTGAGCGAGTTCGCGGACCGGCAATCGCACAGGCAGCAGGCAGCCAGATCCACCAATGGAGAGAACGGCAGCGAGCCTGCTATTCAGCCCGGCCTCGCAGCCTATCTAAGAGACCGCACCGAAACGGTAAAGAGCAAGCAAGTCGCGTACGAAGCAACCTGGCTCGCAATTACGAATCCCGACTGGCGCAAGCGACTCGCCCTTCTCATCGCAGTCTAGGTCCCTGCCTGGCCGCCGGTCCCAAACTCATACAAGGAGGGCGCACTTTGATCGAACAGCGCAAAGGCCACATCGTTCTATGCGGCCTTGATGGACTTGGGCTTCGCACCGTCGAGGAGCTACGCAAGCTCGGCGAAGAAGTCGTCATTGTAGCGAACGATGCGGCCGAGAGTTTCGTCGGGCGCGCTGTCGCTATGGGCGCCACTTTTCACGCAGGCAATTATCGCGAGGAGGCAGTCTTGCGGGCGGCTTGCGTGGAGGATGCCCGTGCCATGGTTGTCACAGCCAACGACGACGTGGGCAACATTCACGCCGCGCTCGCCGCCCAGGAACTCAACCCCAGAATCCGCATCGTCCTGCGCATTTTCAACCAGGAGTTCGGCAGGCGGCTCGAAGCTTTGTTTCACGACTGCGAGGTCCTTAGCTCCTCGGCTATAGCCGCTCCCGCATTCGTGGCAGCGGCTCTCGTCCAACCCTGGGAGCAGGAAATCAGCCTGGGAGCCAAGACGCTCAGGGTTCGCAGCGCGCAGAAAGACGACCCACTCGCCCTCGTGCCGCTTGCCCGCGTGTCAACTGAGCATGGGGTGCAACTCTTCCCGGAGCGGGGCGACGACGTCCTTTATCTCAGTGATGCGGGAACAGAAGCCAGCAACACGGCGCAGGCTGCCGCAAGTGCAACGCACCGCAAGCGCGACAGCCGTGTGCGCGAAATACTCTCCTACATAGGAGCAGTCGCCACAGGGGCCGACAACCGCCTCGGCTACACGCTCCTTTTTCTGCTTGCGCTGGGCATAGTGAGCACGCTCATTTTCTTTGTCGTTACAGGCTTCGACTTGATAGATGCCTTTTATAACACCACTGCCATTGTGATCTCAGGTGGCCTGGGCGACATCAACCCCGCAGACGCGCCCATCCCGTTGAAGCTCTTCGGCACTGTGCTAATGATCATCGGCGCGACCATACTCACCGTGTTCTACGCCCTCGTCACCGATGCCATTGTCAGCGTGCGGCTCGATAAGGCGCTGGGCCGCTCAAGGGTGCAAATGCGCGACCATATAGTTGTATGCGGCCTGGGTACCATCGGCTTCCGCGTCGTCACCCGGCTGCAACAAATGGGCGTACCTGTGGTTGCCGCCGAAAAGAATGAAGCCGCCAACGGTATCCCCGAATTGAGGCGCAGCGGCGTACATGTGGTTGTCGCCGACACGCGCTCGCCCGAAACCCTGCTTGCCCTCAATACAGGCCAGGCTAAATGCGTGGTAATCAGCACAGACGACGACGCAGCCAATCTGGAAACGGCCCTTAATGCCCGCGCACTCAACCCCACTATTCGGGTTGTACTGCGCCTGTTCGACGCCGATCTGGCGTCACGCGTCGAGCGTGCTTTCAATATTCACATCTCACGAAGCGTCTCAGCACTTGCAGGTCCGCGCTTTGCAGCAGCCGCGATCGCCAAACGTGTGACCGCCACGATACCTATATCCCCCAGGATGCTGATCGTGGCCCAGACAACCATTGAGCAGGATTCGAAAACAGAGGGCCAAACTGTGTCCGAACTGGAAGCCGGTTTCGAAGGTCGCGTCATCATGGTCGAGCGCAACGGCAAGCAGAACTGGCATCCCACACCCACCGATCTACTCGCCGCCAACGACGACATAGCAATAGTCGCCACGCGCCTCGGGCTTATTGCCGCCCTCCAGGCTGCCCGCACATAGCCCGTCGGCTTTCGATTGCGCGCCGCGTCAAATCGCCGCTCCTCTCCGTCACCGAGAAATAGATCGCAAGGCTCTACCCAGGCGTCGCACGGCTTAGCAGGATGTATCTTACAGGCACAATACTCTATTCCAAGAGCTGGCTACTCGTTGGGGTCAACCCTGCCGTACCTGCTGAGATACTTCCTATACTTATTGGGCAGGGCCGAAAGGGGAACAGAAATATCGGCAGCCTCGACTGTGGATTGGGCCGCAAAGAATGCCTGGGCATCCAGCACCGGCCCGCCCTCCGGAGGTGTAGCCCGCACGTAGCTCCCATCGGCTTGCAGGTAGCGCGCCCTGTAGTTATCCTGCAGGAATACATCCAGCACATCATGCAGCACATAATTGCGAATACGCTCGTCGTCGATGGGGAAGAGCGTTTCCACCCGGTTGTCGAGGTTGCGAGGCATCAAGTCGGCGCTGCCCATAAAGATTTCCTCTTTGCCGCCGTTGCGGAAGTAGTAGATCCTGCTGTGTTCCAGATAGCGGCCCACAATGCTAATCACGCGAATGTTCTCGCTCACTTTGGGCACTCCCGGCCGCAAGCAGCAGATACCCCGCACAAGCAGGTCGACCTGCACTCCCGCCTGTGACGCCCTGTACAAAGTCTCTATGATAGCGGGATCCACAAGCGAGTTCATCTTGAATATCAGCCTGCCACCTCCGTCTTCCCTGTGCAGCTTGATCTCGCGCTCGATCAACGCCATTATGCCTGCGCGCATAGCAATCGGGGCAACCAACAGTTTGCGGTAGCGCGTCTGCTTGGAATAGCCAGTCAGGTAGTTGAATAGCTCGGAAGCGTCGGCCCCGAAGTCCGGACGGCACGTGAGCAAGCCCATATCAGTGTAACCCCTGGCGGTCGTCGGGTTATAGTTGCCGGTGCCAAGATGCACATACCGTCGTATGCCCTCCCCTTCCTTTCGCACCACCAGCGCCACCTTGCAGTGTGTTTTGAGGCCCAGCAGGCCATATGTCACGTGCACCCCCGCTTGCTCCAGCGCTCGCGCCCACTCTATGTTGTTCTCTTCGTCGAACCGCGCCTTAAGCTCCACCAGCACCGCCACCTGCTTGCCCGCCTCGGCGGCCTCCAGCAGCGCTTCTACGATGGGCGAGTTGCTGCCCACCCTGTACAGTGTTTGCTTGATAGCGAGCACATCTTCGTCCTGCGCAGCAGATCGGATGAAGTCAACCACGGGCGCAAACGAATCATACGGGTGGTGCAGCAATATATCGCCCGCTCGTATAGCCTCAAATATATCCTGCGCCCGCGTCAGGTTACGCAGCGGTGTTGGCAGGCGAGGAACAAACAGGGGGTCCTTCAGATCCGGCCGGTCGATGCGGGTTAGCTCCGTCAGGTCGCTCAATCCGAGAGGCCCCTCCACGACATACACCTCTTCGTCGTCCAGCTCGAGGTTCTTAACTAACAGTTCTCGCAACCTGTCGGGCATACTTGAGTTCACAAATAAAGCGACCGACAGCCCGAACCTGCGGCGCGACAGACTTTCCTCAACCGTTTCCAGCAAATCATCGGCCTCAAGCTCCTGTATTTCGAGGTCGGCATCCCTCACCACTCGAAATGGGTGTACTTCCAGCAGGTGCATTTGCGGGAAGAGCGCGTGTAGATTGGCGGTCAGTATTTGCTCAAGCCACGTGAACAGGAGCCGTGGATGCCGGGACCTTGAGCTGCCGTGTTTCGAGCCGTTGCTTGAGCCATTTGCCGGTGGCGCGGCGGATACGGGCAGCGGAACGAGGCGCGGTAAGACGCTGGGTACCTTCACCCTGGCGAAATGCCTCTGCCCGTTGGGTGCCTGCAACTCGACTGCTAGATTGAGGCTGAGATTAGAAATGTGCGGGAATGGATGGCCGGGGTCCACCGCGAGCGGCGTGCAGACCGGGAAGACCATACGCTCAAAATACTCCCGCGCCGAACGTTTCTGGTCTGAAGTGAGGTCGTTATAATCTGCGAGTTTGATGCCATGCCGCGATAGCTCCGGGCACAAGTTCTCCTGGAAGAACGTGGATTCCTGGTCAAGCAGATCGCGGACACGCTTGCGCATCGCGGTCATCTCTTCGGTTGGGGTCATGCCGTCAGGGCTGCGGTCACCGATGCCTGCCTTTACCTGCTCTCTGATACCCGACAGCCGGATCATAAAGAACTCGTCCAAGTTGGAATTAAATATCGAGAGAAACCTTACGCGCTCAAGCAGCGGGTTGCGCGCATCTAGAGCCTCCTCAAATACGCGCGAATTGAAGTCCAGCAGGCTCAACTCTCGGTTGATGTACAACGAAGGCTTCAGCGCGGGTTGCGCCAGCGACAGTACCTCATCGCCTTTTTCTTGAACAGCCATTACTTTCCCCTTTTTACTAGAGCGTGTTTTCAAATCCTCTATTGGATGTATATAGTTCTTGATATTACAGGACAACCATGCGTGGGAGCGGCTGCTGCTAAGGCGATTCGGTGGCATAGTGGTCACAATATCCGATTTTGAAAACAGGACCTAGCCGCCCGTACCTTGTAAGCACCTATTTAACTATACCACGCTGGCTGCTGCGCGCCAGCATTAAAATCGCGCCTTCGCGCACGCCGTAGGGCGACATGATAAGCGGCGGGTCGCCATAGCAGCGCGAAACCTCTCGGACCACCAGCAGCGCAGGCAGCAACAGGCGCGCTCGCTCCGGCTTTAGCTCAAATATCATCCCGATCTCATCGGATGAACGTCCCCTTACCGACGCAAGCATCTTCTCCAGCGCATCCACCGGGTAGATCTCGCCCATCTGCAAGTTAAGCAAAGCAGGTGTGCGTCTGAGCGTGCCACCTACTCCAAGCAGACCCGTGATCGGGGCGTCGGGGGACGGCAAAGCAGGCTGAATAATGTCGGCCAGATAAGTAACCAGGCGTGCTTCTTCGAGGTAGGTGGGTGGGTCGCTCTGCAGGAACGTGTGCGCCACCCGCGCCGCACCCAGCGGAAGCGACACGCTCTCGCCCACATGTCCATTATGGCCTAGCGCCACCTGCATGCTCCCGCCACCGATGTCCACCATCGCTTGCATACCAACACTTGGGCAGGCCAGGTCGGCCCCCAGGAACGAATACTCAGCCTCTTGCTCAGGAGTGAGAACGTCCACGGGGAGATCGACCCGCGATCTTATGAAGTCCAGTATATGATCTCGATTGTTCGCGGTACGAATAGCCTGAGTGGCCAACAAATGGAGATCCTGGGGCATGTGCTTCAGCGCTTCATCGCGAAAGGCGATCAAAGTGTCGGTGAGAGCCTGTGTCTTCTCGTCGGACAAAGACCCCGTGTCATAAATATCGTTACCTAGCCGTAGGCCGTCGCTGATATCTACCAATGGTTCTACGTGGCGCCCATCTGTTCTGGCAACCAGGAGATGAACAGTATTGCTCCCTATATCCACTACGCCAAGTGTTTTTTCGCGCACTCGCCCCCCAGACCATCCCATTGCAGCTTCGTCGCTGCCTGTCATTCTACTCTCATCTTTCAATAATTTTACCATAAGTGCTTATCATCCCTTAATTTAGTGGACGTGCGCCAACAGAGGGCTGATAACAGACGACGCTTGTTGGTCGCCTGCAACCTGCCGTCGGTCTATCAAGATCCGTAGTCTCATCCAGGATCTATGGTACCAAACCTATGTTAGCAGAGGATTAACGATAGGCAGCAGTTGTTAAGATCCTGTTATTCCTTCGGCCAATGCACAACCAGCAGGGTCCCGGTGCCCGGACGAACGTTGCGCCAACTCGTGGCATTGAACTGTAAGTGCGCAAAACCCGAAGTGGGCAGTCGCGGTGGCTCAGTGCCATCGGCAGCCAGGTCGGCGCTAAGGCTCTCGAAGCCCGGGTTGTGCCCCACCAGAATAACATAGTCGGCGCTATCGGGCAGAGAGCGCACCACGCCTAGCAATCTGTCCACAGTGGCGTCGTATATTGCAGGCTCGTAAGTGACCTCACCCTTGTAGCCTGCCGCTTCACCCGCTATCTCAGCCGTCTGTCGCGCCCGCTTGGCGTCAGAGGATACTATCAGGTCGGGCACGCCTACTTCGCTGCCGATAAGTTTCCCCATGGCCTCCGCGTCCCGCAGACCTCGCTCGGTTAGCTCTCGCTTCTTGTCTCCGGAGACCAGCACATCAATGGCCTTCCCGTGTCGCAGTATGATCAGAGTCTTCATAGCGTTCCCTTTTCATCTCCGCGGCTTGCGCTGCGGCCATATTTTTGATATAATCGTCTTTGCGGCTAAAAACCGCGTGCAAGAACGTTCATCAATAATTGCAAATAGGTCCGGCAACAGTTATGCCGGAGATTGTCTAGACTATACAGCACGTACAGTGCCACACGGAGGATACACAGAGTTGGCGAACATTAAATCCGCAATCAAGAGAATACGCTCCTCGGCGCGCAAGCGGTCGCGCAACAAGCCTGTACGCTCGGCGATCAAGACGTACGTGAAGGTAGCTCAGCACAGTATAACGACCAGTGCCGACGATTCGCCGGAAGCCGTAGTGCGCGCCATTAGCGCCCTTGATAAAGCCGCCAACAAAGGCATTATCCACAAGAACCAGGCCGCCCGACGTAAGTCTCGCCTCATGGCCAAGCTCAACCGCGCAGCCTCATAATCACCCGCGAAAATCGACAAAAGCGCCCACTCTGTGTGGGCGCTTTTGCTATGCCTATCCCATCATCTACACATGTCTACTACAAGGGCATCAAGAGACATCTCGGCGTCGGCGCGGCCCGTCTTGACAGCATGGTCTAGCTGCAACAGCTGGCTGTGTATCTCCAGCAACTTTTTCATGGTGAACTGGCGAGCGGGTCCAATAGACTTCCTCACCACAAAGTCACTCATACCCGCCTTCTCGGCCATCCGCCCTTCCGATATTCGCTGATCGAGCAAATCGCGCACCTGTATCAGCGTGCGAATCTGCCAGGCCAGCACGGGCAATATCCCCTCGGGCGCGGTGCCACCGTCCACCAGCTTTTGCAGTTGGGACAAGGCAGTACGCGTGTCGCGGCGTGCAGCCGCCGACGTCATCTCAAACACGTCATCGGCCTTCGCGGTCCAGCTCATTGTTCTCAGGACGCTCTCGTCTATGGTACCGCCCTCGCCTACATACAGCGAAAGCTTTTCAAGCTCGTTACTGGCCGACGCGAGATCGGGCAATGAGGTGGAGAGCAATGATAGTGCGCCCGGCGTTACTTTCACGTCGAGGGCGCGGGCATGCTCGCTGATCCAGCGCTCAAAGGACGAGCCTTTCGGGGTCATATACTCTTCCACTTTGCCGTAACGCCCTGCTGCCTTGAGTAGCGCACTATTCTTGGCAACTGTCCCTCGTTCTACCAGTATCAGAACAGTGCCCTCGGGCAGTGATGCAAATACCTCCGCAAAACCGTCAACCAGGCCGGGGTCCGACTTGCCGCGTCCCTTTGTGGGAGGAGCCGCGTCGTCTCCACCATCGGCTCCGGCCTTGCTGCTGCCTCCAAAGCGCGTCAGTAGCCCATCTACCACGACCAGGCGGCTATCACCGAAGAACCCCATCGCTTGCACCGCCCGCATCAGCTCGTCGGGCAATAGTCGCGCGCCGTCCAGGCGCGTCAGGTTAAACCCTCCAAAGTCGCCGGCATCGGATGCGTACTTGTCGAGATACTTCTGTAAAGCCTGCCCGACCAGATAGCGGTCGGGCCCAACAAGAGCGATTAGCATGGTAAAGTCCCTGAAAGTCTCTGACGCGTTGCCAAAAAAAGGCAGCAAAAAGCTCCGGACAGGACCGTAATGGTTTTGAACCTGCTATTCAGCAGGTGGGTGCCGTTCTTCAGGTTATCGCGTTACCTCACTCACGTTCAGCGTACGCGGCCCCATCCGCTACCGACTCCCAATTGATTTGTTAGGATCAAAACCTTTAAACGGCCTGTATATCCAGAGCTTAGGGCTTAAAGATACCACAGAGACGCCCGATAGTCAAGCTTTTCTTAGCCTCATAAGCCCGGGATCGGGGGCTGGCCCATAGACAAGTGCGTCAACCCCCGATCCGGTCTGCTGTGTAGCGTCCTACGGCCGATTCTTGAGCGCAAAGTACGCCGGTCTCGCGCTCCAGTCTGGGTTGATGATGCTGAAGTGGCTGGGGCCCGTATACCAATCCTGGAAGGTCGAGAAGTTCAGGTTCCAAAGGAACATCACGCCCATCCATGGGTAATACTTATGGGCATACTGGATGGCGCGCACTATATAATCGCCCTGTTCTTGTAGGGTGTTATACTTGCACTCGCCGTAGCCGTCTGTCCTGTAGTCGCTGCACCAGCCGTACTCCGTCACCCACATCTGCTTGGGGCCGTCGCCATACTTCTCCATGATGGCGCGCTGCTCTTCGATCCGGCGGAAGTAGAACGAGTCGTCCAGATTGTACCAGTCCACCTCTTGCTTCTTGGTGTTATACGGGAACCCTGGGTCAAGGTTCGGCTTATCCGGCCACTTGGTCTCAGGTGGGTTATTGAAGCCATAAGGGTGGGTGCCGAGCACGTCAAAGTAACGCCGCACTTCGCCGTCGTTGTACTTGTACATCTCCTCCAGATAATACAGGTCGGTTACCACGGCCTGGGCATCCTTGGCGCGGGTGCCCTTCGGGTCCTGTACCCCGGTAGGAGCCAGCGCAGCCGATAGAACTATGGCATGGGGATCGCCTGCCTTCACGCCCAGGTAGCCTTGTTTCAGCACCTCGACATAACGCCCCGGGTTGATATCGCCGCTCTCACCTATCAGGTTTACCTCGTTGTAGATCATGTACGCTGACACCCGGCCACTATAGTGCTTGGCGAGGGCCTTCATGAAGTCGTACAGGTCCTTCGGGTCCTTCGGCAATCCGTTGAAGCCGCCCGTCTCCCACGAAGGCGCTTTCACCACCGAGAGCATGATCTTGATATTATGCGCCTGTGCGGCGTTCACAATATTGTCCAGGTCGTTGAAGTAGTAAACGCCCTTGGGGGTCTCTGTGTCTTTCCACTCGACCTGCTGCGTCACCCACTTGAAACGCAGGTCGTTCAGCATGCTCAGATTGCGATCTATATCCTGGTAGTAAAGCTGAGCTACCATTCCATCGCCTACTGTTGGCCCCTGGAGGAACTGCTGGCCCACAGCAGGCTTGGCAGGCGGCCAGACCGCCCGCACTACGGGCTGCCCACCCGGCACCGGGGTGCCCCAGGCGGTCGCCGCGTCCTGTATTTCCATGGCATCGTGCCCAAGCAGCCCGAGAAGAACGTCATATGGCGCCTGGTTTTCGGGGTGATACTCGAAGCGATTGCGCTGGAAATACTGAACTGTATAGTCCTTACCGTCCGTGGCCGACTTCTCGGTGAACGGCTCAGAGATAGGGTAGCCAAATACGCCCAGCCCACCGGTCTTTTGCCAGTAGCTCAAGAAGGGCTCCGACAGGGAGTGCTGTGTCTCAGGAAAATATACTGACGTGTCAGTGCTCGTGAACGGGGCAGCAGTGGGGAAGGTGCGCAACGTCGTTAGCTCGGCACCGAGCAGCCCTAACAGCACATCGTTTGGCGTGTTCCCGTTCTCGGGGTGGTACTCGAAGCGATTGCGCTCAAAGTACTGAACTGTATAGTCCTTGCCGTCATTGGCGTTGGTTTCTGTGCGCGCTTCCGAGATCGGGTAGCCGAACACGCCCAAGCCACCGTGGCTGCTCCAGTACTTCATGAACACGGCAGGCACAGTGAACCCCGTTTCCGGGAAGAATTGATCCGTGGCTATCGCTGTCGCTGTAGGCGTGGCAGTTTCGGTAGGAGTATCTGCCGGCACAATAGTAGGCGTGGCGGCGCCGTCAATTGGAGTAAGCGTCGCTTCACCGTCTATTGGGGTGGGCGTAGATGTATCGCTAAACTCGGAAGTAGCCTCGGGCGTGACTGTAATATCTGGTGTAGGGGTGGCTGTGGTTTGTCCGTAACTCTGTGTTGGAGCGAAAACAATGAATAGCGAGAGGGCAAGCAAGCCCATTAAAGTCAAAACCAGTAATTTCCTTTGCACCCGACCATTACCTCCCTGTTAATAACTACAGCGAACCATGACGATGTACCTTGCCTTACAAGCCTCGATGAACTTTTCCGACTCTTCCGATTGGCCGACCCAATGCAACCCCTGACATGTTAGTTACTCATCACCGGCAGGGATGGGAATAAAGCCAACCGAGAGCCTTATGTATTCGTCACTGTAACCGAAAGCGTTGCCCGACACTCCCGCGATGCCTGTCTTCACAAACAACGACAAAGCGTCCTCTCCGGCCTTCAGTTTGCTCCAATTATATATAGTTACGTGGTCATCCAGTCCTATCACATCGAATATGTGATGCTCTCGGTCGATCACTGCTAAGTCGAGGCGAAGATGATCACGCCTAAGGGCATAAAGCGCGCTGATCTTCGCCTGTATCTCCGGATGTTCATCAAAGCGTTCTACCATTGCGGTGAAACGCAACTGCCACTCGGCGGGCAAGCCTGCCGTGAGATTGTTCCATGCCGATTTCAATATCTCTGCCCAATCGTCATTGGTGAACGACACCCAGCCGCACCTGTCACCCGTCAATGTGTATACCTTTGATAGCGAGTTGATAAAGAGGGTGCGGTGCAATATATCCGGCACGTTAAAGGCCTGCATACGCTCTTTGTCTGCTTCGGGTATTCCCGTCCCGACGTAGGCGAGATCGGCCAGCACTGCGAACTCACGGCCATCTTCGATTATAGCCCTGTACAGGTCGCGTATCTCGTCCGGCGAATAAGAGAATGCCGTGGGGTTGTTGCTCACCGTGAGGTAGAGCAAGCGCAACTCCGGATCGTCGGCAAGCGCTGCCTTGAGCATATCGTAGGTTAGCTTGAAATGGTTCTCGGCATGGGTCTGGATGTTCAAGAGCTTCAGACCCGAGACTTCGACCTGCCAGTTTACCACAGCAAACCCTGGCGCCGGGAAGGCAAACGTCGAGTGTCTGCCATACTTCTGCTTGAAATGATAGCCCAGCGACAGGATGCACTTGTAAAGGGCGTCCAACGCGCCGATGCTGATATAGGTCTTCTCCGGCGTGACAGGCAGACCCCAGCTACGCTCAAACCTTGAGGCCAGCTTTTCGCGCAGGAGCGGGTTGCCCACTCCAAAAACGTCATAGACGCGCATGTCCCAGTTGTAATCGCGGAGCAAGCGGCGCTCAATGTCTTCCTCACGCCTGTTCAATTCGAGGTGGACGGCGCCGTCGCTGATTCGCCCTCCAATCTCTTCCCCCGGCAAGATCAACCCCAGGTCTTCGCCTATAGTTGAATAGTCCACGCCGTCGATGTTCTCGGTGATCATGCGCACATTTACGTCGCCTATCGTGCGATTGGAAAGCTCTCGGCGCAAAATCTCGGCGGGTATGCCTGCCCCGCGCGCTTCTGCTGTTACCTCGTTCATCATACGCGCCATCACCCTGATGGGAGCCGTGGCGGTCTTGAACACTTCTCTGTAGCGTTCTGCGGTCTGCACGCGAAGGGCGCGCACAAACGCTATTTGCTCTTCTTCGGAGGAGGCCGCCGAGTCATTTGGTTTGATGTCTAGCGCGAAGTCGCCGGTGGGCATGGATCGTCCGTTATTGGGGCCATGCTTGGCATGACTGGAAATGCTCATAAGAAAGAGACTCCCCGTTGAGGCTCAAAAGTAGGGCCGATTAGCCCAAGTATAAGTACCGGGCGATGCGTTGTCAAATCTCAATTATGCACGGATATCACTGCATTACTCTGTCGAAGAGGTATTCCTATCGATCCAGGTGGGCTGTTATGCGTTATAATTCTTCTGCCTATATCAGGCACATCCGGAACATACTTAACTTCCAGAAGAATATAGGAGTTGAAATGCAGGGTTCATCAGGCACAAGGCGCTTTCCTAGCCGCCATTCTTTTCACCCTCGGAGCACTGTGCTCCCCGTTATAGTTTTGCTGACAATAGCAGTGCTCGCTGTCGGGATAGCCCCACGCTACACGAATTCACGCTCGGCAGGGGCAGGCCTCTCGCAGACAAAGGATACACCTCTTGCGGGGCTCTTTGCGAACGTCAATCCGGCTTCGATCACCTTTGGCCCTAACGTCCGCGCCAATTCCGACTCTACCACCTATGGCCAGCACGAGCCGTCGCTTGCGGTCAGCCGCGTAGACACCAACACGGTGGTCGTGGCCTCGAAGGACTACCGCAATGGTAACCAGAAAGAGGTCTGGATAGACGTGTCGAATGACGGCGGCGTAACCTGGCCTGCAAACCTCCAGCTGCAAATGCCCGGCATCAACCCCAGCCAATTCCCTTTAATGAGCGACCCAGTAGTAATGGCCCGCGACGATGGGCGTATCTACGTCTCGTGCCTCGGGTATAACAACCAGAATGCAGTGTTTATTACATGGACCGACGACAACGGCGCAACCTGGCACAACCCATCCGTCCAGATATCACCCAGCGATCCCAGCCTGGACGACAAAGACTGGTTCGCCATAGACAACAACCCAACCAGTCCCTTCTACCACAATATGTACATGCTGTATGCCCCCGGCGGCGCGAGCTTTCTGGCTGAACAGCACTCCACCGATGGCGGCCTCACCTGGTCGCAGCGCCAGAACATCCCCAACGGAAGCGGCCGCGAGTATACCTACCCTGTGATAGCCGCAGACGGCACAGCCTATGACTTTATGATGGCGAACTGGTGCGGCGGTTGCACAGGCACAGTCGAAATGACCAAATCCACCAACGGGGGCGTTACGTGGTCGAACCCAACCACGGTCGCAACCGCCCAGCAGCCAAACAGCCCTATTCGTGGAACCGACCAGTTCCGCTTCTTCGCCATCCTCAGCGCGGCCGTTGACCCTAACGATGGCAGCCTCTACGTCGCCTGGACCGACAACCGCAACTACGACACGAACGGCACGGACGTTATGTACGTCAAGAGCACCGACCACGGCGTGACGTGGACCCAGCCTATCCGCCTTAGCCACGACCCCACGGGCCTCGTGCGCGACCACATCACCCCTGTAATTACGATCGACGCGACCAGCCGCATCCACGCCTTCTGGCTCGACCGCAGGCTCGACACCCTCAACCATTACTTCGACTCGTGGTATTCGTCCAGCACCGATGGCGGTGCTACATGGGATGCTGACACTAAAGTCAGCAGTGTTGCGCAAGATCTCAGCGTTGGTCTCCCACCCGGCAGCGGAGGTGCAGCAGGTGACTACTGGGGTCTCGATGTTTACAGTAACACCGTTTACGTGGCATGGAACGACTCTCTAGGAGGCGAGCAGAATATCCTCGTTTCAAAAGGCATAATCACCACTGGCGGCGGTAGCACCCCCACTCCAATCCCAACCGCAACTGACACTCCAACCGCCTCAGCGACGCCCACACATACCCCGGCCATCCCAACGATAACCGTTACGGCCACCACCAGTAGCACGCCTAACGTAACCGCCACCTCCATCACCACAGGCACCGTCACACCGAGCACTACACCTACCGCTTGTCCGCAGGTATTCACCGACGTACAGCCTGCGTCCACCTTCTACAACTTCGTGCAGACCCTCGCGTGCCGGTCGATAGTCGTAGGCTACCCATGCGGTGGAACCGGCGAGCCATGCGACTCCGAGAACAGGCCCTACTTCCGTCCTGACCGAAGTGTTACACGCGGGCAGCTCTCGAAGATCGTCGTGCTCGCGGCAGGATTTGCGCCCGTTACGGGCCTCCAGAACTTTGAGGACGTACCGGAAGGCTCAACATTCAATCCGTATGTAGAAGCCCTCTACGTCCACATGTCAGTCGAGGGCTACCCATGCGGTGGAGTAGGCGAGCCGTGCGGGCCCAACAACCTGCCCTACTTCCGTCCCAACTCCCCGGTGACGCGCGGCGAAACCGCCAAGGTGGTGGCCATCGCAGGCGGCTACGTCGGGGGAACGAACACCCAGACGTTCGAAGACGTACTGCCCGGCTCGACCTTCTTCGGATGGATCGAGAACCTGGCGGAAGCGGGCATCATGCAGGGTTACCCCTGTGGGAGTCCAGGCGAGCCGTGCGGGCCCAATAACCTGCCCTACTTCCGCCCCGGCGTAAACATCACGAGAGCACAGACGAGCAAGATCGTGGCAAACACGTTCTTCCCGTGACATAAATGATAGGTGAATTAAGAAGCGGCGCCCGGCGTAAAATGCCGGTTGCCGCTTGTTTAATTACACACCCTCACCGGCCCACGTCGAGCCTTTGAAATCCTCTTGCATATTGCCGCCATTATGCTATAATCATCCGCGTCTGCCCATTTATTTAGCTATCCGGATGAAGGCAGTCGGGCGCTTGTGCGCACAAGAGGAGAGAGCAACAAATACTCGATATTTCGAAAGGAGCAAAGGCTTGAAGAACGCTAAACGTGTAATGGCTACCGCGATCCTGGCCACATTGGTGCTTCCTGCGGTGTCAGCCTACCAGTCTAAACCTGCTGCAGCTGCCGATTTCGCAGATCCCGCCTTCCAGGCTGTATGGAACCGCACCGACAAACTCGTGGCCGAGAACCAGGTAACCCGCTCATGGTACTGGGGACCAACCCCGGGAGAAGCCAAGACGGAACCCTATGCCGAGGGTGTCAATGGCCAACGGCAAGTACAGTACTTCGACAAGTCGCGCATGGAGATCAACGATCCCAGTGCTGACAAAACCAGCCAGTTCTACGTAACCAACGGCCTGCTTACCGTCGAGCTCATCTCGGGCAAGATGCAGACGGGCAACAGCACCTACGAGAACAGCTATCCGGCTAACATACCGCTCGCATCCGACAACGACGATTCTAACGCACCAACCTACGCTTCTTTCTCTCTGATCGCCAACAGCCCCCTGGGCGACCACCCCGCGCTCGACCTCACGGGCAAGACCGTCTCGTCGCAGGTCAGCAAGGCCGGCATCGTTTCGCTCACCACCAACTATGACAAGTACGATGTCAAGTATGGCTTCTATAACACAGAGACCAAACACAACATAGCCGACAAATTCTGGACGTTCCTCAACCAGACAGGTCCCGTAGTCGGCGCCGATGGCACCACCAGCGATGCCAAGCTGTCAGACCCCTGGTTCTACACCACGGGCTATGCCATCTCTGAGCCCTACTGGGCAAACGTCAAGATCGCCGGCAAGCAAGAAGACGTGCTAATCCAGCTCTTCGAGCGCCGCGTGCTGACATACGTTCCCAGCTTCGAAGCACAGTGGCAGGTCCAGATGGGCAACATCGGAGCTCATTACTACGATTGGCGCTATAACGCAGCAGGCAAGCGCACAATCCCAGTCTCAGACATTACTCCCATCACAGTCAACGCGGGCGACCTCGGTTCTGCCGAGAACCCGATCAAGATGGCCTTCGAGCCTTCCTCTAACAGCACCAAGATCATCGCCAGCGGCCAGCCTCTGGGCGACCTGCTGAGCCAGGTGACAGGCTACAAGTTCGACGTTAGCGTCCCCACATCCTACGCCGCAGTCATCGAGGCTATGGGATCGAGCAACGTTGACGTGGCATGGCTCGCGCCCTTCTCCTACGCTCTCGCGAACCAGAAGTACGGCGCACAGGTGATCCTGGGCACTATACGCAAGAACCAGGTAACCTATCCGTCTGTCTTTATCACTGCCGATGACTCGGTCAAGACCATCGCCGATCTCCAGGGCAAGAAGTTCGCCTTTGTAGACCCGGCCTCGGCCTCCGGCTATCTGTACCCGGTCGCAGCCCTCAAGACCGCGGGTCTGGTGACGGGCACCCCACCGAACCTGGAAGCCTACTTCGGTAGCGGCAACGTTGTCTTTGCAGGCGGCCATGATAAAGTCGTTACCGCCGTCTATAACGGGCAGGCATCAGGCGGCGCGGTCTTCGGCGGCCCACTTGATCCCGCCACAGGCCAGCCCACCGATGCTCGCTTGCTCATCGCGAAGGATCACCCCGACGTGTACCAGAAGGTACGCATCATCTACGAAAGCCAGCAGATCCCGAACGACACCGTATCAGTCCGCAAGGACCTGGACCCAGCGATGGTAACCCAGATCCAGAACGGCCTGCTCAAGCTGACCACAATGCCGGATGCCCAGGCTCTTATGTACAGTCTGTACCAGATCGACGGGCTTATCCCGACTACCGACTCGTTCTACGATCCCCTGCGACAGGTCGCTCAGGACGCGGGCATTACCAACTTCGAAGCCCTGTTCCCGACCCCTGTACCACCCACGCCTAAACCCTAACAAGTAGCCGCCTAAACGAAGAGAATGCGACGTCTATCCGGCGTCGCATTCTCTTTTTGCCCCAATCGCGGCCATACCTCAACAACCATACAAAACGCATTGATGGTATGGATGTTGCTGGCACCATCAGCAGGGGCGTGCCTTTTGCTACGTCCCGGTAACAAATGACCACTCATAACAACAGTCAGGAGAAGAACAGTAATGCCAAAAGCAGAAAGAACAGCAAACGTACAATGGAAGGGAAACCTACGCGAAGGCGCAGGTACAATAGTCAGCACAGGCAGCGGCGCATTCGGTAACTTGCCCGTGACTTGGGCCGCACGCACAGAAGCCTCAAACGGGCTCACCAGCCCCGAAGAACTGCTGGCCGCGGCGCAGGCTTCCTGTTTCGCGATGGCCTTCTCCAGCACGCTGGCCAAAGCCGGCTATACCGCCACAGAACTTGACGTCAAAGCCGTTTGCACCTTCGAGCCGCCCAAAATCACTACTATGCACATAGAAGTGCGCGGTGTCGTGCCCGGTCTCGACCAGGCTGAGTTTGCCCGTATCGCGGACCAGGCCGAGAAGAGCGGCTGCCCAGTGTCCGCTGCCTTGCGCAACAACGTCGAGATTAGCGTCACAGCCAAATTGGACACGCCGGTCCCAAGCGACCAAAACAGGTAGCTTCCGACCTACACCTGCATAGAAAAAGCTCGGCCTCAACAGCCGAGCTTTTTGCTATCTCATAATTACCCTGATCAGACACGCACCACAGGCTCAACCCACTTACCGTGCGCTTTGATTATGTCAATCAGCTTGCTAACTGCCTGCTCGGTTGGCACGCCCTTCTCGACGCACTCTTTGCCCACGAACAGGTTCACCTTGTCAGGCGCGCCGCCCATGTAGCCGAAGTCGGCGTCGGCCAGCTCGCCCAGCCCGTTCACGATGCAGCCCATCACTGCGATCTTCACACCGCGCAGGTGTCCAGTCGCCAGCTTGATTCGCTCTGTCGTCTCCTGCAAGTCGAACAGCGTGCGCCCGCAGGACGGACAGGCTACAAACTCGGCCTTTATGGTTCGCGCCCCTGCTGCTTGCAGGACGTTATAAGCCAGCGCAACGCGCTCGTCCGGCGTACTATTGCCAGTAATCTCCACGCTTTGCCCAATGCCGTCGCACAAGAGAGAGCCAAGCTCAATGGACGGCCCGATCAGGCGCTCGTCTGACGTGTTTGAAGCCGCCTCTTGATCCTGCCTCTTCTTCGGAGGTAAGCCCCACGCGCCTGACCTGGCGACCAAATGGATGGGGTATTTCCGACCGATTTCACTCAGCCTGCTCGACAGCAACCTGTTTGCTCTCACGACATAAGACGGGACCACGTCAAATGCATCGACCGACAGCACCAGGCCACGATGCCCCAGGGCGTGCGCCCGCTTGGCCATCTCCAAAACAAGATCCACCTCTTCAAAGCCGGCAGCTCCGCCCATGACGTCCGCAAATTGCGCCCCCACAGGCCTGCCGTTGAACGCCTCCAGCCACAACGGGACGTGGGCGGTCAGGGCAGCACCCACAAGGGTCTCATAGGCTTGCCAATCGGCATCAGATTGGCCGGAGATAGTATCAAATCGAATCCCAAGTCCGGCGACTCCTGTCAAACCGGCGGCCGCTCGGGCTGCGCCTTTTGTGTCTGCACCCGCGTCGACAAGCAGAGCCAGAGCAGACTTACCGGCGCTTGGGTCCTCTTCCTCACCGCGACGACGCAGTTCGTTCGCCAACGGTTCGACATCCTTCAAACCGTCGAGAGGCACACGGATCAGGTCGGGCCGTATTGCGTTCTGGCCTTTGCGCTTTGCAAGATCAGCCACCATCTTGAATAGATCGCCATCATGCCAACTTTCGCGCGGCCCAACGTCAGCCACCACGGCTACGGGCTGCATTCCCCCCACTTTCACGGCGCCGTTCGCCACCTCGTAGGTTGGTCTCGGCGTATAATGATATGGGTCACGCAGGTCGGGCAAGGCCACTCTATCCTTAGTCTGTCGTCCGTCGTCGGTGGTCACTCTCAGTAGCGCATTGTAAGGCTTGACTATGGCAAACGCCACAGGGATTTCCTCTTCCGGGTCCTCGGTAAGAGACACGCGCACGGTATCGCCCAGCCCATCATCCAGCAACGCCCCGATGCCCGTGGCAGACTTAATCCGTCCGTCCTCGGCATTACCGGCCTCTGTCACTCCCAGGTGGAGCGGATAGTCCCACCCGAGGGCGTCCATGCGCGCCACAAGCAGCCTGTAGGCCGCAATCATCACCTTCGGGTTGCTGGCCTTCATGGAGAAGATAAGGCTGTGGAAATCGTACTTGCGGCAAATAGAGGCAAACTCCAGCGCCGACTCGACCATACCCTCAGGCGTATCGCCGAACCTGTTCATTATGCGGTCGGAGAGTGAGCCGTGATTGGTGCCAATTCTTATAGACACTCCACGCTCCAGGCAGCGCAGCACAACGGGCTTGAACTTCTCGTCGATCCGCTCAAGTTCCTCGGCGTACTGAGCGTCCGAATACTCGCGCACGCCGAACCGCTTCTCGTCGGCGAAGTTGCCCGGGTTGATCCGCACCTTGTCGGCGTACAGCGCGGCCTCCATGGCAGCCGCCGGGCTGAAATGTATGTCGGCCACAAGGGGCACGTCCACACCCATCTCCAGGAGTCGCCGCTTGACCTCGCCCAGGGCGCGGGCATCAGCCGACGTAGGGGTCGTGATCCTCACGATCTCGCAGCCCACTTCCACAAGCCGCAGCGTCTGAGCCAGAGTGGCCTCGACATCTTTGGTCAGCGTGGTAGTCATAGACTGCACCCTGATTGGGTTGTCGCCACCCACTCCTACCTTGCCCACCATCACCTCGCGAGTCTTGCGCCGGCTGTAGGCATAGGCATTCGCCATGTAGGGCAGCCTTATCGCGCCGCCGATTGAACCCACACTTAATGTACTATTCAACTCTCGTTACCTTTAATCCTTTTGCTTATATAGCAAGTTACTACTTTCTTCTTAATTCTAACTTTACTGGCAAGCACTCGAACAAACCGGCTTGCTTTTATACCTATCCTATACAATACGGTCAGCGGCTTCAATCGTACTTCTGCACCCTGGACACACCCCAAACAGAGCAAAATGATCCAGCGTGGTCGTATACCCGTAACGCTCCATCAGGCTGGACCGCAGCGGTTGGAGCAGATCGTCCTCTACCTCGACACGTGAGCCACACTTCTCGCACACAAGGTGGTGGTGCGGCTTCCCCAGCAGCTCATACTCCAGGCGGCCGCTCCCCAGGTCGGTCACAGCCACAAAACCCAGGTCGCTCAGCAGCTCCAGCGTGCGGTAAACTGTCGTCTTATTAGTAGAAGGGTGGAGGGCTTGTACCTTCAACAATACCTCATCGCCCGTAACATGCCCCTTCGACGCAGCCAGCACCGACACCACCACCAACCGGCGCGGCGTCAGGCGGTGACCCCGTGCCCGCAGCTCGCGGTCTATGGCAACCGTTCTACTGGGCGCATCTTCTGATATGTTACTGTTCTGCAAATCTAGCACTCCACCTTAATTATACCAGAATCAACACGCCCCACCGTCTGACAGCCTTCATCTTGTAGTCTTCGCCGCGATTATGGCGGATGACAGATCATCGGGCCGCTGCGAGCCGACGAATACGCGCTTGCCGCCGACCAACTCCAGTTGCACCCCCAAATCGCCTGACACTAAATAGGCCCAACCTCGCGGCGTCCACCGCACACCTACCCCACCAAACTCAAGCAGCGGGTTGCTCTTGCGCGGTTTTGCCTCTGTGATTTCAGAGAGCGGCACGGTGCGGCGTGTAAATGGACTAAACGAAATACGCACCGCCTCTTGATCTACGGTCACAACAAGCTTTGACCTTAGCAATAAGAAGGGCAACACAATCGCCAAAACAAACATCGCAGTCGTAAGTGCGATAAGCGCTGCATCGGGCAGAGGCTTATCGCCCCACGGCTCATGCTGGATAATCTGCCGGTAAAAGCCCCACCCGAACAGCAAGAATAAGAAGGCCGATAAAGCAAACAAGACCGGTCGAAGCCATGTATCGCTGAAATGCTGCTCTTCCCTGAACAGCTCAGGTTGCCCATAACGCGATTCCAACATCCGACACCCCCTGATCAACTTACGTCTCAACCGAAGCAGTAGTTGCACAGCATGAACAAGGGCGCAACGTGCCTGTATGGAGCAACATTATAATACGCCCACGCTTCCTCTCGAAAGTAAGTGTTCAGAGTTAGGGTGGAGAGGGTGTAGAGAGAAGGAAGAGGCACTCGTTGAAGGGGTTGAGACCCTTAGCGCGCCATGTGCCGAACAAAGAGGCCAAGGTCATGCGAGTGCGTGAGCCCCTCTCTGATTGAGAGCCGCCCGACACCTTACGCATCACCAC
>JBBRDO010000044.1:0-35000 GCA_038203825.1 Chloroflexia bacterium | reverse complement strand
GCACTCTCACCGTCGGTCGAAGCAACCAGCACTGTGCCATCTTCCTCAACGTCGATCTTGGTGCCTGTTTTCTCGGTGATACCTCGGATATTCTTGCCGCCGGGGCCGATCAAGGCGCCGATCTTCTCAGGGTTGATCTTGATGCGGAGTATGCGCGGGGCATAGTTGGAAAGCTGATGTCGAGGCTCGGCCAGCACTTCCTGCATTTTATCGAGGATAAAGAGTCGGGCTTCGCGAGCCTGTGCGAAGGCTTCTTCCATGATCTCGAATGCGAGGCCGGCGGTCTTGAGGTCAAGCTGGAGGCCTGTAACGCCCTCGGCTGTGCCGGCGACCTTGAAGTCCATGTCGCCCAGCGCGTCTTCGATGCCCTGGATGTCGGTGAGGACTTTGTGCTGCTTGCCGTCCTTGCTTTCGACGAGACCCATCGCGATACCCGCGACGGGGGCCTTGATCGGCACACCGGCGTCCATCAGGGACAGGGTACTGCCGCAGACCGAAGCCATGGAGGAGGAACCGTTGGAGGAGAGGACTTCGCTCACAACGCGTATCACGTAGGGGAAGTCGGCCTTGGAGGGCAGAACAGGCTCAAGAGCGCGCTCGGCCAGTGCGCCATGACCGATGTCGCGGCGTGAGGGGCCTCGCCCTCGGCGGGTTTCACCTGTCGAGAAGGAAGGGAAGTTGTAGTGGTGAATGTAGCGCTTGGTGTCCTCGATGCCGAGGCCGTCGAGCATTTGCTCATCAGCGCCGGTGCCGAGGGTGGCGACGGACAGCACCTGGGTTTGGCCGCGTGTGAAGAGGGCAGAGCCGTGGGTGCGGGGAAGCACGCCGACCTCAATAGTGATGGGGCGGATGTCCTTGGGGCCGCGACCGTCGGGACGCTCGTCGCGCAGGAGAATGGCGCTGCGAACTTCCTCTTTCAGGAGGACGTCGAAGGCCTTGTTGACGTCGGCGGTTATTTTGGCTTTCTGCTCGTCGGAGAGGTCAGCAGACTCGGTGAACTGTGCAATGGTTTCGGCGCGGAGGGCGTTGGTCTGATCCTCGCGCACGGTTTTGTCCGAGTCGTGTGTTTCATCGGTGATACGAGTGCCGATCCAGGCTGTCACCTGGTCGGTGAAGGAGGTGTCGGCGACGGGAGGCTGCCAATCGCGCTTCTTGGGCTGGTAGGCCTCGACAATCTGCCTTTGCAGGGCAGCGACGGGCTTGACGCCTTGCTCAAAACCGAACCTGACGGCCTCCAGCATGATGTCTTCAGGAAGCTCGTGTGCGCTGGCCTCGACCATGGACACGGCATCTTCGGTTCCCGCGAGACTTAGCTCGAGCTCCGATTCCTGGAACTGCTGGGCGGTGGGGTTGAGGACGAATTCGCCGTTGATGTAGCCGACTTTGGCCGCGCCAACGGGGCCCGCGAAGGGGAGGTCGGAGAGGAGCATGGCGGCGGAGGTGCCGATGATGGAGAGGATTTCAGGCTCTGTTTCCTGATCGGTGGAAAGGGTAGTGACCGTGACCTGGATCTCGGAGCGCCACTGCTTGGGCAGGAGGGGCCGGATGGGGCGGTCGGTGAGGCGCGATGTAAGGGTGGCGTTCTCGGTGGGGCGGCCTTCGCGCTTGATGAAGCCGCCGGGGATCTTGCCCGCGGCGTACATCTTCTCTTCGTAGTCAACGGTAAGGGGCAGGAAGTCGGCGCCTTCGCGTGGTTCTTTGGCGGCCACGACCGCAGCGAGGATTACTGTGTCGCCGTAGCGAACAGTGACGGCACCGGAGGCCTGCTCTGCCACGCGACCGACCTCTATGGTCAATTCACGGCCAGCAAGGTTGATGCTGAATTGTCTTGGTTCTGTGTTCACTTGTGTCTCCTGGTGGGATGAGAAATGAGATTATAGAGATGAGGAATCGGGGTTGGGGCAGAAGAAACGAGACGCTTACTTCCCATTTCCCATTTCTTTTCTCATGCGAGGATGGCCGTCGACGCCTTATCGACAGCCAATAAATATGCCCCGGGCAGGCAATTATGCGCCGGGGCGATTGAGGATGTCGCGGATGTTGAGGCTGGAGATCAGTTCGCGGTAGCGGTTGATGTCGTTCTTCGCAAGATAGGAGAGAAGACGACGGCGACGACCAACCATTTTCAAGAGACCGCGTCGCGAATGGTGATCATGCGTGTGGGCAGTGAAATGCGGCCTAAGGTCGTTGATACGTGTGGTGAGGATGGCGATCTGTACTTCAGGTGAGCCTGTGTCTGTACCATGTACCTGGTACTTGCTAACTATTTCCTTCTTGCGCTCTTGCAGCAATGCCAAAGATGAAACCTCCTGCGGGCACCTCTAATTGTGCCACTTAGCCCTGCTTGTCAGGGCAGTTCTCGAAAACCTCTTTGCTGAGAGGGGAATCCTACGTCGTCTTTGTGTTACTTACTTTATTTCTCTGACCCTCTTTAGGCAATACCCGGTAATTATATCATAAGAAAGGGGCATGAGCAAGCGGGGTAACGAGTCGTAGATCGTAAGTCGCAGATCGTAAGTCATACGTCATGCGTCAACGACTTAATCCTTCTTCTCTTACTGAGCTTTGTGCTTTCTGCGATCTTCGTGGTCTGTCGTCGGGCTTACGATCTGCGACTTACGATCTACGACTCCTCGTGAACCTTGCACAGCAGCGCGTCAACCTGTATAATAAACGAGTCATGGCGCAAATTACGGCCATGCCCGTGTTGTATCTAAGAGGAGTAGTTTCACAGTGGATTTAAAGACCGCTCTCGGCATAATACAGATCATACTTGCTATCGTGCTGATAACCGTGCTTGTCATGCAGGCCAAAGGCTCCAGCATGGGTGGCATCTTTGGCGGCGATGCTTCAGCCGTGTACCGCACACGCCGCGGTTTCGAGAAGCGCCTGTTCCAGTTTACTATCGTGCTGGCGGTGGTCTTCTTCGCGGTGGCCCTCGTTAGCAGTTACACAGTAGTTCCGTAGCACACAACAAGCGCGTTTTCGGCCTGTACGAAGCAGGCGTTCCGTTCGGCAGATTCCCTCCTTCGGCGAGCCTGACCGAACCCCAATGGCCCGTGACCTCGCAAACGTTGGTCAGGGGCCATTTACTTTTATTCTAATGCGATTTTCTTTCAAGCCCCAGGCCATTGCCGGCCTACTTGGTGTGGTCCTCCTGTTGGTGATCCTCGTTATGGGGGCACAGGCTCGCCCTGGTGGCGCCGGCACTCAGACCACGGGCCAGACCTACGTCGAAGCGATGATCGGCTCACCACGCCTGGTGAACCCGCTGCTGGCGTCCTCAGATACCGACCTCGACCTTACCCATCTCATCTATAGCGGCCTTTCGCGCGTCGACACGCAGGGCAAGATTGTGCCTGACCTGGCGTCGGGTTGGACGGTGAACGCGGACAGCACGGTGTTCACCTTCACGTTGAAGCCCAATCTGCACTGGCAGGATGGCACGCCCCTGACGGGGTCCGACGCAGCGTTCACCATCGGCCTGCTGCAATCGGCGGATTTTCCCGGCGATCCGGCTCTGGCCGTTCCCTGGCGCGGAGTCGAGATGACCGCGACGACCGGCAGTGCCCTGGTGCTCAGGCTGCCCGCGCCGAATGCGTCATTCGTGCAATATACGACACTGGGCATTTTGCCTCGCCACCTCTGGGAGAGCGTCAAGCCGGCTGACCTGGCGAAATCGCAGCTAAACGTGTCGCCTATGGGCTCCGGCCCGTGGCGTTACGCTCAGATAAGCTTGCCTGCCGCACAGGTGGAGGGGGCGGCTACCGTGACGGCGACGGTGCCGAGCGTGGCGACGCCTGTGGCGGGCGGGGTGCTGCTCATACCAAATTCGTTTGCGCCACCGGCAAAGGGGCAGATCGACCGCATCTGGTTTCGCCCGTACCCAACATTTGGGGCCGCGCTCACCGGGCTCAAGCTGCGAGAGGTGCAGGGGCTGGGTCACATACCCGCCGAGAACCTGGCCGAAGTGAAGGCCCTACCGGGAGTGAGCATACAAACGCAGAACCTGGCGCGCTACAGCATGCTGATCCTCAACCTCGATTCGCCGCTGTTCGACAAGGTGGAAACCCGCAGGGCGTTTGAGATCGCACTTAATCGGGGTGCACTGGCCGACGAGAAGAACGGCGTGAGCGTGCCTCTTGATAGCCCCATACTGCCTCATTCGTGGGCATACAACGCAACTTGCGCACTAGCCCCACCCTACGATCGCAGTGAGGCCGAGAAACTGCTGGATGAGGCGGGGTGGAAGTTGGGTGCAGACGGGATTCGCGCACGCGACGGCCTGAGCATGACCGTGGTGGTGGCGGCTAATTCGGACGTACCTACTAATGTAGAGACGGCTCAGGGGATTGTGGACGACTTGCGGGCAGTAGGAGTAGATGCCAGGTTGGCTGCGGTTGGGCGGGACGTTTTCCTGCGCGACTACCTCGGCCCGCGGGCTTTCCACGTTGCGCTGGCGGGCTGGGAGGCTTCGGGAGCCGACCCGGATGTGTACAGCTACTGGCATTCGTCACAGGCGGTGACGGGCGGCCTCAACTTTGCGGGGTGGCGCAACGCGGCGGCTGACAAGGCGCTCGAGGCTGCACGCTCGACGGCAAGTGTGGAGGCGCGCGCCCCTCTCTATTGCGACTTTGCGCGGGCGTTTGTCAGTGACGTGCCTGCTGTTGTGCTTTCAACCCCCCTGTATAATTACGCAACAATCGCGCCTGCGCAGGGTGTCACGCTGCCTGATGCAGATATGCTTTCTCCGGCGAGCAGGTTCGACACAATTGAGGGGTGGTCGCTACACGAGTAGGGATTAGCGGTTAGCGGTGAGGGGTTGGGTGTTAGCGACACGACGGACGACAGTTCGCGTGGGCCCGGGCCACTCCTACGCACCTATATGTAGCACCCACAGTACGATTGACAAAATCATGCAGGCGAACGTGAAGATGACCAGCACGCCCAGCGACATCCAGCCGGTTCCCGTCTTGGCCCACAACGACATTTCCAGGTCCATATTCTTGTAGTTGAGCAGATCTGGGGGAGGCGCGCCGTTTATATAGCTGATCTCCAGCTCATCATCTTTGGCATCCTTGCTGATGGGAGTGAATTGGATGGGCTTCTTTTCGCCGTTTTCGTCCAGTTCGTCGGGCTCGAGGCGTTGGGCATACTTTGATACAAGTTCTGCCTCGCGTGAGCGCCAAATATCTCCACCCATCTTATCCTCCTGCATCGATGCAGAATCGCTCGAAATATCTCTGCCTGTTATATATACTACGTTGGTGGCTTAATGGTTCTAGCGAATCGTAAGTCTCTGATCGTAATTCGTTGGTTGCGCGTCAGCTGTGGTCGGTGGCGCATCGCGTCTTTTGGGGGTTAGAGTGAACAGTAAGCGTCCTGTACAAGTCTATAGTGGCAATATGTGAGGTCCCTGTCAAGAGGTGAAGGAGTTCCTTTCACGTATGGAGATCGCCTTTGTGGACCGCAACGTTAGCCTGAACAAAGAGGCTCGGCGGGAGTATGTCGAGAAAGCCTACGGCATCCTGCCCGTTATAGAGGTAGGTGGCACAGTCGTCCTTGAGTACGAAGGGCTGCCCCAATTGATGGAAGTTCTGTCGGCGGAGGGGTATTTGTAGGGCCGAGAGTCGTAGATCGTAAGTCGTAGATCGTAAGTCGTGGGACGGCTTTGTTGTTTATGACGGGTCGTTCCGGCCTTTGTACTGTTGGGCGTATTCCTGTCTGTAGGGCCGGCCGCTCGCGATGAGCGCTTCTATGTGCTTGATTGCGTCGAAAGGAACGCGGCGAAACTCAAGGCTCAAACGGCTCCCACTTGATGACAGCACCGCATATTCTGCGCGGTGGTCTAGCTGGAAGTTGTCGTCTGGCTGGTTGCGGTCGAAGGATACGCCCACGCTGCCCGGATTGAAGAAGAAGTAGTCGCCCAGCCTGCGAATCTGCTGGAGGTGGGTGTGGCCGCCCGTGAGTACGTGTCCTCGCCACACGCCGAGTAAGCCTACAAACTCTTCTTCTGGTGTTTCTGGCAGGATAACGTCGTCGAAGGATGTGGGCGAGCCATGAAAGCAGAGAAGATTTGCTCCGCCTTCCAGACCAATCTCAACCGTAGGCTTGAATGACGCTATGAATTCCCTGTCGGAGTGGGATAGCTGGGAGAGTTGCCACTCGCGCACGGCCAGTTGCTTTTCGGTAACCGCTTCTGCCGGGCTCGTAATTTCTCCGGTCAGGAGCCACGCGTCGGCGTTGCCCATAACCACAGGACACGCGAGCTCACGCAGGCGTTGGACAACCTGTGCCGGCTGTGGTCCTCCCTGGATCGCATCGCCCAGGCAGACTATCGCATCGGCTGGACTACGCGCCAGGTCGTCCAGCACGGCATTAAGTGCTGTGCAATTGCCATGTATGTCCGAGATTACTGCGATGCTGGTCATGGTGCCGGTCCCTTCTAAACGCCAAGTGCGCGCCACAGATAGAGCGAGGCATAAGAGCGGAAAGGCCGCCAGGGCTCGGCTAGCTCCTGCATCTGGGCCGGCTTGGGCAGGTCGGCCAGGGAGTAGAGACGTTTGATGGCGGACTGGAGGCCGTAGTCGCCAACCGCCAGCACATCGGGCCGTGCAAGCGAGAACATCAAGAACATCTCGGCAGTCCAGCGGCCTATGCCTTTGACCTTGACCAACTCGGCCACCGCATCCTCGTTGGTCATCTGTGAGATGCTTTCGAGGTGTACCTCACCGTCAGCGACCTTCTGGGCAAGGTCCTTCACATAGCGCACCTTGCCCCACGACAGGCCAGCATCGCGCAATGCCTGGTCGGGTACCGCCAGCACGCCACCCACGTCTATGCGCTCGTTGTCGCCCATAAGCGCGCGGATGCGTTTGGTGATCGTGTCGGCCACCTTGCTCGATAGCTGTTGCGAGGCAATGCTCTCGACGAGGGTGGAGAAGTAGTCGTCGGTGCGCGATAGATGGAGCGGGCCGAATCTTGCCACCAGCTCGGCCATGATAGGTTCCGCCCCGGGCGAAGACAGGTGTGCGACGGCGGCTTCCATCTGCGCCTGTGTATCAAGAAGAAGATGGCTCATGTAGGATTGTTCCCGTCCACTGCTTCCTGCGCCGGCTCATCTACGGGCATGTTAATGGTCCAGAGGTAACCGTCCGGGTCGGCAACGATGAACTCACGCAGGCCGTACCACTGCGTTGCGATCTCGTGCACTATCTTCGCATCGCTTGCCTTGAGCTGAGCATACAGGCCATCCACGTCGTCTACCGTCAGATAAAGGTGGGTGCCGTATCCGCGTGGCGTATCGCTGCGGAAGCCGTCAACGGTATCTTCGCGCAGGATCCAGACTGTTGCCTCGCCCAGTACCAAGCTGTACCACTGCGAGCCGTTATCGTCTACAATGCCCACCTGATCCTGGACAAAACCAAGCGACGTGTAGAACGCCATCGAACGATCCATGTTGGATATAACTACTTCGGGGATGATTTTAGGCATTGCCTTCTCCTTTCAGGGTTGTATTCAGGAACCGGATTGTGCGATCCCACGCTAGCTGCGCGGCCTCGGCATTATATGCATCGGGACGGTTGCTCTCGAAGAACCAGTGAGCCGTGCCGGGATAGAAATGGAAATCGGCGGTTCTGTCCGCGCTTTTCAGGCTTGCTTCGAGGGCGTGGATAGCATCATCAGATTCCCACTCGTCGTTGGGCGCGAAGTGTCCCATGTGGGCTGCGGCGGTGTCGTTCGCGTAGGTCGGCGACTGTTCGCCACCGCCATAGAACAGGACGACGGCTGCTATTTCAGGGCGCAGGCTGGCAAGCCATGTGGCATAAGAGGCGCCCATCGAGAAGCCAATCGCTCCTGCTTTGTTGCCCGCGACCTGTGGGAGAGACAACAGGTAATCCAGCGCGGCCTGTTCTCTCTTGATTGCGTCTTGCGGGTTCAAAGTGTTTATCAGTGCTTCGGCATCCTTAATCGTGGATGCAGTACGGTCGCCGTACAGGTCGGGAGCGAGAACGGTGAAGCCTTCGCTTGCGATGCGGTCGGCCAGCCCGGTGAAGAAGTCAGTTAGCCCCCACCAGGCATGGCACAGCACGATACCGTGTTGTTTTGAACCTACTCTGTCCGTTTCATAGGCTCGTACCGGGCCTGCTTCTGACTGGATCTCGATGAACTTGCCCATGTTACCTCCGATGATCTAAGGGTGATCCTTGCTCTCGTGCAGCCTGAACTACTTCGCATATCGCCGCGATCACAAGATCGGGCCGGTCATTCTGTATATAATGTCCGCTGTTTTCCGCTATCACAAATGTGCTATGGGGTACAAGGCCCGCTATCTCTTCCTGTTGTTCGCGCCAGATGCGATCCCAGGCTTTGTACGGCCAGTCGCCCGCTCCTGTGCGTTCTTTTGCGCTCATCAGCACGTATATCATGATCTCGGGCATCGGCGGCGCAGCCTTTATCTCGTTCTCACACTCGAGCCTTTCATCGAACGTTATGCCCTCATCTGTGAAGAAACTTTCCACATATTTCTGCTTAAGCTCCGGTGACAGCACAGACATGAACCGTTCTGTTTGGTCGATGTATGAGCTATCAATCAGCACGAGGCCTGCTACTTGATCGGGATACAACCTGGCAAACAGCAGCATATTAAGCCCACCGAAGGAATGTCCGACCAGGATATATGGTGGTTCTACCTTCTCTGCAAGCAACAAGTTATGTAACTTCTCTACCATTCGCTTGCTTGTCCGGGGGTGGGATACTTGCCCGCTCCTGCCCATGTTGGCGCGATCGTATACGAACGTACGAGTAAACTGGGCTACTTTGGTCTCCACGTTCACCCAGGTGTCCGATGTTTCGCCCAGTCCCGAGTCCATAACGACCGTAGGGCTCCCATGCCCTGTGCAGCGGTAGAAAAGGGCTGGTTTAGTCATCGCCTCTCTGCCTTACGATATTCTATCTGATCAACCCGTGCGCGTCGCCATATGCCCAGGCGTCAAGGTCGGGGGACGTCAGGCCTAGATGAGTGAGGATGATGTTGATATGGGCGCGGTGTTCCGTGGCGTGGTTGATGGCCTGAATCAGCAGAACGTTGCCTGACATCTCGAACGGCTCGCCGTTTCTATTCGTGCCACGCAGTATATCTGTGGGCCGGGCAGTGTTCGCTACCTCTACGAGGTCTGCGCCACTCTTCGTTAGAAGCGCACGCAATTCCTCGAAGCCCGGAAATGCTTCATGCTCGCGTGCAGGGGGTCGGGGTTGGTTCTTCAGTGCGGCGACGTAACGCTCTTCCGCTCCTGCCAGGTGTACGAGTGTGTCGCGTACGTTGCCGTAGGTGCCGAGCACAGTCGTATCAAGTTGCTCATCGGTGAGTTTAGCGCAGTCTTCAAGGCTCAACAGGTTGGCCCATAAGTTGTGCTTGTAGAGTTCTGTCAGAGTGGTCGCCATGTGAGTAATCTCCCGTAATTGGATTGCAATACCAGCCGTCGCTCGGCGATCAAGGGTTCCAGGCGTATATCCGCAAGGGATGAAGTAATGTCTGCTATCTTGTGTCGGAAGCGCAGCAACGAATCGAGTATGAAGTCCGGCAGCCGTGGGATGGGTTCGAGGGGCGGTTAGGCGGCCCCTCTTTTCTTCTCTTTGCCGGGCAGGGCGCGTCGCAGGAACTGGCCTGTATACGACTCCTGCACCTCGGCCACTTCTTCAGGTGTGCCGATCGCGACCACTTCGCCGCCGGCATCGCCACCCTCCGGGCCGAGGTCGATAAGCCAGTCGGCAGTCTTGATCACGTCAAGGTTATGCTCGATCACGAGGATCGTGTTGCCCTGGTCGGTCAGGCGCTGGAGAACATGCAGCAACTTCTCGATGTCGGCGAAGTGGAGGCCTGTGGTCGGCTCGTCCAGGATATAGAGGGTCTTGCCCGTGGCCTTGCGCGATAGCTCGGCAGCCAGCTTGATGCGCTGGGCCTCGCCGCCTGATAGGGTGGTGGCGGGCTGGCCGCACCTGACGTACCCGAGACCAACATCGCACAGCGTCTTCAGCTTGTTCTTGACGGCAGGCACATTCTCAAAGTACGTTGCGGCTTCTTCGACAGTCATATCGAGCACTTCGGCGATGTTCTTGCCTTTGTAGGTTATTTCCAGGGTCTCGCGATTGTAGCGCGCTCCGTGGCACACTTCGCACGGCACATACACGTCTGGCAGGAACTGCATCTCGATCTGGATGATGCCGTCACCACGGCAGGCCTCACAACGTCCGCCCTTCACGTTGAACGAGAAGCGGCCCGCATCGTAGCCGCGCACCCTGGCTTCGGGTACTTTAGCGAAGATTTCGCGGATGGGGCCGAAGGCTCCGGTATAAGTTACGGGATTTGAGCGTGGCGTTCTACCGATGGGCGACTGGTCGATCTCGATCATCTTGTCGATGTTCTCGATCCCTTCTACCTTCCTGTGCGCGCCGGGCTTCTCCTTCGACCTTGTTAGAACCTGCCTGAGCTTGCGGGAAAGCACCTCGTGTATTAGTGAGGACTTGCCTGAGCCGGATACTCCGGTTATACAGATGAACTTGCCGAGTGGAAACTCGACGGTGATGTGCTTCAGGTTATTCTCGTGGGCGTCATAGACAGTGATGCTTTTGCCGTTGCCGTTGCGTCGCTTCTTCGGTACGCTGATCTCGCGCTCGCCGCGCAGGTACTTGGCGGTGAGCGAATTGGGGTCGCGCAGCACATCCTCGTAGGTGCCCTCAGCCACTATTTCACCGCCATGTTCGCCGGCGCCAGGCCCTACGTCGATCAGCCAGTCTGCTACCTGCATGGTTTCCTCGTCGTGCTCGACCACGATCAGGGTGTTGCCCAGGTCTCTGAGGCGCAGAAGGGTGCTGATCAGACGGGCGTTGTCGCGCTGGTGGAGGCCTATTGACGGCTCGTCCAGAATATAGAGCACCCCCATGAGGGACGAGCCAATCTGGGTTGCCAAGCGAATACGCTGGGCTTCGCCACCCGCGAGTGTGGCTGCTGTTCTGTTGATTGTCAGGTATTCCAGGCCCACGTCCATCAGGAAGCCGAGCCGCGCCCGGATCTCTTTGAGTATCTGGCGACCGATGAACTGCTCTTTGCCTGACATCGGGGTGGGCTTGTCACCCTCGCCCGCGAGGAAGGCGAAGAAGCGCGTGGCCTCACGTACAGACATGTTGGCTACGCTGGCAATACTCTTGTCGTCGACTGTAACAGCAAGGCTCTCGGGCTTCAGCCGCTGGCCCCGGCAAGCGTGGCACGGGCGGTCGGTCATGTAAAGCTCAAGCTCGTTCTTGATCGTGTCCGAGTTAGTTTCGGCATGCCGTCTCTTTACGATGTTGACCACACCGCTGAACTCTCGGTCGAACTCCTGCCACTTGCCCTGATAGGTCTTGTGCTTGATCTTGATGTGCTTGTCTTTATTTCCATAGAGGAGCACGTTCATCTGCTCTTCGCTAAGCTTGCTGAGAGGAGTTTCCACCGTGAACCCGAACTGCTGGGCCACCGCTTCCAGCACTTCCAGCATCCAGCTATCGCCGCTCTGGAACGATTTGGCCCAGGGAGCTACGCCACCCTCCGCTATGCTGAGATTCTTG
Source organism: Chloroflexia bacterium (assembly GCA_038203825.1). Taxonomy (GTDB): domain Bacteria; phylum Chloroflexota; class Chloroflexia; order QHBQ01; family JADMIH01; genus JADMIH01. The sequence goes on along the minus strand of JBBRDO010000044.1, from coordinate 23,396 downwards.
TCGGGGATTATGAGGTCGGGGTCGGGCTCCATTTGCAAGCCCAGCCCGGTGCACACAGGACATGCTCCGTGGGGAGAGTTGAACGAGAAGGTGCGGGGCTCGATTGCGCCCATGGAGATGCCGCAGTTGGGGCAAGCAAAATGCTCGGAGAAGACATATTCGTCGCCGCCGATGATCGATATCATCACGAGGCCCTTGCCCAACTTCAGCGCTGTTCCAACTGAGTCGGCCAGGCGGGTCCTGTCGGGGTCAATCTCACCTGCCACAGACTCGGGGCTATGGATCACCAACCTGTCCACGACCGCTTCGATCGTGTGCATCTTGTATTTTTCAAGCTCGATGATGCTGTCCAGGTCGCTCACTTCGCCGTCGATACGAGCGCGCACGTAGCCCGCTTTGCGGAGGTCTTCAAGCACTTTCTGGTGCTCGCCCTTGCGGTCCTTGATAATCGGGGCCAAGATCATGATGCGCGAGCCTTCGGGGATGGCCTGCACGGCGTCTACGATCTCCTGCACGGTCTGCTGCTGTATCTCCCTGCCGCAATTGGGGCAGTGAGGGCGACCTGCGCGCGCATAGAGAAGACGCATATAGTCGTAAATCTCGGTGATAGTGCCGACCGTCGAGCGCGGGTTGCGCGATGCGCTCTTCTGGTCAATCGAGATGGCGGGTGATAGTCCTTCGATGAGGTCTACGTCGGGCTTCTCCATCAGGCCGAGGAACTGGCGCGCGTAGGCAGACAGCGACTCGACGTAACGTCGCTGGCCTTCGGCGTAGATGGTGTCGAACGCAAGGGAGGACTTGCCCGAACCCGACAGGCCGGTGATGACCACCAACTTATCGCGCGGCAACTCCACATCAATGTTCTTAAGGTTGTGCTCTCTGGCTCCGCGCACGATAATGTGTGTTTGTGCGCGCTTGCTCAGTTTTGGATCTTCGATTTGTGGCATATCTGTTTCATGGTATCCGTTTTTATTGGATTGCGAGATGCTGCGGAGCATAGAATAGTCCCCTGTAATAAAGTAAGTGCAATAGTTGGGCCATGCTCCGCTGAGATGAGATGGCAGCCGTTACTAGACATAACTAGAACAAGCGTTCAACATAATTATACCAAATTCGTCAAGGTGACAGTAATTCGCACGTTTTCCACATCCCTATGCGATCGCGTCATGCAGGCGCTTGAGAAAGTATATCCAGCCTTCCAGGTGGCCGTCACGTTCTTCCTGGTCTTTGCTGATATTTGCATAGGTGCAGTGGGTCACTGTCAGTTGTGTGCCGACGTCTCCCACAGGCTCAAAGGTTACCTCTACTTTACGCGTGGGGGTGTCGGGTTCGTGGTCCCAATTCCATGTGAAGGCCAGGCGTTGTCCCGGCTCGACCACGCTGTACGTGCCGCGCAGGTTCCACTGCATTGAGGGCCACGACAGGCAGTATGAGCCTCCGGGGCGGGGATCTACGCTGGCTTCAGGCGGCCACCACTGCTGCAAAAGCTGGTGCTGCGTCCAGTAAGTGAATAGGTGCTGGGGCGATACGCCAGGGTAGAAACTGGTCACGATCAGTAGCTCGGGCCCGCTCTCCTGCTGGATAACGGCCTGCTCCTCCATCTGGTCCTCAGCCATTCTGCCTACCTCTCTTCTTAGTTGTCTGAACCGCTGATACTGGCGGCTATTGTATGCGCGTTGGGCCATTACTGATCCGTTCCTTCATTTCCGTGAGCGTACCGCGCCAGGGGTTCAGGTCTTCCAACCACCATGTGACGCCTGCATCCCTGTATCGCCGTACTTCTATCGCGTCGCCTTCGCGGTCGGTACCGGACGTCTTGCCACCGTGGGCCACGTCAAACGGCTCAGTTGAGGTGCGCAGGCTCCTTATGTAATCAAGCATATCGCGCACGTCCTGCGGCGACTGTTTGGTGCCGCCCATAATATCCCACCCGGGCATCACACCATCCCAGAGTGCCGCGCGTCTGAACGGCGCTTTTATTGGCCAGTTACCTGCCACCCACACCGGGATGCGCGGCTGCTGCAATGGCGCGGGAAGGAACTGCGTGCTCTTGATGTGGTAGTGCTTGCCTTCGTGGGCGAGTGGCTCACCGCTCCAGAGGCCTGTGAGGACTTCTAATCCCTCGTCTAGCATCTCGGCGCGTAGCTTCAGATCGGGTTCGTCGCCGAGGGCCTCAAACTCCTCATATTCGAGAGCGCCGAGGCCCACGCCCAGGATAAGTCTACCGCCCGACAGATGATCCAGCGTCACAGTTTGACGCGCCAGAGTGGTGGGCCGTCTGCGGGGGATGGGTGTCACCATCGTACCCAGCTTGATCTGCTTAGTGGCACTCGCGATCAGGGCCAGCGCGATCCAGGGGTCGCAGATGGGCTGGGCTGTATCCATTGAGATCTGATCCCATACGAAAAAGCCATCCCAGCCGCTTTCCTCGGAGTTACGGGCCATTTCGGCGAGTAAATGTACGTCGCTGTAGTCTCCGAAGTTGGGGACGATGATGGCGGACTGCAATTTAGCCACGAGGCGGACCTTGCTTGAGCCTGGTACGTACGTCTTCAAGAACGATGGGCATCCAGAGACTTTCCATCCACCACGTCGCGCCCACATCCGCCATCGCCGCTGCACTATCGCGGTCCTTAGCGCGGTCGGTGCCGGAGGACTTGCCGCCTACTACCAGGTCGAAGGGACCGGTGTTCTCGCGGAACTGTAATGTATAGGCGAGAGCGTCTCGTGCCTGCGCTGCCGTTATTTGACCGTCCTGGTCTGCAACGATCGGGAAGACCCCATCCCACTGGGCGGCACGCCTAAAGGGCTTCCTGTTGGGCCATATGCCCGCGACCCAAACGGGAATGCGCGGCTGCTGCACAGGCTTGGGCAAGAATTGTGCCTCCTTCAGGTGATAATACTGTCCTTCATAGCTGAACGGCTCGCCTGTCCATAGACCTGTTATCACCCGCAGACCTTCGTCCAGCATCTCGCCGTGGGCTTTCTGATCGTCGGGTGACGGTTCGCCGAATTTGCTGTAGTCGCCGAACCAGTCACCACCTATGCCCACCCCCAGTATTGCTCGCCCGCCCGACAAATGATCCAGCGTGGTCATCTGGCGCGCCAGGTTCCAGGGCCGCCTTCGGGGCACGGGGGTGATCATCGTGCCGAGTTTGATGCGCGATGTGACGGCTGCCATAGCCGCGAGCAGCATATAGGGGTCGGAAGCGGGCATGATGTGGGGCCACGTCCAGAGAACGTGGTCCCACAGAAAGAAGCCGTCCCAGCCCGAGTCTTCGGCGATGTGGGCAAGCTCCATAGCTGTGCGTGGATCGCTGCAAACATCGAAGTTGGGAACTGAGATGCCGAACTGCATTCCTTATTTCCCCTCAGGCTGTGTTTCGTTGAACAGCCAGCGGGTGGGGCTGGTGCCGAAGTTTGCTACGTTCCAGGCGATTATTTTGGTGGGCTTGAGGCTAAACAGCCCGCGCTCGCGCCAACCGTCTGCCTCAATTATGTGGTCGTAGTTATATTTGGGCATATACTTGGCTTTGCACGAAACGAGCAACTTCTGTACAAGCTCCTCGTCTGCCTTCGGCACATTTACGACGACGCCCTCAACCATCACGACGTCGTCAACGGCATCCACCTGCGCGGAGATACGGGGGTCACGCAGGATGTTGCGGCCCCAGCCGGTCTCGGGCGAGCCATCGAAATAGAGAGTGTTGTCGACCCAGGCTCCCCACACGGGGCGAACGTGAGGTCGTCCGTCGGAAGTTGTGGTGGCGATCCAGTAGTTCAGCGCGTCTCCCAGGAGTGTGTTGACGTGCTCCCAGGATAGCATGCCCTCTTCGACCTTCGCGATGCCATAGCTTGCAGGCAGCCATGGACGGCCGGCCTGAGGTTCGTTTCTTTCGGTTGTCGCGTTGCTCATATAGTTACTCCTTCTAGCCTATCACTAACTTCTCTATCCAGTTGCTGATCAGGTTGGCGGTCTGCGCTGCTTTGCCCCAGTAGATATGATCGGCACCCTCCAACAAACAGGTATCAACGCGACGAGAGCCGGTGGCGCTGCGCTTGATGTTGTCCAGGTCGCTTTGCGTGCCGCACCAGTCTTCCTCGGTGCCGTAGAAGGCGAGGATGGGGCACTTCACGTTGGCGATGTAAGGTGTCTGCGTGTCTGATGCCAGCACATGTTGTGCTATGCGGGCGCGGGCGAGGAAGGTTTGTACGCTGGTTCTGTACCAGGCCGCTTCCAACTGGGGAAGTATCTCCTCGGCTCGGCCCTCGGCCTCCATGCGCTCGGCCAGCCCCACCTTTTCTGTATCCGCGTGCCACTTTACATCGGCTGAGGCACACACTATGCCTAGCACGCGAGGATCCTGCTTCACGGCCTGGTAGTAGGCCACCTTAGCCGCCCCGAAGCTGTGCCCGACCACTACGACCCTTTGCGCTCCTCCGCCGATCGCCAGGTCGATCCAGGGCGTAATATCCATAGGCACTTCGTCGAACCGCTCCCAGCAGATCCCGTCCGCGGGGCTTGTGCCCAGGTCGTCCCAAAGCTCTGCAATAACGTCGTGCCCGTGTGTATTGGCAGTGACGAAAGTGTATCCCAGGGCCGCCATTTCTCGACCTACCTGCACATAGGGCAGGTCGTAATAACGGCTTGTATTACCGTGAACCCAGATTATGGCCGTATCTTTCCTCTCAACCGATGCCGGATGGATCAATGCACCCTCAAGTCCAATACCATCCTCGCGTTCCACGTAAGCCAGTTCTTCGATATAACTCCTGACAGGTTCCACCTCTTCTTCCACGTCAATTGCTCGCCACCCGCTAAACGCACTCAACACACTAACCGCGCTAACCATAGCTCACCCTCCGATATGCCCCTTGAACAGACTTCTCCCTTCCAGTCAGCCCCGCACCTCTATACTAGCTGACACCACATGACATCCTCTGTCAGTATTAGATCGGATGTTTCCGCGAGTTTGTGGGAGGGACGACGGACGACTGAAAACGGATCACGACGACAAGGCGATTTGGCGGTCGTCGGTTGCCGTTCAGGGGTGTTGCCGGAGTTGCGTAATCTCGCCCATGACCATCTCAACCGTGATGGCACGCATCTCGGGGCCGCCTTCGATACCGGGGGCTCCCGTTTCGAGGTGGGCAGCAGGGTGAGTGCCGGGGGCGCGAAATGCCCTGTGCTTCCGGGGATCGCCCCACGGTCCCCAGAGCGTTTCATCGCTGGGGCCGTACAGGTGCAGGGTCGGCTTGCCAAGCGCGTCCGCAATGTGAAGTGGCCCATTGTCCACGCCCAGCACCATGTGGGACTGCCCCAGCACCCAGGCAAGCTCCGAGATAGTTGAGGTCGCGCCGACGAAATTGTGTACAATCTGTCCGCCGGCTGCGGCCATGATAGCGTTGGCCAGGAACTTTTCATCAGGAGAGCCTGTCAGCGCGACCGTCCAGCCCTGTGCCGACAGCCGCTCTGCCACTTCGGCCCAGCCGTTTACGGTCCACAGCTTGTTGGCCGACATGGTGCCCGGGTGGATTATCGCCCTGCGTTGGGCCGTGTCCCAATCTGCTAATAAGGCGCGGTCGGGTGTTGTCGCTGCGGGTGGGGTCAGCGCGGGAATGTCCAAATTGCGGTCTATGGTTGGCGGTTCGTGCTGCTCGCCGCCCTCGCTCCTTATGAGCACCTCCACGAGCGCCAGGTTCTGTTCAACTTCGTGCAGGCCTGCTTTGTAAGGCACAGCGTTCGTCAGCCATCTGTCCATGCCGGGGGTGTCGTAACCCCAACGGCGTGGGATGCCTGCCGCGGCAAGGAGAGCCGCTCCCCACCAGTGGTCGAATCGCAGCGTCACCCCGAGGTCATAGCTCGCCGGAGCGAGCTTGCTCGCCGTGTGCCTGAGCAAGTTGTAGGGCGCGAGAAGGTTGCCTCTATCGCCCGCGATGCCGGGGAAGGCCACCACTTTGAGCGCGTCGAGGTTCGGGTTGTCCTGCCAGATAGCGCGACCCCACGGACCAACAAGGCCGGTGATGTGTGCGTTGGGGAAGGCCCCTCGTAAACGAGCCAGGGCGGGAGTGGCGAAGAGCAGGTCGCCGAGGTGGTCGGGACGGATCACCAGGATGCGCTTGATCGTATCTGCTGACTGCGGTCGCGCGGGCGCACCTCTCAGGAGGCGTGGATTGGTGAGCCTGAGTAAAAGGCCGCGTAGGCGCGTTTTCATGGCTGTTTTGAGGCTAATCGGGAGTTGCGTCTGACACCGCTTCTGTGCTCGCCGCTACGCGGGTGGACTTCTCACGCTGAGTGCGCGCATACATCTTCTCGACCGCAGCCCACACGCCCTCGACTGAAACAGCGGTGTGGTATTTGCCGTCGCTTGTGCGTGAGGCATGGCGCAGGGCTTCGGCACCCGTCCTTTGAAACCCCTGCCTCGGAGCTACCGCCACGCTGTGCCGAGCGGGGTCCCATGGTCCATAGCGCGCAGGATCGCTTGGCCCGAACACCGCGACTACGGGTGTTCGCATCGCGGTCGCCAGATGCATCGCGCCCGTATCATGTCCCAGGAACAGGTCGCACCGGCCTAGCAGCGCACCCATCGCTCCCCACTCGAGCTTGCCCACCAGGTCTACCACGTAGGGTCTGGTGGCATCAAAAAGAGCGGCCTGCATCTTGCCTGCGGCCTCGCGGTCGTCCTTATCGGGCCCGCCAAGCAGCAGGACCGTCGTGTCGTGGGTTTCGGCCAGCCAGTCGGCAATGCGCGCCCAGCGCTCGGGCTGCCAGCGCTTGGATAGTAGTCTCATGCCGGGGTTCGCTCCGCCTCCCAGGTGTATTGCGACATATCCACCATTGGCCTCACCAGCTCCAGCTTCGGCCAGCACGCGCTCTGCATCTTTGCGCTCGTCCTCGGTTGGGAAGAACTCCAGGTAGGCTTCCTCGCGCGGGGCGGGCAGGCCAATGGCGCGCACCACGTCGAGATACCACTCTACTTCGTGGCGCACCTTGTCGGACGGGCACGATACAGGGTGCGTGAGGGATATTCCGCGCCCGTCGCTGTCCAGTCCCGCACGAATGCGGGCTCGGCCCATAAGGGCGACAATGCTGAGCATTGGTGACCTGTCAAGCACGACCGCAGTGCCAAAGTTCCCGCGCCGGATCATGCGCGCCAACTTCATGTAATCGGTCCAGGGTGTGCCCCCGCCTCCGGTCGGCGCTGTTATGAGGCCATTGATGCGTGGATTGTGTGCCACAGCCTGCCGCGACCAACCCCCTACCGCCATAGCGATATATGAGTTGGGAAGTGAACGTCGCAGGGCGGCAATCGCGGGGGTGGCCATGAGCACGTCCCCCATGCAGCATGGCTTGAGCACCACTATGCGCTTGAGGCGTTGGTCGTCGGCGCGCAGTGGCCGACTCCTGCCCGGCCCAACCCTCCATGGCAGTCCCGCGAGCCGCGCGGTGCTCCCTATTGCTCGCGAACGGAGATCAGACACAGCCAGTCGCCTTCCTTACGTTGTTCGCGCACAGGTAGGCCTACGCGCTCTAGTGCCTCGATGACGGACTCTCCTCGCTCGAAGAAGATGCCTGACGAGATCAACATGCCGCCCGGCTTGATGAGAGCGTGGAGCGAGCGGGCAAGCTCGATAATTACGCTGGCTAGGATGTTCGCCACTACCAGGTCATATGGTCCGCCATCCTTCGCAGCATCAGCCGAGCCGCGCTCTACCCGTATCTGGGTTGATAGCCCGTTGCGCGCAACGTTCTCCTGGGTGGCTTGCACGGCGATGGGATCTGTGTCAATGGCGGCTATGCTGACAGCAGGCCCTACCAGCTTGGCGGCGGCTATAGCCAGTATGCCGGAGCCGGTGCCCAGGTCGAGGATTGCCGACACCGGCCCAGGTGAGAGCGTCGGGATGTCCCTACCGGTTGATCCGTCTTGGCCCAGGTAGTCTTCGAGGGCAATCAGGCAGAGGCGTGTGGTCGGGTGCAGGCCGGTACCGAAGGCCATGCCGGGGTCCAGGTCAAGGATGATATCGTCTTCGCGGGGCGTGTAGTCGAGCCAGGAGGGTTTGATTACTATTCGCTTGCCCATGCGCTGGATGCCGTAGAAGGCTTTCCAGGCGTTGGCCCAGTCCTCCTCGCGGCAGGTGCGGACTTGCAGCTCGCCAACCGTGCGCATTCGCCCAAGGTGCCAGAGGGATTCTTCGATACGCTTGCGCTTCTCTTCCGCTTCGTTGTCATCAGGCAGGTAGGTGCGCACGCTGATCGGGCGCGTCGGGTCGATCTCGGGGTGCTGTAACTCTTCCCAGCTTTCCTGCTCGGATTGAGGCCCAACGAGGGCCTGTTCCACCACGACGCCGCCGTTGTACCCTATGCGGGCGAATAGCTCGCTGACAGGCTCAACGGCTTCGGGGTCCACTTCTACCGATAGCTCTAACCAGTCCATAGTTTTATTGTGCTCATGTTTCAAAGTCTATGACTTTAGCATCCGGGTTTGTGAAGACCCACCACCAGCCCCTCCCTCAGGGAGGGGAGTCTCTAAAGAGAAGAGACAGAGCCAGGGGACACGCCTGGAACCCCGGCAGGAGTGTACTCCTGCATCTACTTGTTGGTAGGATTACTGAGAGTGCACGACGCATTTCTTACTGTTACTTGAATGTTTCATCTATCTCGGTGCTGCTTACACCGCCTGTGCGCGCTATCGAGTCGTCGCCTACGTTGATGGAACTGTATGAGCCTTCAACGGTGGCTCGTTCGCCCACGAGAGCGCCAAAGAGCATGGAGCTATTAACGGTGGCATTGGGGCCGATGATGCTGTTCTTTATTATAGAGTCGCGCACTTCGGCGTCCTCGGAAATAGAGGCATAGGGCCCTATCACGCTGTTTTCGACGAAGGCCTCCGGCGAGACGTAGGAAGGCGGGATGATGAGGGAGCTCTGGTACTGGTAGGGCTTCGTGTTCGTGTCCATCTTCTTCAGGAGATAGCGGTTGGCGTGCAACACCGCATCCCAGGTGCCCGTATCCTCCCACACCTGCGCGGGGAAGGTTCGGAAGCGCGCACCCTCGTTGATCATCACCTGTATCGCATCAGCGAGATAGTATTCGCCCTTCAGTGACTTGCCCGATGCCATCAACTTATCAATCGAGTTGAAAAGCCAGCTTGAGTCCTTGAAATAATAGAGGCCCACGACGGCCAGGTTGCTCTCAGGGTCTTCAGGCTTCTCAACCAGCTTCGTGACGATGCCTTCGCCGTCGAGGACAGCGATGCCGAACCGCTTGGGGTCGGGCACAGGCATGACGTACATGGCGCCGTCGACGTCCAGTGACTTGAGGGATGTGAGGTCGGCCTCGAACAGGGTATCCACGAACAGAGTCATGAGATCGCCCTGCACATGGTCGCGAGCCAGCGCGATGGCGTCGGCCTGACCGCGCATTACTTTCTGCTCTACGAAGGTGGTTTTGTAGTCGTAATTCTGCCGGACGTACTCTTCCATCTGCTCGCCCATTCTGCCCACTATGAATATGAGCTCCTCAATATCGAGGGGTGCGAGCGCATCCAGTACAAATGCAAGGGAAGGACGGCCCGCCACGTGTACGAGAGGTTTGGGACGGGTATGCGTTTGTGGCCGCATGCGCGTGCCGTAGCCCGCTGCGGGGATTATTACTTTCATGTATCCTCTGGCTCTAGAGATTAGTGACGACTGACGACGCATGACCTAGCCGTCTATCATCTGCCGTTGGTCGTGCAATTTACAGTCCAACAAAGTGTAGCGTATCGCCGGGCAACGCGCAAGGCGGATGATATAATTAGCTCATGTCTGACGAATTACCGCAACCCGAACAGTCAACCTTCGCGCTTTTCGCGCAGACCGCCGAAGCCGTAGGCTCTACTACCAAGCGCCTTGAAAAGGCGGCTATACTGGGCGGCTACCTTGCTTCTCTTTCTGACGAGGATCTCGCGGTCGCGTGTAAGCTGTTGTCGGGCAGTCCCTTCCCTCTGTCAGATAGCCGCACACTCAACGTGGGCTTTAGCGCCGCATCGGTCGTGCTGGTGGACCTTTCAGGGGTCACCGCCAACGACTACCACAAGCTGGTGGTGTCGATGGGCGACGTGGGAGACGTGGCGGCTCGCATTATGCCCGCATCTCCCCACGAGGCGGGCGATCCACTCCTCTTGCAAGAGGCGCAGGCCGTGTTCGAGGAGATAGCGTCAACTAAAGGCACGGGCAAGAAGGGCATCCTGTTGCGCAACCTCCTTTCGCGGGCAACGCCGGTTGAAGCCAAGTATATCGTGAAGCTGGTGACGGGCGACATGAGGATGGGCCTCAAGGAGTCGCTCGTGGAGGAGGCGCTTGGACGCATGGCAGGGGTGAAAACGGGAGAGATACAGCGGGTGAACATGCTCGTGGGCGACGTGGGGGAGACGGCCCTCATGGCGCGTCACGGCCTGCTCAGTACGGCGACCCTGCACCTGTTTCATCCTCTCAAGTTCATGCTGGCGACGCCGGTTGAGAAGCCCGCCGACCTGGTTGCCGAGGCCAACAACAGAGGTGAAACTGCAGCCTTCGTGGAGGACAAGTACGACGGGGTGCGTGCCCAGTTGCACCGCGAAGGCGACAGGGTGGCCATCTTCTCGCGAACGCTGGATCCGGTGACCAATCGCTTCCCGGAGGTGGCAGACGCACTCCTTGCTATACCTCACGCCGTCATATTCGATGGCGAGATCGTGGCCTATTCCGAAGCGGATGGGCGTTGTCTCCAGTTTAGCGCCCTGCAAAAGCGCCTGGGCCGGAAGGTGGTCTCAGCAGAAGTCAGGCAGGAAGTGCCTGTTGCCTGCATGGTCTTCGACCTGCTTTATCTTGATGGGGTAGTATTGCTCGATGCGCCACTTAGCCGGCGCAAAGAAGTACTGGCGTCCCTCAACTTGCCGTATCCTCTCGTGATGGCACCGACAGAACTGACGTCCGTTGCAGACCTGGACGACGGTGAACATGAGGGGTCGGGCAGGCTTGACGCTATGTTCGTGGCCTCACGAGCGCGGGGCAACGAGGGCTTGATGGTGAAGATGCCCGCCTCCGACTACTCTCCGGGCAAGCGTGGCAAGGCCTGGCTCAAGGTAAAGCGCGCCCTTGCCACGCTGGATGTGGTGGTGACTGCCGTGGAGTGGGGGAATGGCAAGCGCAACAAGATGCTGTCCGACTACACTTTTGCTGTGCTCGGTCCAGAGCGCCAACTATTGAACGTGGGTAAGGCCTATTCGGGGCTGACAGACGCCGAGATCACAGAGATGACAGAGTGGTTCAAGGCCCACACCATCCAGGACTTCGGCAGGGTACGACTGGTCGAGCCCCTCATCGTGATCGAAGTGGCGTTCGACAAGATTCAGCCCAGCCCACGGCACAAGAGCGGTTACGCCCTTCGCTTTCCGCGTATAGCGCGCCTTCGCCCAGACAAGCGCCCGCAGGACGCCAGCACCCTCGACGAGGTGAAGGCTATCGCGGAAGACAGCCAGTAGACTTCGTATCATTCCGAGCAAGAAGAAGGGTGGAGGCATCAGCGCCTCCGCCCTTCTTTATCTATGTATTGTCCGCGACTAACGCTATTTCCCCGCAAAGGTACAGTTGGGGAAGAAAGAGTTAGACACAATCTTGCTCGCCTGGCCTCTGGTGGCGTTAGCACCTGGCCTGAAGTAAGGGAGGTTGTTAGGTCCGCAAGGCTCGCCAGTGCCACCACATGGATAGCCATTGATGATGCCTCTGTTACTCAATCTCCAGATGAAGTCATAGAAGGTTGAGCCTGGTAGCACATCCTCGTATTGCTGTGCACCCGGTGTGTCGTTGTACCCGGCTGCATTAGCGTCTATCTTGGATAGCTGCCCACGCGTGACGTTGGCGTTGGGTCGGAAGTACGGCAGGTTGTTAGGTCCGCATGGCTCGCCTACTCCTCCGCATGGGTATCCGGTGACGTACCCTCGATCTGACAGTCTCCAGACATAGTCGAAGAAGGTCGAGCCTACTGCGACGTCCTCGTATTGCTGTGCTCCTGGGGGCTCGTTGAACCCGGCAGAGTTAGCAGCAATCTTGGCGAACTGTCCCCTTGACACGTTGTTACCAGGGCGGAAGTAGGGGTCATTGGTGGGGTTGCAAGGCTCACCAGCGCCACCGCATGGATAGCCGTTGATGATGCCTCGGCAAGCCAGGCACTCGATGTAGGGGTAGAATGTGCTGCCCACAGGTACGTCCTCGAAGGAGATCGTGCAGGCTGTCGGGGTTTCGGTAGCTGTGGGTGGTGTGCCCGTTACGGTCTCTGTTGGTGTGTTTGTAGGACCGCCTGGTGTATCAGTAGCAACAGGAGTGTCTGTGCTGACTGTGGTACCCGTGGCTGCTGCGGTGTTCGTTGCAACGGCAGTATTTGTGGCCGTGTTAGTCGATACCGCCGTGTTGGAGGGCACTGACGTGTTCGTAGGCATCGTTGTGTTGGTAGCGCTCGGTCCCGGCGTAGGTGTCGTGAAGGGCACCGAGTTCACCGCGGCCAGCGCATCCACGCGGCCATAACCGAACGTATTGTTGGGTATCTGGCTGCTGGGTATGCCACCACATGTCTGTGAGGCAACATTCACGCTCGGGTTAGCAGTATTCTGCAAGATCGTCTTTGTCGTAGCGATATCGCGTTCCAGTTCGGGGTGAGCCGACCAGAGCAAAGCTACAACGCCTACAACGTGCGGCCCCGCCATCGAGGTGCCCGACAGGGTTCCGTAGCTTGAGTCGCTGGAGTTTAACGATGAGCGCACATTTACGCCCGGTGCTGAGAGCTGTGGCTTCAGTATGTTGGGTGTATAGAAGGTCGAAGGCCCACGGCTACTGAAAGAAGCCAGCGTGTTGCCGCTATCATAAGCCCCTGTTGCGAATGTGGCACTGTACAAAGAAGGCGGGTCGGACACGGTGGAACAACCAGGACCCGAGTTACCTGCAGACGCTTCTACAAAGATGCCCGCTGCCACTGTGTTGTTTACGATGGTTTCCAGTTCGGCGCGGGTTGTGCAGCCTTCGCTGGTGGGGCATCCCCAACTGTTATTCATTACGTCAGGCCGTAGCGCTGGGTTAGGATTGTTTCCTGCCAGGTCGGTCGGTGCAATGAAGAACTGGAAGCACTCTGTATATGTAGCGGGTGTGCCGTTGCCCTGGTCCATGTTGCGGCAGCCGATCCACTTGGCCCCTGGTGCTACGCCTACCTGGTTGCCCGAGCCATCGTCGCCCACTGTTGTGCCGGTGGTGTGGGTGCCGTGACCGTGGTCGTCGCATGGGAACTGCGAGTTAGCCCCGCAGATACCGCCGCCCGAATGTATAGAGTCCCACCAGTTGTAGTTGTGGTCGGCGGTCGAGCCGTTCCACCCACGATACTTGGGCTTGATGGCGTTGTGCGTCCATCTCATGCCTGTATCCTGGTTGGCGACCACGATACCCTGTCCCGTATAGCCCAGCGCCCACACCGCGGGTGCATTCACGTTGTTCACGCCCCATTCAATGGTGCTAGGCGAGTCCGATACATCTGCAGCCTGGAAATTAGCGACCTCAGGGGTCTCAAGCCAGTTCTGCGGATCGTTCGAGTCGATCTTGGCCACATCAGCGCGAGCGGCCAGCAGATTTACCAGGTTGAGATCGCCCGTAGCGATAATCATATTCGCTGCCCAGTACGACTTGAACTGGACGCCCTGCGCCGTCAAAAGGCCGCGCAGCGGAGCCTGTGTACGATCGGCAAACTCCGTGAGTGTGCGGTATACATACCAGCCGCGAGCATCCTGATCTTTCATGCTATTAGCCGCGCTCACATCTGCCTGGCTTGACAGCATGATGACAAACGATGTCTTCTGCCCGTTCACTGTGTCTTTCAGTACCTGGCTGTCTATCTTCGTAGCCGGGTTCTGTGCTACCACACCTGTGTCTATGCTGGCCTGGGCTTGTAGCCCACCCGCTACCAGCCCTGTAGCCACAAAAAGTGCGGCCACAAACAGGCTAGCTACCTTGACCCAATCCCTCTTGCTTTGCACCATGTCTATTTCTCCTTCTCTTGGTATACAAATCGAGGCAGACCCGATTGTCTGCCTCTACTTTAACCACTTAGCTCAAATCATACTGTTGGAGCAGATATCACAATGCCCCGTATGTTCGGCCCAACCTGCTACTTGCCGGGGCTGTCCCCTCCGCGTCCCAGGTCGTCTATGTCAAGCGAATTGATAAAATCGCGGAATACGGAAAGGCTGCTCTCGTCTGCTTGCTCGGTCTCAGACGATTCTTCGCCTTCTATAGAAGTTATCCCTTCAGCATCCGTCTCGCCGTCCAGCGCCACGCCTGCCCGCTTTATCACGTCTTCTTCTACATATATGGGACAATGCACCCGTACCGCCAGCGCAATCGCGTCCGATGGCCTCGAATCAACTTCGACGTGCCTGCCGTTCGCATCCAGCACTATTCGCGCATAAAAAGTGTCGTCGCGCAGGTCGTTAATAAGAATATGTGTCACCCGCGCGCCCAGGTCTCCTATCACAGACCTCAACAGGTCGTGAGTGAAAGGGCGTTGCGTAGGCACCTCTTGCAACTCCAATGCGATAGCGTCGGCCTCGTAGGGTCCTATCCAGATGGGGAGATAGCGTCCGGAGGCGTCCTCTGTGTTCTCTGAGGCAGACTCCTTCAGAAGTACCACCCGGTGTTGCGTAACCAGGCTAACCCTGATGCTCTCAATCTTGCACTCAATCATTATCCAACTTCCTCCGGTCTAGGACGATGCCATCTGCAATGCTAAGGGTGCTCTATAGCTACTATACGCAATTCTGAGGGAGAAGAAAACCCGTAGAGGTCTAGCCCTACGAACGATTGAACAATCCATGGGTATGTGCTGGCTCTACCATGCACCCGGTGAATTCGCCCCTATACTGGCAGTCATTCAATCCAACGGGGCAGTGCGTTTGCTGCTAGCTCGCAATGTACCCTCTCCCCTATTCTACCGCCAAACTTTCACATTTGTAAAGCCCAATACCAGGAATATCGCCACCAAACCTGTGCAATCATCACTTTTCAGTTCTCGCCACGTCTCATCCCCCGGAAAAGATACTCCCTCAGCCCTACATCGAACAGAAACCGTAAATGGTATAATTCTTTGGTTATCTAATCTTCATCGCAACCGAAAGAACGCGACCTTGAACGAAAAATCACTGAACACCCTTGAATTCCCCAAGGTGCGCGAGCGTTTGGCCTCGCACACTTCCTTCAGCGCGTCCCACCAACTGGCCCTCCAACTGCTCCCCAGTACCGACCTCGCCCAGGCTCAGCGCAACCTCCAGATCACTACGCAGGCTGTCCGCCTCCTTGCTCTGCGCCCCGACGTCACGACAGGTGGCACCCGCGACGTCCGCGACATAGTCAGCCGTGCTACACTCGGTTCCCTCCTCGACCCACCCGACATCTTACTGGTGAAGGCTACCCTCGCTGCCTCGCGCAACCTGCGTAACCTCGTCGTCCAGACCGCCGAATCGCGTGGTGACCTCGACATCCTGCGCTTCATAGCGAGCGGCATCTCAACCTTCCCGCGCATCGAGGCTGAAATCGAGCGCTGTATCAATGATGACAGCCAGGTGCTCGACTCTGCCTCCGATAAGCTCTCCAATATCCGCAAGAATATCCGCGCCGCCCACAGCCGCCTCATGGCTAAGTTGCAGCAAATTCTCCAGTCCGAATCCTATGCCCGCGCCCTTCAGGAACCCATCTACACCCTGCGCGACGGGCGCTACGTTGTTCCCGTCAAGCGCGACTTCCAGGGTGCTCTGCGCGGCGTGGTCCACGACCAGTCCAACAGTGGCTCAACTCTCTTCGTCGAGCCCCTCGCTATCGTAGACCTCGGTAACGAGTGGCGGCAGTTCCAGCTTGAAGAGTACCAGGAGATCGAGCGCATCCTCCGCGAGCTAGGAGCCCTCATAGGTAAAGAGTCCACCCCTATCAAAACCAACGTCGATATCGTGGCCGACCTCGACCTCGCCCTCGCCAAAGCCCGCTATAGCCTCGCCATAGACGGCGTTGAGCCTCAACTCTTGGAAAGTGACAAGAACAAAGGCCCACAGCCCCTCCTTTTCAAGAACGCCCGCCACCCTCTCCTCACAGGCACAGTCGTCCCCACCACCATCGAGCTTGGCGGCGACTTCCGTATCCTCGTCATCACAGGCCCCAACACGGGCGGCAAAACCGTTGCCCTCAAGACCGTCGGCCTCCTCACTCTCATGGCGCAGTCAGGCCTCCACATCCCCGCCGATCCCGGCTCGCGCGCCATCGTCTTCAACGAGGTCTTCGCCGACATAGGCGACGAACAGAGCATCGAGCAATCCCTCAGCACCTTCTCCTCCCACATGAGCAATATCGTCGGTATACTCCGTCGCGTCGCCCCCGATAGTCTTGTGCTGCTGGACGAACTGGGCGCAGGCACCGACCCACAGGAAGGCTCCGCCCTTGCTCGCGCCATAATCACCCACCTGCTCGAAGTAGGAGCTATGGCCGTCTGCACAACCCACTATTCCGAGCTAAAAGCCTTCGCCTTTGCCACCCCCGGCGTCGAGAACGCCTCCGTTGAGTTCGATATAAACACCCTGAGCCCCACCTACCGCCTGATGATCGGCGTAGCAGGTCGCTCCAACGCCCTCGCTATCGCCTCGCGCCTGGGCCTCAACCACAAAGTTATAGGCCTCGCCAAAACCTTCGTAGACCCCCACGAGCAGCGCGTTGACGACATCCTCGACAGCATTCGCCGCGAGCGCAACGACGCCCGCAAAGAGCACGAGCGCGCCGAAACGATCCGCCGTGACCTCCAACGCCGCACTGAAGAAATGGACCGCCAACTGGCTCAGGCCGACGAGATGAAAGCACGCTCCGAGGAAGAAGCCCGCATGCGCGTTGAGCAGGAGCTTGAAACCGTTCGCACCGAACTGCGCCAACTGCGCGGTCGCGTAGAAGCTGGCCTCAACGCTACATCGGACGAAACGCTCACGCGCCAGTGGGTGACCCAGGCACAGTTACGAGCCGAGCAACTGGACAAGGAGTTGCGCCTCAAATCACAGGAACAGCGCAAAGAGCGCAACCGGACCCAGCACGTCCGGCAAACCCAGAAAGTACAGCGCGACGACTCCAGGCCCCACGTTTATGGCCCCGGCGATCTTGTATTCGTCAAATCGCTTGGCTCCGAAGGCGACGTCCTGTCCCCGCCCGACACCGGCGGCCAGCTTGAAGTTCAGGTCGGCGCGTTCAAGATGCGCGTCCCGACCACGGGCATCACCCTCCGTAAACCTGCCGTTCAGGTAGCCCGTGACAACGCCGCCCAGCCGAGCATGGTGCGCTACGTGCCCAGCACTCCCGTGGAGGCCCCACCCCTCGAGTACGACTTCCGGGGTTGGCGCGCTGAAGCCGCAATAGAGGAGCTTGACCGCCGCCTCGACGAAGCCTCCGTCGCCGGGATGCCATTCTTGCGTATAATACACGGCAAAGGCACAGGCGCCCTTCGCAAAGCCGTCCGCGAATACCTGTCCAAACACCCCATAGTAAGAGAACTGGAAACCGCCCCCCAGGAGCAAGGCGGCGAAGGCGTCACCATAGTTCGCCTGTAGGCGCGAGTGACCGTGGACCAGTGACCAGTGACCAGAACTGATAAGTGATAAGTGTTGTGTCGTCAGTCGTCTGTCGTCATACTGGTCCCCGGTCACTGGCCACTGGCCACCGGTCACTGGCCACTGGCCACCGGTCACCGGCCACCGGTCACCGGTCACTACCCCTAACAAGGAGAAAATAAAACATGCCTACCTCCCCTTATCCTCGACGAGAGTTCGGCACGCCCGTCCCCCTGGACCCCCGCCCAATGTCGGCCTCGCGCACCATCATCAGCCAGGTCATGCTCCCCAACGATGCCAACCCTATGGGTAACATCCATGGTGGTTCTATCATGAAGTTAGCCGACGCTGCCACCGCTGTATCCGCCATGCGACACTGCGGGCGTCAGGTCGTCACCGTCGCCCTCGACCACATGGACTTCCAGCAGCCCGCATACATAGGCGACCTTATTTCTATTACCTCCCAGGTCGATTACGTGGGCCGCACCTCAATGGTGGTCCATGCCATAGTTGAGGCCGAAAACCCCACCAGTGGCAAGAAAGTGCTCACAAGCTCCTGCTACCTGACGTTCGTAGCCCTCAACGAGGAAGGCCGCCCCATGCCCGTGCCCCCTCTCCTCGCCGAAACCCCCGAAGAGCAGGCCCTCATGCAAAACGCCCAGCGTGTATACGAGCACTCCAAGGAAGAGCGGGCGCGGCAAGCTTCAGGCAAGCAATAATCTGCTTAGAGACAACCCATGATTCAACCGCAATCCCCGGCCTTTCCTTACACCTTCCGCCCCCCGACCCTGGACGACCTCGATGCCGTTCTCATCATACAGCGCGCATCCGGCACTGCTGACTTTGGCTATTCTCCTGCCACAGAAGGGATGCTGGGAGCCTCCTGGCAACCTGATAAGATCACCCTGAGTACCGATGCTTGGTTGGCCATTGCCCCGGACGACACACCCGTTGCCTACGCTGAGGTTCCCCAGACTGAGCAACCCGTTTGGGTTTCGCTGTGGGTGCTGCCCGAACACAGGGGCAATGGTATTGAGGCCGAGATCCTGCGCCTTGCGGAATCTCGCACTGTGGCCCATGCGCAGGCCGCTATTATTCTGGGCCGCGCCGGCGATTTGAACCCGGCTGCGCGGCACGCCTTCGATCAAGCAGGCTACAACAACTATCTCTCTTTCCAGATTATGCAGATCGACCTCACCGAGCTGCCACCCGCCCCCCGCTGGCCTGCCGGCATAGCAGTGCGCCCATTCATATTGGGCCGGGACGAACAGGGTACCTACATGGCCGACGAGGAAGCCTCCGAAGACAAAGGCTACCACGCTCCCATGACATTCGATGCCTGGGCCACGCGAATGAACCTCAACGGGCCAGGCTTCGACCCTACTCTCTGGTTTCTGGCCTACAGTGACCGGGAAATAGTCGGTGTAGCCCTCAACTACTACGAGGCCGCTAGCGGCACCGCCTGGATTGACCACCTGGGTGTTCGCCGTCCCTGGCGCAAGAAAGGTCTCGGCGAAGCCCTCCTGTTGCACTCGTTTCGCGAGTTCTACGCGCGCGGCGTCCATACCGTGAAACTAAGCGTGGACAGCGCCAGCCTCACTAACGCCCCCCGCCTCTACACAGACGTAGGTATGCACGTCATCCAGCTTTATCACATCTACAGGAAAGACTTAACTGTCCCTAATTAGGCAGTTTCCATCGTCCTGACGCGCCCCATGACCCCGATGGGACTCATTACCCATTGACCTTGTAACCTCTCGACCCCTACAATCGTCTTAACCTACGCACCTCTCCACCGACCCACACACTTCGGGAGTATTCTAATGCAATCCATCATCAAATATCGCTATCCCTTGTTAGCCTCGGTCGTCCTGCTGGCCGCCGCCGTAATCTGCGCAACCTCCATCGCAGCCCCCGCAACTACTCCCACCTCTCCATCCGGCCCCGATCGACAACAGATACAGGCCTGCAACGATACCTTCACCGACGTCTGTCCCGGCGACTGGTTCTACCCCTACGTTCTTGACCTCTATAACATCGGCGCGATCTCGGGCTACCCCGACGGCACATTCCGCCCCGCTAACCTCCTATCCCGCGCACAGGCCATGAAAGTGCTCGTCCTGGCCCTCAACCTTGATGCCGCCCTCCCCTCGACTGCCACATTCGCCGATGTGCCCAACGGTAGCACCTTCTACACGTTCGTCGAAATCGGCTTCGCGTCCGGCCTCACCACAGGCTACCCATGTGGCGGCACGGGTGAACCCTGCGACTCCCAGTCTCGGCCCTATTTCCGTGCGGGCAACAACGTAACCCGCGCCCAACTCGCCAAAATGACAATCATCGGCGCGCACCTCGACCCCTTTAGCCCGCCCACCGCCACGTTCAACGATGTGCCCGCGGGCAGCACCTTCTACGGCTATGTCGAGCGCGCGGCCGCCGAAACCATAATCTCAGGCTATCCCTGCGGTGGTCCCGGCGAACCTTGCCCGGGCCTCTACTTCCGCCCCAACGGTACTGCTACCCGTGCCCAGGCATCCAAGGTGATCAGCATTGCACGCCGGCACCGCGCCACCCCCACTCCTACTCCCACGTTCGCGTCCACCCAGACCCCCGGCGGCCCTACAGCCACCACGCGCCCCTCCAACACTCCTACCCGTACTCCAAGCGCTACCGTCACTCGCACTCCCACCCGCGCAGCCACCCCCAGCGCCACGCCCGGCGGCCCCTGTCCCATCCTCCCCGCCGACAACATCTGGAACCGGAATATCTCGGCTCTCCCAACCGCCGTCCTATCCGACGCCTATATCAATAGCCTCGGTATCAACACTCATGTGCACGCCGACTTCGGCTCAGGCCTCTGGCAGGGCGAACCTATTGGCATACCCTACGCCTTCGTCCCCGGCACCCAGCCCTTCGTCCCCATCGTCTACACAGCCTATGGCAACGAAAGCGACCCCGGTCCCTTCCCCATCCCCACTGATGCCCCCATCGAGGGTGGCCCCCAGAGCACGGGCGACCGCCACGTGCTGATAACAGACCAGGACAACTGCACCCTCTACGAGCTCTATTCCTCCTACCCACAATCCGACGGCTCCTGGGAAGCCCGCAGCGGCGCGCGCTACGACCTCAACTCCAACGCTCTCCGCCCCGCAGGCTGGACTTCCGCCGACGCCGCGGGCCTCCCTATTTACCCCGGCCTTGTTCGCTACGATGAAGTCGCAAGCGGCGTCATCCGCCACGCCATCCGCTTCACCGCCAACAACACTCAAGCTGCATTCATCTGGCCCGCTCGCCATCTCACCGGCAGCGACCACAACCCCAACTTGCCACCCATGGGCTTGCGCGTCCGTCTCAAAGCCAGTGTAGACATCTCCGGCTATGATCCACAGATCCGTGTCATCCTCCAGGCCATGAAAGACTACGGCATGTTCCTGGCCGATAACGGTACGTCCTGGTCAATAAGCGGCGCCCCCGACGAGCGCTGGGACAATCAACTGCTCCACACAATGGACCCTCTCTCTGGCGCCGACTTCGAAGCCGTAGACGAATCCTCCCTAATGATAGACCCCAACTCCGGCCAAAGCCGCTAGACAAACCTGAACGTGATAAGTGGCCTCTGCCAGCCATCGTCACTTACCACTTATTACTTATCACTTATCACTCATCACGCACTTGACGCCTGTCAAACTTCGCTCTATACTGAATACAACAACTTAATATCAATGACTTTCAGGGCAGGGTGCAATTCCCGATCGGCGGTAAGGCGTAAGTCAAGCCCGCGAGCCGCAAGGCAGGACCTGGTGCAAAGCCAGGGCCGACGGTATAGTCCGGATAGAAGAAAGTCGAAGCTGATCGCCCGATTTCGGTGCTGAATCGTGCCATGCTCCCAGCCATGGTGCGCCTCCGCTGATTGCCTTACCCGCAATCCGCCCACCAACCTCACCCCCGCAATCCGCCATCATGCCGGCACAGTCCCTGGAAGCTAACGCGCTACCAGGGTTTTTTGTTGCGTAGCGCAGGCAAAAGCGTATATGAACATGAAAGCACACATAGAACAACCCGTCACCAAAGATAATAGCTCCACCCCCATAAGCACCCGGCGCCCGCGCACCCTCTTGCCTCACCAGTTACCTCCTCTCGAGGGCGTCCAACTCTCCGACGCCGTCTTTGAGGCTTCCAACTCATCCTTTGCGCACATCTTCCAACGAAGCCTGCGCAAACTGCTGACCCCGATCCTGACCCTCACCTTGCTGGTACTGGTCTGGTGGGCAATTGCCGTCTTCGGCCAATATCCCGCCTATCTCCTCCCCACGCCCGCGGCCGTGGCTGATCGCTGGTGGTCCATGCTCCTCGACGGCTCTCTGCTGGGCCACTTCGGCACCACCATCCTCGAAGCAGGCCTCGGCTTCCTCGTCGCCCTCGTGCTGGGCCTCAGTCTGGGCTACCTGATCAGCCATATCCACGTGCTGGAGCGCATCGCCAATCCCTACATCGCCGTCAGCCAGGGCCTCCCCATAATCGCCATCGCCCCCCTGCTCGTCCTCTGGGTGAGCGACGACCTCACCCGCAAAGTCATAGTCGTGGCCCTGATAGTCTTCTTTCCCATCGTCGTCAATACCGTCGTCGGCCTCCGCTCGATAGATCGCTCCATGCTCGAAGCAGCCCGCATTTCCGGCGCCAACCACTGGCAAACCATCCGCTACGTAGAGCTACCCCTCTCCCTGCGCGGCCTGCTGGCGGGCGTGAAGCTCGGCCTCACCCTCTCCATTACGGGCGCTATCGTCAGCGAGTTCGTCTCCTCAAGCTCTGGTCTCGGCTTCCTGCTAATCCTGGGCCGCGGCCTCTTCGACACCACCCTCATCTTCGTCGGCCTGATCTCCCTGGTAATGCTAACCCTTGCCGCCTACCTCAGCATCACCCTGATAGAAAAAACAGTAATCAACTGGGAATAACCGCATTCCTACCCCACATATCACACTTACCACTTGTTAAAATCGAGGAGTATATAAAGAAAATGCCCCAAAAGTTCACCAAACCCCTGCTATTGCTCGCACTGTCGTCCATCTTCGCCTTGGCTGCATGCGATCAGGTAACCCCCGTCCCTCCAACGCCCGCTGCCACATCCACCTCAGTGGCAGCAAGCGCGCCCACTAAGGTTACAATCGCCCTCGGCTATATCCCAGATGTGCAGTTTGCTCCGTTCTACCTGGCGCTCAACAAAGGTTACTATAAAGCCGAAGGTCTTGATGTAACCCTCCAGAACGGCGTCGTGACCGACCTGATAACCCAGCTGGGCAGCGGGCAGAACAGCATCAATTTCGCCGTAGTCTCAGGCGACGAGGTGATCCCGGCCCGCATCCAGGGCATCCCCATCAAATACGTCATGACCTGGTATCGCCAGTACCCCGTAGCCGCCGTCTCCATCAACGGCCAGGGTCCCACCCTCACAACTCCCGCCGACCTCAAGGGTCACAAAGTAGGCGTGCCCGGCCCCTTCGGCTCAACCTACACCGGACTGCTCGCCCTGCTCAAAGCAGGCGGCCTCACCCTCAACGACATCCAACTCCAAAGCATCGGCTTCACCCAAATACCCAGCCTCACCGCCAAACAGGTCGACGTGGCGATGGTCTACTCAGCCAACGAGCCTACCCAACTGCAAAGCCAGGGCGTCGGCGTCAGCACTCTCAAGGTAGCGGACTACGCACAACTGGCCTCCAACGGTCTCGTCACCAACGACCAGACACTCAAGAACAATCCCGACCTCGT
>JBBRDO010000043.1:0-35305 GCA_038203825.1 Chloroflexia bacterium | reverse complement strand
CAGGAGTACAACGTTGGCTTACAATACAGGACGACGAGTCGTTATTACAGGGTTGGGCGCGATAACGCCCATAGGGAACACAGCAGGAGAGTTCTGGGCTAACCTGAAAGCAGGCAAGTCGGGCATCTCGTACATCACGCGGTTCGACCCGAAAGACTTGCCCGTGAAGATCGCGGGCGAGGTAAGAGGGTTCAACCCGGACCTTTATATTGACGCGAAGGCGGCGCGGCGTATGGCTCGATTCGCGCAGTTCGCGGTCGCGGTATCGAAGCAGGCGGTGGACGACTCGGCGTACAAGATCACAGAAGAGACGGCTGACGACGTGGCTGTGGTGATGGCGACGGGCGGTGGCGGGCTGGATGTTATGCAAGAGACCAGCGTGGCGCTACGCGACAAGGGCCTCCGAGCAGTTACGCCAATGGTGCTGCCGACTATGATAGCCAACATGGCCTCGTGTCAGGTGTCGCTGCAATTGGGGACGCATGGGCCGGTGACAACGGGTGTGGCGGCTTGCGCCAGCGGCATATTCTCGTTTATAGACGCGTACCATTTTATTATGCGCGGCGAGGCCAACATGGCTATCGCGGGCGGCACCGAGGCGTTCATTACGGACCTGGCAATTGCGTCGCTAGCGAATATGCAGGCGCTGTCTAAGAACACAGAGCTTTCGCCGGAAGAGGTGAGCAGGCCGTTCGATTTGAAGCGGGATGGCTTTGTGTACAGCGAAGGGGCAGCCTGCGCTGTGCTGGAGACGCTGGAAAGTGCGCTGGCTCGCGGGGCGAAGATATACGCGGAGGTACTTGGCGGGGCGATGTCAGCCGATGCTTACCACATCACGGCGCCGAGTCCCGACGGGCGAGGTGCGGCCCTCGCGATCACTCGTGCCATGAAGTACAGCGGGACGACGCCGGAGGACATAAGCTATATCGCGGCACACGGTACGTCGACGCCGTTGAACGACGCTGCTGAAACGGCGGCGGTCAAGCGGGCGCTGGGGGAGCGGGCCTACAAGGTGCCGATGTCGTCTAACAAGAGTATGGTGGGGCACGCGCTGGGGGCCGCGGGCGCGTTCTCCGCGGTGGCGACGGCGATGGCGCTTCACGAGGGGATAGCGCCTCCTACGATCAACTACCGGTACCCCGACCCCGCTTGTGACCTCGATTATATTCCGAACGAGGCAAGGGCCATCAAGATGAATGTGGCACTTGTGAATGGGTTCGGGTTCGGGGGACAGAACGGGGTATTGGTGCTTAAGAGGTGGGAGGACTGATCAGGGAGGACTGATCAGGGACGACGGACGACCACTATCGCAGGCCGTCCGTCTTGTTGTTTCTACCTGTGGCGGCCACCGTGGTCGCCGGTGGAGACGCTGTAGGTTGTGTAGGGCTGGGTTGGAGGGGTTGGCTGGGTGCCGGTTTGGACGAGGCGCACGCGGTCTACGCGTACTCCGCCGTCTGTGCCGCCCTGAGCGGGGTCTAGCCTGAGCCTGGTCAGTTGGCCCTGCCAGGCGGGATTGGTGCCGAAGTAGAAGCTGTAGCGATGGAGCTCGCCGTCGGCTTTGCCTTTGATTTTGACCGAATTGGACTCGATAAAGTTGGGCTGATCGGCGGTGGCGAAGTAGACCTGTATTGTGGGGTCGCCGACGGGTATGCCCTGAGCGATGTCCACTTCTATTGTTGTGTACGCGCCGTCGAGAGGTATGTCGAGGTCGGGGCTGACCAGGTAGGGGTCGTCTCCGGCGAGCGGGTAGAACCAACCGGGGCCGCCCATGTTGCCTTCGCCGAGGTTATAGGCTGTCCAGCCGGACTGCCCGCTTGAGAAGCCCCATGTAGTGCGGGTATCCTTCAGGTAGTGGATGAAGCTGGTGCCGCTCTGCAAGTCGTAAGTGTGCCTGCTTACCTGGCCTTCCATGACGCTTACTGTGTACTGACCGTCCTGTAGCACCTGCTCAACGAAGGCGACCTGTCCCGCCTGTGCGTCGGCGCCGAGCACACCGGGCTCGAAGACGGCTACGTCGCCACGGCGGGGGTACTCGCTGATGGGGAAACCCTGCTGCTCGGCGTTAGCTGCCCATGCATAGGGAGCGCCGAGGTTGCCGGGGAGGTCGGGGCGGTTTTGCCAGGCCCAGTATTGGGAGGTGCCTGCTGGATAGGGATTGGTCCGTCCGGCTTGCGCGTGCACGGTGGTTATGCATGCGAAGACGAGGGGGAGGGATATTGCTGCTAAGGCTATTCTTTTGATTGTATTGGTGAAGAACATCGCTCTCTCACTCCTATTTACATCTCTAATTACTCTTTGAATCTGCATCAGAACTTATGTTCTATAGACATAATATAGGCGGATGGATGATATGTCAAGTGGGTTTTCCACAATTTTAGAGCAATTTTGGCATATTTGTTCTTATTTCCACTTTTCCACACAAGATGTGGAATCAAAAGAGGACTGGATTGCTCGTCCGGTCCTCTTTTGATTTGTTGAATAATTTGGGTTTATGGCTCGTCCGGCGCAGGAGACAGTATGATCGGTTCAAAGGTTGTTTGGGGCGTCGGGATGCTCAAGTCGGTGAAGTTGTGAATTCCCATGCGTTCCATCCACCCAAAGGGCAAAGCAACCTGTATTCTGCCCCTTAGCGGTTCCTTGATACCAGACTGGGCGACATCGTAGCGTACCCAGGCCGGGGTCACGTCAACCAGGAAGATGTCCGGATCAGTCCATAGCTGAGCGAGATATGACGCGTCAACAGAGCCGTATGCGCCGAACACCCCGCCTGCATTAGTCGTTAGGTTCGCTAGCTCATCTTTCGTTAAAGGCTCATCGGCGGTTCCATAAACGTGGAAGACTCCCATCCCCTGAGCCGAGTCTACTTGAAAGTGGTTTACCCTGACCCAATTGCTGAACCAATCTTCGCTGACCGGCAAAGCGAAGTTAACGGTCACTTCTGCGATGCCGCCTAGTTTTACTACTTGCTGCAATAAGGCTTTATTAGCTTCTGCATAAGCTTTCAAATCGGCGACGGTATCGTGCTTGTAGTTTACCGATGCGTGAAGCGGTTCCATGTCGCTGCGCGTGGCGCTATAGCTCCAGACGCCGAAATCTTGCGTTCGCACGGTTACATACTCGTCAGACACAGCCGGACCTTGTGCAGTTGCGGTGCTCGACGTCCCTGCCAGTAGGTTTTGGGCGATGATTGGCGCGTTGGGCACTGCCGAGCCAGAGTTAGCCATCAGGAATAGGGCAAGCGATGCCACGATTACAAGTAGTACCGCAGTAACGGCGGCACTGGCAAGAACGCGATTGGCCATGGGAAGCCTATTTATCATTTAGAGCCCCTTCAGGTAGCTTGCGGGTGCATCGGGTGTGAACGCTGATCCCGTGAGGCAAGCACCGTAGGTAAAACGAGCGAAGGTATAATTGGTAGCATTATACAGCTATGACGTGCATGTGCGCGGCGAGGGCTCGCTGCCCTGAGCAATGAGGTTAGGAGGGTGATTCTTCACTGCGTTCAGAATGACAAGGCGGAATGGGTTCGCTGATCCTTGGCAGCGGGCCTTATTTGGGAGTGCTGGCTGGGTAGGCTTCTCGATTGGGGCACGAGTATTTCCCGTCGTCGGTCGATGAGCGTAGCGAACTAGCGCCGGTCGTCCAGACTTATGCACATTTCCACATTTGCGTGGAAAACAGGCAAACTGGTACAATTACATGGTATTTTTGCGGAAGGCCCCCGCTGCAGATATGGCCTTCTGCCTATGAAAGAGAGAAATCCATTGGCAGAAATTACATGGTTGGGATATGACTGTTTTCGGATCAAGAGCCGTGACGTCACCGTAATCACGGACCCCTACGACAAAAGCCTCGGTTTGGGTACGCTCAATCAAAAGGCCGAGATAGTAACTGTCAGCCACGAATACCCCGGCAGTAATAAACTCAGCGGCATCAAAGGCGACCCCTTTGTAATAACAGGTCCCGGTGAATATGAGGTTGGCGGCGTATTTGTTACAGGTATCGGGTCCTTCACGGACAAGGCAGGAGAGGACAAGGAGCGCACCAGGAACAATGTCTTCGCCATGCTGATGCACGATGTTGTAGTTTGTCATCTTGGAGCGCTGGGACACACTCTGAATGCGCAACAGCTTGAAATAGCGGGCGACGTGGATGTGCTGCTGGTGCCGGTGGGCGGACAGCTATCGACGAGCAAAGCGGCAGAGGTGATCAGCCAGGTTGGGCCGCGCATAGTCGTACCGATGCACTTTTCCGGGGGCAAGGCAACGACTGAGCCGGACGCGCTGGATAAGTTCATGAAGGAACTGGGTCTGAAAGAGTGGAAAACTCAGGAGAAACTGGTAGTTCGCGCCACCGAAAGTGAAGAGCCTATGCAGGTAGTTGTCCTGGAAGTACGCAGCTAACCTAAGAACCGGGAACACGAGGCATAACAGCTTGCCGAAGAGCACGGCATAAGCTGGGAAAACGAACCAGGCACACAGGAGGCCAAAATGGAACCAGTAGGAGCAGGCACTGAGTTTGAAACGACAGCCGACAGAACGCAAGAACCCTATTCGATCAGCACGCGCCCGATCATCAACGAGCAATTGGTGCACATTGACCTACAAGACGAGCGCATTCAGGATGTAATAGGGCGTATAATCAGAGAGGTGAAGGCACAGTACCCTGATGCTGAATTCGTCAGCTACATTGGTACGAACCCCCTGGGCATCTACACGGAAATATACACAACGGCCTATGAGTTCGAGAGCATACTTGGTATACTTGACGATAGGCTCGGCAATCTGCATGTAGCAGCGGGCCTGAACGTTGTAGTAGTTCCCAAGAAGAAAGCAGCATCGGTAGCAGCCTAGTCGTGAGATGCGAATGATGGCATATCGTTGAAAGAAAGAGAGGGGCAGACCTGTGTGTCTGCCCTCAACAATTGCCGTAGCAATGTGGGAGGTTTCCGATGGTGAAGTATATATTTGTGACAGGTGGGGTGGCGTCAAGCGTGGGCAAGGGCATCACGGTGGCGTCGGTTGGGCGTGTGCTGAAAAGCCGCGGCATATCGGTGTCCGTGCAGAAGCTCGACCCCTACATAAACGTTGACCCCGGCACTATGTCGCCCTACCAGCACGGCGAGGTCTTTGTCACAGATGACGGTGCGGAAACGGACCTCGATCTGGGGCACTACGAGCGCTTCATTGACGAGAACCTTACACAGGCATCGAACGTCACGACGGGGCGTATTTACAAATCGGTTATTGAGCGCGAGCGCAGGGGCGACTTCCTGGGCGGGACAGTGCAGGTTATCCCGCACATTACGAATGAGATTAAGTCGCGCATAGCGGCGGTGGCACGGACAGGCGCACCCGACGTGGTGATCGTGGAGGTTGGTGGGACGGTGGGCGACATCGAAGGCCTGCCTTTCCTTGAGGCGATCAGGCAGATGCGCCGCGACGCGGGGCGCGAGAACGTGCTGTATATGCACCTGACGCTATTGCCCAAGATCGGGCCGACGGGCGAGCTAAAGACGAAGCCGACACAGCACTCGGTGAAGGAGCTGCGCTCGATAGGGATTAACCCGGACGTAATCCTGTGCAGGGCAGACGAGCCTTTTGGCGATGATATTATTAACAAGATCGCGCTGTTCTGCGACGTGGAACAAAAGGCGGTAATTCCGTTGCCGACGCTGGCGAATATTTATCATGTGCCGTTGTGGTTGGAAGAGTGCGGCCTGGGCGATTATATAGTAGAGAAGCTAAGTCTGGGAGGCCATGCGCCCAACCTTGAGGACTGGAAGCGGATCGTGGGGCAGATGGATGCGGCAGAGGAAACGGTCACTATTGCGCTGTGCGGCAAGTACACGGAACTGCACGACGCGTACCTGAGCGTGGCCGAAGCGTTGCGGCATGCAGGCGCTTACCACAACGCCAAGGTGGATATCCGCTGGGTGAACACAGAGCTGATCGAGCAGCAGGGGCCGGAGGAGTTGCTCAAAGACGTGCAGGGTATTCTTGTGCCGGGCGGCTTCGGGGACAGGGGCGTGCTGGGCAAGGTGATAGCGGCGGGGTACGCACGCGACCACAAGATTCCATACCTGGGATTGTGTTATGGCATGCAGATGGCGGTGATCGAGTTTGCCCGCAACGTGCTTGGCTTGCCTGGTGCATTCACGACAGAGATTGACCCGCGCTGCACGGACCCCGTGATTGACATCATGCCCGACCAGCGCGACCTGGCGGACATGGGAGGCACGATGCGCCTGGGGCTTTATCCGTGCAACCTCGTGCCGGGCACGAAGGCGGCGCGAGCCTATGGTGAGCCGGTGGTATACGAGAGACACCGCCACCGCTTCGAGTTCAATAATGCATATCGAGAGCGGATGCACGAGGAAGGGCTGATCGTTAGCGGGCTATCGCCCGACGGCAGGCTGGTGGAGATCATCGAGCTAAGGGACCACCCGTGGTTCGTGGCATCGCAGTTCCACCCGGAGCTGAAGAGCCGCCCGACGAGGCCGCATCCGCTGTTCCGCGACTTTATCAAAGCGGTCAAGACGCACAGCCAGCACGCGGGCGAGGTCGTTCGCAGCACGAACGGCAAGCACGTGAGCGAGGCCGAGGTAGTGAGCAGCCAGGCGCGCAAAGAGTCGTAGATAGCGTAATAAGAGGAATAGAAAGGAGAGGCAGCCCAACGGCTCGCCTCTCCTTTTTAGTTTGGTTGTGTGAAATTGCGCTAGCTGGACAGATAGACGCTGCCGTCGGAACCGATCGTGATTGGGACGGGGCTGAGGGGACGACGGGCGGGACCTCGAAGGACCTGTCCGGCGTTGGCGGCGTCGAATTCAGCACCGTGGCAGGCGCACCCGATGATCTTGTACTGGGGGTAGTAAGAGACCTGGCAGCCTTCGTGCGTGCAAATCGCGACGTAGGCGCTGTAGCCCGAGTCGTTATGGACCAGCACGGCGGGTTCGCCTGTGGGGAGGGTGAAGTCGAGCGACTGGTTTACAGGCACGTCGCCTGGACCTGCAAGCTGCTTAAGCCCGTTAGTTTGAGCAGCCACTGTCGGTGGGACGGGAGTCGGCTGGGCGGACGGCGTGGTTGGCTTCGCCTGGGGTGTGGAGGCGGGTGCTGCTCCTCCCTGCGTGGCCCGTGGAACGGGGGTGGGCGCGGTAGCGGGTGCCTGGGTGGGCGAGGTTGAGGGTGGCACGCTAGCCACTGTGCCGCGTTTGCCCGAGTTGAGGATTCCCCAACTGATACCTGTGGCCGCCAGTGCAAGCCCGGTGAGGCCCACGGCGCCGGCGCCGAGGAAAGCCCTCCTTGTCATGGCTGTTTGGGTGTCTTCAACCGTTACCGGGCGGCCTTTACTGATGTAGGTAATGGTCTGGGGAGCGAGCCACTTCTTCACAAGGGCATCAAGGGCGAAGGGGCCAGGACCCGCCAGCAAGAGAGTGAGCCAACCCACGCTGTAGGGGAGGTCGGCACCCAGGAAGAAGGGGTGGACCAACCAGGTGGCGGACAGGAAGAAGGTCATGTTGAGCAGGAAGCCCATGGCCGTACTGAAGCGCGTGAATAAGCCCAACAGGACTGCGAGGCCAATCAGTAGCTCGCCGCCCATGACCATGACGCCAAACAGTGTGGCATTGGGTACGGCGAAGTTGAGCAGGAAGCCTTCGAGAGGGGTACCGGGAGCGAAGCCGGCTATTTGATGCCCGATATAGCTAATCGCGGAGGGATCGAGAAAGGTGGGATCTGTGAGCTTGTCGAGGCCCGCAGCCACAAAGCTGAAGCCGAGGAAGAAGCGGAGCGGCAGTATGATCCACGCGGGTATCACTCCAGATAGGGGGGATGGGGTGGGTGCCTGCTGCGCCGGCTGGGCCTGTGGGGCTGGCGGACGCGGCGCAGGGGGCACGAGATTATTACGGGGAGCAGATCCCATCCTGGGTTGATTTTTCACAGTTCCTTGAGCCAATACCGGCCTCCTTTGACGCATTATCTTCTTAATTTTACATCGCGTAAGTTGGAATCAGGTTAAGGCGCCGGAGGATTTTCTTAGAATTGGATTAGAAATAGAGGGAATTCACGCGTAATAAGGCGGTTGCGGAACAATTATGTGGCTTATGGCGTTCCTTCCATACCGGGCAGAGAAACAATCTCTCACGTTCACAGGAGGTATCAAAGATGAACCGCAGATTATGGAAGATGGCACGCTACGTTTTACTGGTGGCACTACTTACCGGCACAGGGGTATTTGCTTTCGGTTTCCTGCCCCAAAACAAGAGTACGGCGCTCGTTACAGATGCGGGTTCGGGAACCGTTGCCGGCCTGTTTAATTCAGTGGACGCACCTACTACGGATACTATGGCGCCGGCTTATCTTGCGCCGGAGATCGGCGCGGGCAGTGCAAAGAGTTTTGCGGGAGAACCTATCAAGGCGCCGGACGAGACACTACATGGCGGGACAGGTTATGCAGAGCAACAGCAGCAAACAGCGCTCACGGCAGGCCAGGTGGACGACAACGCGAAGTATCAGGAGTATTTACAGTACCTGAAGGACTACGCAAGCTATAACGGCCCGGTAAACACGATTGACGTATCGCAGAGGCTGTTTGTGCACGTGCTGGACGGCGCACAAATGCCCGTCGCGGGGGCGCGTGTGCAGCTATATGACGGCGACAGGTCTGTATTCGTTGGCGAGACCATGAGCGACGGACGTGTGATGTTCTTGCCGAAGGCGGCGGGAATTGCGCAGCCGACACAGTTCCGGGCGGTGATCAGCAGAGGGCAAGCGAACGTAGAGGCTACGGTGGCGGCGGGCGGGCCTGAACAGGTGGTCACGCTGGCGGGGCTGGGTGATAAGGGTAACGAAGGCGCAGTGGGCGTGGACCTGGTGTTCCTGCTGGACGCGACAGGCAGCATGGCAGACGAGATTGACCATATCAAGCAAACGGTGGGCAGCATAGCGCAGCGTATTGAGCAACTACCGGGCAGCAGCGCACCCCGCTTTGCACTCGTGGCATACCGCGACCGGGGCGACGACTATGTAACTCGGCAGTGGGATTTCACTTCGGACATCGGGCAGTTTTCGGCCAACCTGGCGACCGTGGAGGCGGGCGGTGGGGGCGACATTCCTGAGTCGGTAAACGCAGGACTGCACGATGCTATCCATTTGCAGGGGTGGGCAGACAACAGCACGGGGCGACACCTGCGAATGATCGTGCTGGTGGGGGATGCTCCGCCGCACCTGAATTATGCCAACGATTACAGTTACCCGCAGCTTTTGAACGAGGCGGCAGCCAATGGCATCAAGATCTTCCCGGTGGGGGCGAGCAACCTGGAGGCCGACGGCGAGTATATCTTCCGCCAGTTCGCCCAGGTGACGCAGGGGCAGTTCGTTTTTCTGACGTATGCGAACGGGGTATCGGGCGCGCCTGGATCGCTTACAGACAAGCACGTGTCGGACTTCACGGTGCAGAACCTCGACAGCCTGATTGTGGGCCTTGTCGCGGGGGAGATTGCGAACCAGACGGGGCAACCGGTTGACACGGGCGGCCAGGTAGTGCCTGTAGTGCCTGTAGTTGTGCCTGCGAGTGTAGTCGACAATAGCATTATCGGCATGCTGGGCAGGGCGTTCGGTGGTAACGGGGCGATCTTCTGGAGCGCGATTGTGTCTATCGTGCTGGTAGTGTTGTACGCCACGCGCCGAGAGGGCCGCGAGCGCACGCCGTCTCCGGCAGGCGAGGAGATCTATGTGCCCGAGTCGGATATCGAGAATGAAGCAGGCGTGTTGGTTCCAGCGCGGCTCTCGATGGTCGAGCAGCCGGAGGAAGCGCGCGAGCTAATAGCAGCGCACATGCAACCGTCGTTCGCGCCTGTTGAGCTGAGGGTGGAGGTGCAGCCTACACAAGGGGGGCAGGGGACAAGGCCGTTGTAGAGGAATTCGTGATACGTGATACGTGATACGTGATACGTGATACGTGATACGTGATACGTGATACGTGCGCACGTGTCATGTAATTGTGGTTCGTTGTCTGTCAATTCAGGTTGTCAGGGTTCTGAGAGCGGGGTGAGTTTTGCGTTTTGCGTCCGGCTCATGTATAACGAGTAGCGAACTACTTTATACATGGGCCGGACGCAGTTATGCGTGCAGTCTGCGCCCTACACATGGGGGACTTGTTACTATGGCCGATCAGCCTATCACACTGAGCAGCGTCGAGATACAGAAGATCATACCGCACCGCTATCCGTTCTTGCTGGTAGACAAGATCATTGAAATGGAGTGGGGCAAGCGGGCGGTGGGTATCAAGAACGTGACCGCCAACGAGCCATTCTTCCAGGGTCACTTCCCAGGGTTCCCCGTGATGCCTGGGGTGCTGATGATCGAGGCGATAGCACAGGTGGGCGCGGTGGCCGTGCTGGGGATGCCTGAAAACAAGGGGAAGATCGCCTTCTTCGCGGCTGTAGACGAGGTCCGGTTCAAGAGGCAGGTTGTGCCCGGCGACACGCTGCGCCTGGAAGTAACGCTCACGCGTGTGCGCGGGCCGATTGGGCAGGGTGTGGGCGAGGCCACGGTGGACGGGCAACTGGCCTGCAAAGGGACGTTTATGTTCGCACTAGCGCCCGCGCCTGAGACTGCTGCTGAGGGCTAACTGGCGGGGATAATTGAAACGCAAAGATCGCAAAGATTTTACTGGCGTTGTTCCTACCGGTCATATAACTTTGCGATCTTACGTTTCAGGGCGGCGGCTAGCCTATCCGAAGTAGCCCAGCTCGTCTTTCGCTTCTTCGCTCATCATCGAAGGGTGCCAGGGGGGAGAGAAGACGAGGTGTACGTCTACCTCTTCCACGTCGTCGAAGCGGGAAAGGGAGCGGCGCACGTTGGTGATCAACTCGGGGCCGACGGGGCAGCCGGGGCTGGTGAGGGTCATAGTAATGTCGACTTTGTGGTCGGCAAGGCTCACGTCATAGATGAGGCCCAGGTCGACAATGTTGAGGCCAAGCTCAGGATCGTACACTTCATTGCGGATGGTCTCGCGCACATCGTCATAGGTCGTGCCTGTACCGCCGCCTGCGGTGGCAGCTATGTGGTCAGTTGGTGCTGTTGAGGTTGTATCAGGAGTTTCTATATCGGCCATGTTCGCCCTCTCTTTTTGTGTGGCTGAATAATATCACTTTCCATACCATTATACCGCATTAGATCTTCGAATTACTTCAGATCGAATGTTATGGTGGTATCCTGCACGCTGACGATGTAGGTTCCGGGTGCAAGGCCGGTGGTATCGAGGGCGACCGTTTCTTCGAACGGGCTGATTACTTCGATGCAGTTTGAGCCCTCACGTAGGGTTTCCAGTGTGACGGTGAAGGTATCGGCGATGCGCTGCTGCTCAATACGAACGATTTTGGTGCAGGAGTTGGGCAAGTAGCCCTTTATGGTCACCTCAACCTCGTTCGGCGTTGTGGACTGAGTATTTACTACGACGCTTTCGACCGTCGCGACGTTGGGCATAAGAGTAGCTCCGGATTGTGGTGTTGCCGCGTTCGCGGGGGTGGGCGCAAGGGTTGTGAAGGTGGGCGTGGGAGCAACTGTGGGCGTGGGAGGGGTGCCGCCACATGCGGCAAGCGCGAATAGCACAACCAGACCGAGCAAGATGACTGTGAGCCTTTTCATGCCTGGAATCACGGTGGGGTAAGCAAAGGCTATTCGGTCACAGATGGCTCGTCTGTGTCGATGAAGCGGCCCATATTGCGGAACTTTGCGCGGCGGGCCTCAAGAAGCTGACGCGCGCCTTCAGGAGTGTCAACGGCGAAACGAGTCTGTAGATCGGAAAGATGGCGGGCGATAGCGCCGCGCACGGCGTCAAGGGCAGTCGTGGGATCGGTGTGAGCGCCACCTTCGGGCTCAGGGATGATCTCGTCGATCACGCCGTAGTCCAGCAAGTCGGGCGCGGTGATGTGCATAGAGACGGCGGCAGTAGAGGCCTGGGAAGCGTCACGCCAGAGAATAGCCGCAGCAGCTTCGGGGCTGGCTACTGAGTAGATGGAGTTTTCGAGCATGAGGATGCGATCGCCCACGCCGATGGCGAGTGCGCCACCGCTGCCGCCCTCACCGATGACGGTGACGATGAAGGGCACGGCGATTTCGAGCATGACGAGCAGGTTCTGGGCGATAGCCTGGCCTATACCGCGCTCTTCGGATTGCACGCCGGGGCTGGCGCCGGGGGTGTCGATGAAGGCGATTATTGGGAAGCCGAAGCGGGCAGCGTGGTGCATGAGGCGCTCGGCCTTGCGGTAGCCTTCAGGCTGGGGCATCCCGAAGTTACGCTGGATGTTCTCTTTTGTGTTGCGGCCCTTCTGCTCGCCCAGGAGCATGACCGTTTGGCCCTCGAATTGGGCGAGGCCGCCGACGATAGCGGCATCATCGCCATAGAGGCGGTCGCCGTGCATCTCTACGAAGTCGTCGCAGAGGCGAGATATGTAGTCGAGAGCGTGTGGCCTCTCAGGGTGGCGAGCTATTTGTACGCGCTGCCAGGGAGGCAACACGGAGGTAGCGGGCTCAGCCTCAGCGGGATCATCTTTGTCGACGTGGCTTATGCCCGCAGGCACGTACTCGCGTAGGGAGCCGATGGGCGTGTGGTTTCGGTTGTTATTGTTGTTTGATTGGGTCATACCTGTAGAGGGTTTGATGCTTACGTGGTGCTAAGTGGGATCTATGTAGGCGATTATTGAGCGCCGCGTGCCGCAGTTTCTTCCTGGCGCCTGGTAGAGGGCGTGTGTTCGCCGCGATAAAGGCGCAGGAGGCGCGCTATGGTGGTACGAAGCTCACGCCGGGAAGTCACCATGTCGAGCATGCCGTGCTTGAGGAGGAACTCGGCGGTCTGGAAGTCGGCGGGGAGCTTTTGCTTGATGGTTTGTTCAATTACGCGCGGACCCGCGAAGCCGATCAATGCGCCGGGCTCGGCCATCACGACGTCGGCAGAGGTGGCGTAGGAGGCTGTAACTCCGCCCGTGCAGGGGTCGACCAGGAGGGAGATGTGGGGCAAACGTGCCTCGGACAACTCGGCCATGACAGCGGTAGTTTTGGCCATTTGCATCAGGGAGAAGATGCCTTCCTGCATGCGGGCGCCACCGGAGGATGAGACCGTGACGAGGCCGATGTGCTTCTCAATGGCGAGTTCTGCGGCGCGAGCGAGTTTTTCGCCGTAGACGGAGCCCATGCTGCCGCCGAAGAAGCGGAAATCAACCACCGCCAGCACAGTGGGGACGTCTTCTATGGTAGCCGTGCCGTAAACGAGGGCGTCGTTGAGGCCGGTTTTGCGCTGGGTGTCGGCCAGTTTGGCGCCGTACTTTTGGCCAAGGGATTCGAAGCCTATAGCGTCCACGGGCATGATGTGCTTACCATGTTCGTCGAAGGTGCCTGTGTCTACGACGTCTTCGTCAACCTTGCCGCCGTCCACGAGGAAGGCTATGCGCTCGGGAGAGGAGAGGCGGAAATGGTGGTTGCATTTCTGGCAGACCTTGAGGTCGTTTTCGAGTTGGCGATTATAGAGGAGCTCACCGCACTTTGGGCACTTGGTCCAGATAGCGTCAGATGTATCGCGGCCCTTGGGGTCTTGCGATTCGGGCGCGTTGCGCGTGTCCTTATGCTCCTCTTTTTCGTGATCGCGGTCCTGTCCTATAGAAAAGTAACGCGGGCGACGAAATATGTCCTTCACGCCGACTCCTCCGTATCCTGTAATAGTCACGTATTATACCATAAGTTGGGAGGCCGGGAGAGACCCACCCCTGGCCCCTCCCACGAGTGGGAGGGGAGTAAGAGAGTGAGGTGGCCAGGGGACACCCCTGGTACCCCGGCAGGAGGGTACTCCTGCATCTCCTTATTTAGTGGGTAGGCCCGCCCCTTTGCATCGGGGCAAGAGAAGACCCACCCCCAGCCCCTCCCACGAGTGGGAGGGGAGACTCTAAAATAGAGAGTGAGAGCCAGGGGACACCCCTGGTACCCCGGCAGGAGACTGCGCCCCTGCACCTCCTTGGTTAGTTGGGTGTCGCACCCCTAAGAGCGACGAGTGGGAGTTGGCGACACCCCATACGCTGGCAGGAGAGAACTCCTGCGCCTCCTGTTGTGGGTGGCGCGGAGAGCGGATGCGGCGCCTAGTACGGCGGGATAGAGCAGCCTGCACGCCTTTATGCTGGTGGACGGACGACCGTGAAAGAAATGGGCTGTGCTGGTACAATGGTGGAGCGTGTGCGAGTTAGTTAGGAGACAGGAGGCTTTTGTGGCGAAGTTTTACTATGGTGGGCAGGCGGTGATGGAAGGCGTTATGATGCGCGGCCAGAAGAATATGGCGGTCGCGGTGCGTGCGCCCGGCGGTGAGATTATTGTGCACTACGAGCCGCTGAACAACGCGCTGTACACAAACCCAGTCATGCGGCTGCCCTTTCTGCGCGGCCTCGTGGCATTGTGGGATGCGCTTGGGTTGGGCACGAAGGCTCTGATGTTCTCGGCTAATGTCGCCCTTGAGGACGAGGCAAAGAAGGAAGGGGGCGATGCCAGCATGGAGAAGGGGCCTGCGCAGACTGCGGCTTCGCAGAAGGACAAAGCGCAAGCAAAGGGCACTGATGGATTTGGTCCTGTGGCCTGGACCAGTATAGTAGTCGCGCTGGGGTTCATGGTGGGCATATTCTTCGTGCTGCCCGTGCTGGCAGCGGGATTGTTCGGCGTTGTGACGGGCAACGACTCGGGGTTGGCGCATAACCTGGTAGAGGGAGTGATCAGGCTGGGGTTGTTCCTGGGGTACATATGGGCAATCGGCTTCATGCCTGACATCAAGCGTACGTTCGGCTACCACGGGGCAGAGCATAAGACAATCAACGCCTACGAAGCAGGAGTGGAACTGACGCCGGAGAACGTGCAGAAGTTCACCTTGCTGAATCCACGCTGTGGCACGACATTTCTGCTTATCGTGATGCTGCTGGCGACTCTCCTGTTTATCGTGATGGGCAAGATGCCGTTCGCGCTGACGTTGGTGTCGCGGATAGTGCTTGTGCCTGTGGTGGCCACGGTGGCGTACGAATTCATACGCCTGATGGCGAACCTGTACGGCAACCCGGTGGTACGGGCAGTTCTGGCCCCCGGGTTGGCTCTACAGAAGATGACCACGCGCCCGCCCGATCTGTCAATGCTGGAGGTGGGCATAGTTGCCCTGAAAGCGGTGTTGGTGGCCGATGGCGTAGTGCAAAAAAGTAGCTTTACAGCGCCGCAGATGGTGCAGACCACCCAGGTGACACAAACGACGCAGACAGCATACTCAGAGACCGCAGAGGCACGTTGAGTCCAGCATGAACGGCGCAGCCACAGAGGAATACCTGGTACGGAGCGGGTCGAGGCACACGGTCGTGCTGTTGGCGGACCGTATGGGCTGCGGTGCAGGGGATTGCTTTACCGAAGGCAGCGAGGGACTGTTTCTGCTGAGGTTGGCGGCGCTATTGGCGAGTGGGTGGGGCGGGCGGGTGCTAATGCTGAAGGTGCTAGTGGTGTCGGAAGGCGAGTCGGTCAGCACCTATTCGACGCGAGCGCAGTCGCTACGGAAGTCGCTGGAGAACGAAACGCTGGTAGCGCTGGCGGGCACGAAGGAACACGCGTCGGGGCTGGTGACGCCCGTAGTGAGGGTGGCGCTGCACGGGGGTGTGGCGCAGGAGGTACGCGAGTTCCTCGAAACTGAGCCGGGCGCGCTGCTGTTGCTGCCAATGGACGCCGACACCCGGCAACGGAAGCGCGAACCCCGAACGATGGAGGAAGGGCAACCGTCGAACGGCTGGCTTGGACGGGCGCTGAAGAAGCCGCTGCCGTGCGACATGGCGCTGGTGCAGATGCCCAAAGAGGGGTACAAAGGGGACTCGCCCACAGCACCATTTGAGACGGGCATGAGGATATTGTTGCCTGTGCGCGGTGGCCCGCAGGCGGAGCTGGCGGTCGTGCTGTCGCAGGCGATGACCGAGGCAATCAGAGCACAGGTGGCAGTGCTGCATCTTGTGCATGGGGATATGCCTGAACGCGAGCGAGCATCGGAAGAAGCACCATTTAACGAACTGCTCGAAGGCCTACGGGTGGGACGATCAGATGGAGAGCCGACCACGAACGTGCGCCATATTTATGCCACGAGCCAGAACCCCACAGCCAGCATTGGCAGGGTAGCGGAAGAGTATGATCTCGTGGTTATCGGCGCGGGCGGAGACGAAGGCGCGGAGATGGGGGGATTCAGTAAAATGGTGGCGCGAGCCAGCACCCCTGCGCTGCTGGCGTTGAAAACGCGAGTGCCTGTGGGCCCGGCTATCCGCGCGGCACGCAAGCGAGCACGCCCTCACGCCCTGCGTCCTGAAGAATTATCGCTTATTGTGGATAAGTGGTTCGCCGAGAACACCTTTCATGCTAACGAATTCTCGGACTTGCGGAGGCTGGTGGAGATCAAAGAGCAAAGGGGCTTGACCATCTCGGTGGGCCTGCCGGCACTGAACGAGGAGGAGACGATCGGCGCGGTGATCGCGGTGCTGAAGGAAAGCCTGATGGAGCGAGTACCCCTGGTGGATGAGATCGTGGTGATAGACTCGAACTCGACGGATAGAACGCGGGAGATAGCCACGGCGCTGGGCGTGCCCGTGTATATACACCAGGAGATACTGCCGGAGGCTGGACCTGCGCTGTCGGGGAAGGGGGAGGCTTTGTGGAAGTCGCTCCATGTGTTGAAGGGGGATATAATCGCGTGGGTGGATACCGACGTAACGAATATGCACCCGCAGTTTGTGTACGGCCTGATCGGGCCGTTGCTGCGTGAGCCGCGGCTGGGCTATGTGAAGGGGTATTACCATAGGCCAATTAAGAGCGAAGGCAAGCTGGAGGAAGAGGGAGGAGGGCGCGTAACAGAATTGACCGTGCGCCCGTTGCTCAATCTCTTTTTCCCGCTGCTTTCGGGCGTGGTCCAGCCGCTGGCGGGAGAGTACGCAGGTCGGCGCGAGGTGCTTGAGCAACTGCCATTCTTTTCAGGATACGGCGTGGAGACGGGCCTCTTGGTCGATCTGCTGGAGAGATACGGGCTTTATTCTATAGGGCAGGTGAACCTGGAGAAGCGCGTACACCGGAACAGGCCACTGGCCGACCTGTCGCTGACGGCGTTCGCCATTGTACAGGTGATATTGACGCGATTGCAGGACAGGGCGCGCATCACGCTGTTGGAAGAGGTGAACCGCAGCATGAAGCTCATACACTTCGACCACGACCACCTATCATTGGAAGTGAAACAGGTGCAGGACGTGGAAAGACCCCCCATGGTGAATATGAGGAATCCCAGAATCAAGATTGGCTAAGGAGGAGATCTATGCCGGACACGGAATGGTACAAGGACGTTGTGATTTATGAGTTGCCTGTTAAGGCGTTCTTCGATGCGAATAACGACGGGTACGGGGACTTCGCCGGGTTGACCCAGAAGCTGGATTATTTGCAGTACCTGGGCGTGGACTGCATCTGGCTGCTGCCGTTCTATAAGTCGCCGCTGCGCGATGACGGTTATGATATTTCTGATTTTTACACGCTACGTCCCGAGCTCGGTACTGTTGAGGACTTTAAGGACTTCATGATCGAAGCGCACAAGCGCGGGATGAAGGTGCTGGCCGACCTGGTGCTGAACCACACTTCGGACCAACACCCCTGGTTCCAGGCAGCGCGGGCGTCAAAGGACCCCAAGGTACACGATTATTATGTCTGGAGCGACGATCCGATCAAGTACAGCGGCACCCGTATCATCTTCACCGACACGGAGAAGTCAAATTGGACGTGGGACGAAGAGGCACAGCAATATTACTGGCATCGCTTCTTCAGCCACCAACCCGACCTGAACTACGACAACCCTGACGTGCGGGAAGAGATGATAAGCGTGATGCGGTTCTGGCTCGAGATGGGGCTGGACGGGTTCCGGTGCGATGCAGTGCCCTATCTATTTGAGCGCGAAGGCACGAACAACGAGAACCTACCTGAGACACACGTTTATTTGAAGGAGATACGCAAGTATCTTGATGATCACTATCCGGACAAGATACTGCTCGCTGAAGCCAACCAGTGGCCGGAAGACCTGCTACCTTACTTCGGCAACGGGGACGAGTTCCACATGGCATTCAACTTCCCGCTGATGCCCCGCCTGTTCATGTCGTTGCGGTTGGAAGATCGCAAACCTGTCGTTGACATAATCAACCGACTGCCGGAAATACCTGAAAATTGCCAGTGGGGTATCTTTCTGCGCAACCATGATGAGCTTACGCTGGAGATGGTCACGGATGAAGA
Organism: Chloroflexia bacterium; assembly: GCA_038203825.1. Classification (GTDB taxonomy): domain Bacteria; phylum Chloroflexota; class Chloroflexia; order QHBQ01; family JADMIH01; genus JADMIH01. The sequence goes on along the minus strand of JBBRDO010000043.1, from coordinate 16,997 downwards.
ACGGGACTACATGTACAACCAGTACGCCAAAGACCCACGCATGAAGATCAACCTGGGGATACGGCGCAGGTTGGCCCCGCTGGTGGACAACGACAGGAAGGAGATAGAGCTGCTTAACGCTCTGCTTCTCAGTCTGCCGGGCACGCCCGTGATTTACTACGGGGATGAAATCGGGATGGGCGACAACATATACCTGAACGACCGAGACGGCGTGCGCACACCCATGCAGTGGAACATAGACCGAAACGCGGGGTTCTCGAGGGCAGACGCAGCGCGCCTGTACGCCGACGTTATCACCGATCCGGTTTATGGCTATGAGGCTGTGAATGTAGAAGCCGACCAGCGCACGCAGAGCAGTTTGTTGCACTGGATGAAGCGGATGATCGGGGTTCGCAAGCAGTACCCGGTGCTGGGACGCGGAGATATTACGTTCCTCAAGCCCTCCAACAGGAAGGTGCTGGCCTTTGTGCGGCAGTATGAGGGCACGTACGTGTTGTGCGTGAACAACCTGTCGGGATCGGCCCAGCCGTGTGAGCTTGACCTATCGGCCTACAACGGCTCAGTACCGGTCGAGATGCTGGGAGGGACGGAGTTCCCGCGTATAGGCGAATTGCCTTACTTTGTTACGTTAGCACCGCGTGGATTCTACTGGTTCAGGCTGGACGCAAGCCTGTAACCGGGTTGGGTAGTACAAATATCGGACTGTTTGTACATGGAGGCCGCCTTGCCAAGACATTCATCGGAGGGCGGCCCGGACCCGGAAACGAGCATATTTATGATTGAGCAAGCCCCAAATACTCGGAGAATGATCATTGTATCTAATAGACTGCCCTTTAGCGTCGTAGAGAAAGACGGGAAAATGACCTTTGGGACGAGCATAGGCGGGCTGATCTCGGGGCTGTCGGCCTATTTGTCTCCAACAAACAAAGACCTCGATTGGCTGTGGGTGGGTTGGCCCGGCATCAATATTGCCAAAGAGAAACAGGATGCGTTCAAGCAGAGCATCGGGAACAAGAGAGCCTACCCGGTGTTTATCTCCGAAGAGGAGATGGACAAGTTCTATTACGGCTTTTGCAACAGCACTATCTGGCCGCTGTTCCACTATTTCCTGATGCATACCTACTACGAGCAGGACGAGTGGGAGGTATACAAGCAGGTAAATGAGCTTTTCGCCGAGGCCGTGCTGAAGGTGCTGGAGCCTGACGATATTGTGTGGATACATGATTACCATCTGATGCTTTTGCCCCAGCTAATACGCGAAAAGAGGCCCGATGCCACGATAGGTTTCTTCTTGCATACACCGTTTCCCGGTTTTGAGTTGTTCAGGCTAATGCCAAGGCGATGGGGGCAAGCGATCCTTCGGGGGCTGCTGGGTGCGGACCTGGTTGGCTTCCATACACACGACTATACGCAGGACTTCCTGCGCTCGGTGTTGCGCATCCTGGGCTATGAGCACAAGATGGGCAGGCTAACGGTGGGTGGCCGCTTGGTAAAGGTTGATACCTTCCCGATGGGCATTGATTACGACAGGTTCCACGATGCAGCCACAACGCCGGAGGTGGAAGCCGAGATAGGAAAGCTGCGGAGTGTGCTGCCTGAGACCAAGATCATCCTGTCGATTGACCGGCTTGACTACACGAAGGGGATATCGAGCCGACTGCGCGGGTTCGAATTATTCCTGAAGCAGAACCCACAGTGGCACAAGAAGGCGGTGCTGGCGCTGATAGTGGTGCCGTCGCGCGTGGGGATCGGGGAATACCGTGAGACAAAGGAGCATATAGAGGAGGCGGTGGGGAATATCAACGGCAAGTACGGCGCTATAGACTGGGTGCCGGTACGATACCAGTACGCGGCACTCCCGTTTGAGCAGGTGGTCGCGCTGTACCGTACCAGCCAGGTAGCGCTGGTAACGCCGTTGCGAGACGGGATGAACCTGATCGCCAAGGAGTATGTAGCATCGTGTGCGGACAACGCAGGCGTACTGATATTGAGTGAGATGGCCGGGGCCGCAAAAGAGCTTGGCGAGGCGCTTCTGATCAACCCTAACAGCACAGAGGAGATGGCCGAAGCCATCAAGCAGGCGCTCGAAATGCCGCTTGATGAGCAAAAGCGCCGCAATGCCGCCATGCAAAAGCGCCTGCGCCGGTACAATGTGGTCGCCTGGGCGAAGGACTTCGTGCGCGAGGTGAATCAAACGTGCATTGAGCACGATATGCTCGTCTCGAAGGTGCCCACCGACGCGGAAGAAGAGGAGTTGTTGAGCGCCTACAGGGACGCCACACGCAGGTTGATATTGCTCGATTATGACGGCACATTGGTGGCGTTCTCGTCGGACCCGCAGGCCGTAAAGCCGTCCAAGCGGGTATTGGATTTGCTGGGCAAGCTGTGCGCTGACCCACGCAATGAAGTGGTTGTGATCAGCGGGCGCGATAGGCACACGCTGGAAGCCTGGCTGGGGCATTTGCCGATGGGCCTGGTGGCAGAGCATGGGGCGTGGGTACGCTACTGGGGCGGGGAGTGGGCCATGTCGCAGCCGTTGGGCGACACGTGGAAGCCGATCATAAGGCCCGTACTGGAGCTATTCGCGGATCGCCTGCCGGGAGCCTTCATTGAAGAAAAAGAGTTCTCGCTAGTGTGGCATTACAGGGCGACCGACCTCGAATTGCGGGAGCAGCGCGCTCAGGAGCTGCTGGACTACCTGGTCAACTTCATGGCGAGCATAGATGTGCAGGTGTTGCAGGGGAATAAAGTGATCGAGATAAAGACGGGAAGCGTGAATAAGGGGGCGATTGGACGCATGTGGCTGCAAAGGGACAGATTCGATTTCGTGCTGGCAATAGGGGACGATTGGACGGACGAGTACCTGTTCGCGGCGCTCCCCATGAACGCATACACGATACGGGTCGGGTTGGTCGAGTCGAAGGCCAAAGCCAACCTGTATGCCCACCATGACGTGCTGGATCTGCTGACAGGACTGGTCGGGACGGAGTCGTAGATCGTAAGTCGCTGATCTTAAGTCGTAGAACGCGAGTTGCGCGTCATAGGATAATTAGCTTCGCCGGTTTCTGTCGTATGCCTGACGCGGCGTACGCATTTGCATAAAAGCTACTTAGATATTTATAATATATAAGATACATCTACAGGCCGAGTTCTCGGCTTTTATTTTGTGCTATGCTAATTGTTCGATTATTGGAAGTAAAACAGGAGTAAGTGTTTGCGAGACCTGAAGACATTGATCCCGTACCTGGCGAGACATTGGCCACGGTTGCTGGGGGGCGGGATCATGAACATAGTTGCCACTATTTTCGCGCTGGCCCTGCCATTCTTGATAGGCAACGCGATTGACAAAATAACAGGCCGTGCGCCCCAGAGCGACGTGACATGGATCGCGATTACGATCGTGGGACTTGCGCTGCTTGGCGGCGTAACGGACTTCTTTGCGCGCTACCTTATCAATGCGGTGTCACGCGATGTTGAGTACGCACTACGCAACGACTTCTTTGCACACCTGCAGATCATGCACCAGGGCTTCTTCCAGAACAGGCATACGGGCGATATCATGGCGCTGGCTACCAACGACATGTCGGCGGTGAGGAACGCGATCGGGCCCGGCATATCGAACGGGGTGCGCACGGTGCTCATGTTCACGCTGGCTTCGGCGCTGATGATCTCTATTAATGCGGCGCTGGCACTGGTGCTGATCGCATTTCTACCTATAGTAGCCATCACTTTCTGGCTCACGGGCAGGCGCATGCACAACAGGTTTGAAGCGGTGCAGTCGCAGTTCGGTAAGCTGGCGACCTACGCGCAAGAGAACTTCGCGGGCATACGGGTGGTCAAGGCGTACGCACAGGAGAACTACGAGATCGAACATTTCGCTGAGGAAAGCCAGATTTACCAGAAGCGGAGTATATATTACCAGACGCTCAACCAGTTGCTGTGGCCGCTGATGGGGTTGGTGCTGGGCGTGGCGGCGGTGGCGATTCTGTTCGTGGGCGGCAACGAGGTTATCAACAAGAACATTACGCTGGGGCAGTTCGTCCAGTTCAATAGTTACCTGTTCATGCTCTCATGGCCGATGATCGCGCTGGGGTGGGTTGTGAGCCTGTACCAGCAGGGCGCTGCGTCAATGGGGCGCATACGCGAGATGATGAGACAAAACACGAGAATCGCGGATACAGCGGAGACCCTGCCGATAGAGACCATAAAGGGCGACATAGAGTTCGACAACGTGGGGCTGAGCTACGAAGGCAACAATAACACGAAGGTACTGGACGGCGTGTCGTTCCATGCTCCGGCGGGCAGCTCACTCGCGATAGTGGGTGCGACGGGAGCGGGCAAAACCTCGATAATCAACCTGATAACGCGAGTATACGAAGCGCAGAAGGGCAGAGTGCTGGTGGACGGCGTGGACGTGCGGCGCATTCCGCTGGAGGTGTTGAGGCGCAACATAGGAGTTGTGCCGCAGGATACGTTTCTCTTCTCGTCCTCGCTGGACGAAAACGTGGCCTTTGGGGTGGACGAAGATGAGATTGATCCTGTGCTTGTGGGCCGAGCAGTGGAGACAGCGAGACTGAGCAACGACCTCGATCAGTTCCCCGACGGCATACAGACAGTAATCGGGGAGAGGGGCGTGACTTTGTCGGGCGGGCAGAAGCAGCGCACCGCGCTGGCAAGAGCGATCATGCGGGACCCAACGATCCTGATCCTGGACGACTCGCTTTCGAGTATTGACACGCAGACACAGGCACAGATACTGGCGGGGCTAAAGAGAGTGCTGGAGGGAAGAACGAGTATTATTATCAGCCAGCGGATCTCAACCGTGAAAGACGCCGACCAGATCATAGTGCTGGACGACGGGAAGATCATAGAGCGCGGCTCACACTCGGAACTGGTGGCGCTGCGTGGGCATTACGCAAGTATGTACAGACGCGAGTTGCTTTCAACGGAACTGGGGATAGAGTAACAGAGAAGATATCGATTCCTGCTTAGGATTAGTAATTAGGAATTATAATAAAGGTCGAGGGTATCGGGATTGGTAGTCAGGCGTGGCACCCAAGCACAACCGGCCACCAACCCGACACCCTTGCACAAAGGAGACACATGGCCGGAGCCAATATGGTTCAAGAAGACGAAATTCTCGGTAGGGCTTATGACTCGCGTCTCATGAGCAGACTGCTGACGTATCTGCGTCCATACAAGAAGCAGGTGGCGCTGGCGTTCGTGCTCATACTAGGAACCACCTTTACAGGCCTTACCGGCCCATTCCTTTTGAGCCTAGCTGTAAACAATGCCATTGCGCCGGGCAAGTTCGATTTACTGGTGACGATTGCGCTGATATATCTGGGGACGGTTGTGCTGGGCTTCGTTTTCCGCTATGCCCAGAATTACGTTATGCAGTTAATCGGGCAGCATGTAATGTACGACCTGCGCCAGAAGATCTTCACGCACTTGCAGAACCAGTCGCTCAGCTACTTTGACCGCACGGCAGTAGGGAGGCTCATCAGCAGGCTCACTAATGACGTGGACGCTCTCAACGAGTTCATCGGGTCGGGCGTGGTGACGGTGGCAGGCGACCTTGTGATGCTTGTGGGCGTGCTGGTTGTGATGTTTGTTATGGACTGGAGGCTTGCGCTCATAAGTATCAGCGTACTGCCTTTCATTGCGCTGGCAAGCTGGGTGTTCCAGAAGTACATGAGAACGAGCTATCGCCAGCAGAGGGTAAGGCTGGCGCGGCTGAATGCATTCCTGCAAGAGAATTTGTCGGGCATGCTGGTGGTGCAGTTGTTCAACCGACAGAAGCGCAAGTTTAATGAGTTCGACACGATGAACGAGTCGTACCGCGAGGCGAATATCACCGCGCTGAAGATCTTCGCGGTGTTCGCGCCCGTGGTCAACTTCCTGGCGCTGGTGGCTACGGCGTTGCTGCTGTGGTACGGGTCCGGCGAGATACTTGCAAGCACGTTGAGCCTGGGTGTGTTGCTGGCCTTTTTCCAGTACACAGACATGGCCTTTCAGCCCATCCGCGACATGGCGGAGAAGTACAACATCATGCAGGCCGCAATGGCTGCGGCAGAGCGCGTGTTCATGCTGCTGGATGAGCAGCCGACAGTGGTGGACCCCGCCAACCCAAGGACGCTGGGGAAAGTGGTGGGGGACATCGAGTTCAAGGATGTTCACTTCGCATATAATCCGAACGAGCCTGTGCTGAGAGGCGTGAGCTTCAAGATACCGGCGGGGACGAGCGTGGCAATCGTGGGCGCGACAGGAGCTGGCAAGACGAGCATGATCAGCCTCCTGAGCAGGTTCTATGATGTGCAAGAGGGAGCAATCACTGTGGACGACGTGGATGTGCGCGACGTGAAGCAGACAGAACTAAGGCGGCACATAGGAGTGGTGCTGCAAGACCCGGTGCTCTTCTCGGGCACGATAGAGCGCAACATCCGCTTGCTGGACATCGATATAACCGACGAGGAAGTCAAACGTGCGGCGGAGTACGTGAACGCCTCACACTTCATCGACAAGTTTGAGGACGGCTACCAGCACGAAGTGAAAGAGCGCGGCACCAATCTGTCGGTAGGACAGAGGCAGCTGCTGACCTTTGCAAGGGCGATAGCTTTCAACCCGTCGGTGCTGCTGGTGATGGACGAGGCCACTTCAAGCGTGGACACAGAGACAGAAGCGCTGATACAAGATGCGCTGCTGAAGCTGATGAAGGGGCGAACGAGCATCATCATCGCGCACAGGTTGTCGACTATCAAGCATGTGGACAGGATTATCGTGTTGCACAAGGGACTGGTGGTCGAAGAAGGCTCGCACGAGGAGTTGCTGGCGCGCAACGGCTATTACTACAGACTGTACCAGTTGCAGTATCAAGAGCAAGAGGGCGCGAGCGGAGATAAAGAGCAGAGCGTCGCTGACCATGTTGAAGATGGGATGCTGGAGAAGAAGAGCGCGTAGCCAACAGACGACAGACGACAGACGACTAACGAGCGTCGTCTGTCGTCTGTCGTCTGTCGTCTGTCGTCTCCCTAGAGCGAATGACAAACACGTTAGCGACACCTCAGGACAGACCGGCCATAACCCTGCGCCAGCGCACACAGAGCACGCGCGTGCGGGCGTATGCCGCGCTCGCGTTGGGGGTGCTGTGCATTGGGTTCTCGGCGATATTTACCAAGTGGGCCAACCTGGCGGGCACAGTGCACATCACGGGCGCGGTATCGGCGTTCTACAGGGTGATTATTGCCACGATAGCGCTGACGATACCTTATGGGCTGCATCTCGTACGGGTGCAGCGGAGGGGGCACAAAGCGCGAGTATATGCAGCAGCCAACGGCACAGCAATTGAGCCTGCGAGGGGCAAGCTAAGCGGACTGAGGTCCAAGGTGCTTTGGGGCACCGTTATAGCCGGACTGTTTTTCGCGCTGGACCTGGGCTTCTGGAACACATCGCTGCTGTTCACGTCGGCTGCCAACGCGACGCTGCTGGGCAACCTGTCTACATTGTGGGTGAGCCTGGGAGCGCTGTTTATTTTCCACGAAAGCCTTAAGAGGCGGTTCTGGTGGGGCATGGCGATTGCGCTGGTGGGAGTGGCGATCGTGGTGGGCAGGGACGTGCTGGAACACCCTCGACTCGGCTGGGGCGACTTGCTGGCGATAGGCAGCAGCACCTTCTACGCCACGTATATACTGGCGACGAACAGAGTACGCCGCAGACTGGGCACGCTGCCTTTCATGTGGATCAACTCGGCAGTGGCTTCGGTGCTACTATTTGCGTATGTGTGGGTAGCGGGTGAGCAGTTGTGGGGGTTCAGCGCGGAGCAGTGGTGGTCACTGATAGCGCTGGGGCTTATTTCGCACGCGCTGGGGTGGATGTCGATCAATTATGCGCTGGGGCATTTGCCCGCGCCGCTTACGTCGGTTACGTTGCTGTCGCAGCCTGTTATTACGGCGTTATTTGCTGTGCCGATGCTGGGCGAAGCGCTGGGTATTGAGCAGATCGTGGGCGGGTTGATTGTGCTCGGGGGCATATTCATCGTCAATCGACGGTAAGGCGCGACGGTTACGTGCTGCGGGCTGGGCGACGCTCACATTCGCGAACAGAGCGTTGTGTTTGATTTGCCTGCCTGCAGCACATGTTGTGCCGATCTTGACTGTGAAGCAGGACTCAGCTAAGCATTATTTGCGCAGAATGTCTATAATTGAGTATTAACAGTTGAATCAAAACTGAGAATGAGGATTTTCCAATAGAGCGGAGAAGAACATAATGCAAACCGAAGAAGAGAAGCAGGAAGTAACCGAAACAGAAGAAGCAGGAGGCGATGCTCCTGCGGTGTATATCGAGAAGTTGGGCGAGCACGAGGGCCAGAGAGTGAAAGTGCGCGGCTGGCTCATGCACCATCGCGATCAGAAGAAGCTACAGTTTATCGTCCTGCGCGACGGCACAGGCAGCGTGCAGGTGGTGGCCTTCAAGGGAGATTTCACGCCGGAAAAGTGGGAGCTATTCGCGGGACTGACGCAAGAGTCTTCGCTGATCGTGACAGGTACCGTGCGCAAAGACGACCGTGCCCCGGGTGGATATGAGATCTCGGCAAGCGATGTAGAGGTGTTCCAGCTGGCGGCAGCCGACTTCCCGATCCAGCCAAAAGAGCACACGGTAGGGTACCTGATGGAGCACCGCCACCTGTGGCTGCGCTCGAACCGGCAGCGTGCAGTGCTGCGCATACGAGCAGAGGTAGTGAAAGCGGCCCGCGATTACCTGGACGACAACGGGTTTGTGCTTGTAGACACGCCTATCCTGACGCCGGCGGCGTGCGAGGGCACGTCCACCCTGTTCGAGACCGACTATTTCGGCACGCCTGCCTACCTGGCCCAGAGCGGGCAGCTTTATAACGAGGCAGACATCGCGGCTTTCGGCAGAGTGTACAGCTTTGGGCCAACGTTCAGGGCTGAGAAGAGTAAGACGCGCCGCCACCTGATGGAGTTCTGGATGATCGAGCCGGAAGCGGCCTGGATGGAATTGCCGGGGCTGCTGGAGCTGGAGGAAAGCTTCGTTAGCTCTATAGTGCAGACAGTGCTGGAGAAGCGCGGGGTAGAACTGGAGATCCTGGAGCGCGACCTGAGCAAGCTGCAAAATATCAAGGCGCCCTTCCCGCGAATCACATACGATGAGGCGGTCAAGGTCTTGCAGGAGAGCGGCCTACCGGTGGAATGGGGCGACGATTTCGGCGGAGACGAAGAAACGGTGCTCGCGTCGCAATATGACAGACCATTGTTTATCACGAACTATCCGACGCAGATCAAAGCCTTCTATATGCAGCCCGATCCGAACCGGCCTGAGACGGTGCTGGCCGCTGACCTTATAGCGCCGGAGGGCTACGGGGAGATATGCGGCGGGTCGCAGCGTATCCACGACCTGGACCTGATGGCGAAACGGATTGAGGAGCACAACCTGCCTCTAGAGGCCTTTGAATGGTACCTGGACCTGCGTAAATACGGGTCGGTGCCGCACTCGGGCTTCGGTATGGGGATAGAGCGGCTGGTAGCCTGGATAACGGGCGTACCGCACCTGCGCGAGACGATACCATTCCCGCGCATGGTGGACAAGATCTACCCATAGTGGCGGAGGCTTTAAAGTCAGTTATCACATGTGGGGGCGAGTGCATAACTCGCCCCCGTATTATTTAGTAGAGAGGCTCACGCCAAGGGCTAGAACGAAACTAAACGAGGAGCCGATACGTTAATAATATACAGGGAAAGCCCTGACGAGGCATAAAACGAACAGATCAGCCAAACGTACCGGCTTTAGATCAGACTAATGTGTAATTCCTGGGGCAGGGAACTCTGGTATACTTAGTATAGAAGAGACAGAACCGAAACCGCCTCAACCACTCGTCATACCAGATTCGTCTCGCAAGGAAAGGGATAAAATAATGGCTGAAACCACCAAAAAGAACAATGATAAAGCAAAGACCACGAAGATACGGGCAAAAGTGGGTGCAGAAGCCGAGACCGTAGTAAACAAAGATGTTGAGACTGCGCCGGAAGTTGTTAGCAACACGGATGCCGACGTGATGACATTCACCGAGGCCGAAATAGCGAATCTTTCACGCACCAGGGACGCAATCGCCAGAGGGGAGTATTCCGATCTGACACCGGAATTCAAGAAGCTGCGTTTCATCAAATGGCTTGTGGAGAATGAGAAGATCAGCCGCTGAGTTTGTTATCGTAAGTCTTCATTGTCTGTAGAAAAGTAAATAGTTATCACAAGAAGTAACAGGACCTGTGCTCGTGAGCACAGGTCCTTTTATTTTCGAGGAGACGTGGCGTAGTGCCTGCGAGGTAAGGCAGATCGCACTGCCACGCGGCCTTTCGTAGCCAGTGGAGGGTCGTCAATTGACCTGCGTCAATAGAAACTTGCTATTAACGTTTTCATCGATTTCTGGTATAGTACTAGCGACTGAGTCTAGAAGTTGGCCTGGAAAGAACGACCTCTAGAGTCTGAAGCGTAGTTTCCACAGGGCGCCCTTTACAGGGTATGGAACTGCTCTCGACCGACGGCTGGCACTTTATAGATTTCATGTTCACTTACTGAGGAGGAAAGAATAATGGCAAACTCGAATGGCCGCTTTATGCGGAAACTCATGGGCATCGTACCGTTGTTTATCGCAGCACCTATGTTGCTTGCGGCTTGCGGTGGAGATGCGACGCAAACTCCGATCGCGCCCGCAACTGCAACCACGGCAATGGCTGCTCCGACAGCGACCAAGGCTGCAGTTGCGACTGCAACCACGGCGATGGCTGCTCCGACAGCCACCAAGGGCACAGCAAGCGGCGGCGAGGGAGTACCCACAGGCTCGGCCAACGTAACTATTTGGTACGGTTACACCGGAGCCGAGGCGGATAATCTCCAGAAGGCGCTCGACGACCTGAAGACAAAGAATCCCAACTTCAAAGTAACGGCTCTGGCCGTGCCTTTTGACAGCCTGCAGAGCAAGTTCACCACCGAGGCCGCTACAGGCGCGGGGCCAGACGTACTATTGGGCGCAAATGACTGGGCGGGCCCCCTGGCCGATGCCGGCTTGCTGGCGGACCTGGGCACTATGTCGAACCTTTCGATGTACACAGCCAATCTCATAGCGTCGTCTCTGGACGTATCCAAGTACAACGGTAAGCAGGTTGGAATTACAGCCAACCTCAAGAACGTCGCTCTCTACTACAACAGCGATATCGTAAAGACTGTACCTAAGACCACGGATGAAATGTTGACCACGGCGAGCAGCGTAGCAACGGGCAACGTCAAGTACGGTCTGGCGCTGAACGCAGGCTTCTATGCAGCAGTGGGCTACAACTACGGCTTCGGCGGCAAGCTTTTCAACGCCGATAACAAGTCAGTCGACCTGACCACACAGGGCACGCAGGACTGGCTCAACTTCTACAAGAAAGCGGCAGGCACACCGGGTGTATTCGTGAAGTCGGGAGCCGACAGCGACATTGACACATTCTTCAAGACAGGCCAGGCCGCCATGGTAATCAATGGCCCGTGGGCACTGGGCGACTACCAGAAGGCTCTCGGCAAGGACAAGGTAAAGGTTGCCGTAGCACCTAACACACCGTCCGGCGGCAAGTTTGCTCCGTTCGTGGGCGGCGACGTTTACTATGTCAACGACGCCTCGAAGAACAAGGACGCCGCACTGGCGCTGATTGGCTACATGATGTCAACATCTGTGCAGCAGAACTTTGTGAACAACGCAGGCCAGATCTCGACCAACACCAAGGTCGACCTAACGACGAACCCGGCTCTGCAGGGCTTTGTTGACCAGTCGAAGCAAGGCACACCATTCCCCAACTTCTCGGCTATGAGCCAGGTGTGGACACCGGGCGGCGACATGATTACCTCGGTGATCGATGGCAAAGCCGATGCTGCAACAGCCGCAAAGACAGCCAACGACGCAATCAACACGGCTATAAAGGCGATGCCCTAAGCCGTAATTAATAGCTCAGCCAGAACGTAGGAACGCGAAGAGAAAAGGCGAGGGTGTGTAACCCTCGCCTTTTCCATATTTCGGACTTGCAAGAGAATGCGATTAACTACATAATATGTCCCAACGGACGGAATGCTGTCAGCCTGCGCGCCTAACCGGGTCAATAGGGTTGACCACGTGGCGTGATCTCATATAAGAGAGGGGTAAGTCTATGGCAACAGTGACAACAACGCCGGGCAAGGTATCTCCGGTTTCGGCAAAGGCGGGGGAGATAAGGGACAAGAGCCTGTGGCAGAAGATTAGAGACGGCAGACTTGCGTACCTGTATATAGCGCCTGCCGCGATCGCGATGGCAGTGATCACCCTATACCCGATGATATTCCAGATATGGATGTCGTTCACGACGTACTCGACCAGGAACCTGAAGGCTACCTACGCAGACATACTCACGAACACGCCTCCGGCCCCTTCTTATACGCTCAACAACTACACCGACATCTTCGGGGGCCTGACCAAGTACGGCGTGACGAACTACGATTTCTGGCGGCTACTCAGCTTCAACGTTGTGTGGGCCTTCAGCAATGTAATCTTCCACGTCACCATCGGCATACTGGTGGCGATGGTATTGAACCGTAAGAAGCTGTTCGGGCGCAGGCTGTACAGGTCGCTATTCCTGATTCCCTGGGCCATGCCACCGTTCGTAGTGGCGTTGATATGGCGCAACATGTTCAACACGCAGTTCGGCGCGATCAACCAGCTATTCGGGGTGCAGATTCCCTGGCTGGAGAGCAACGCAGCAGATCCGATTCCATTCTTGCCATTATTGCCGCTCTCCTATTTCGCGATTCTGATCACGAACGTGTGGCTTGGTTGGCCATTCATGAGTGTGGTTGCCACGGGGGCGCTGCAAAGCGTATCCCCGGAGTTGTATGAAGCGGCAGATATGGACGGGGCCAGCAGGTGGCAACGGTTCTGGAACGTCACTGTGCCTTCTATACGGCCCGCTATGGTCCCGGCTATAATGCTCGGGTTGATCTGGACGTTCAACCAGTTCAACGTGATCTATTTTGTGTCGCAAGGAGGCCCATACGGGCGCACGGAGATATTGGTGACGCAAGCGTATAAGTTCGTGTCCGAGAAGCGACTGTACGGGCTGGCGTCGGCGTTCAGCATAATTGTGTTCTTTATTCTGCTGATAATAACGCTGGCCACCAACAGGGTGACTAAAGCCACGGAAGGGACGAACGAGAACTAGGTCGATCCATTGCCGGTATGTGGGTAGACAGAGAGTTGCGCACGGACCGCAATACGCGATAGGAGAAAGAAATGGCTAGTCAGCAAACTCTAGCAAGGCCGATTGTCGAAACGGTGGGCGCTCAGGCAGCAACTGCCTATAAGAAGCCAAACACGCTACTGGGAGATATAGGAGCGCAGCTTTTCCTGATCTTCTTATCGCTGGTTGTGCTGTTTCCTGTGCTCTGGGTACTAGCAATGGCTATTGACCCACGCGATATAACGCGCCCGACCACGCTCATACCGCCGGGAGCGAGCTTCGCGGCATTCGAGCGCATTTTCACACAGCCGCAAGCAAACGGCGTATACGTGCTGAGTGCGCTGTGGAACAGCGTGCTGGTGGCAGGAGCGACAGCATTGCTGGCGGGGCTGCTGGGAATGACGGCAGGGTATGCGTTCTCGCGGTTCAACTTTCCGGGCAGAAAGCAGGGATTGTTAGGTTTTATAGTGGTGCAGATGATGCCCGCAGGCGCGACGTTGGCCCCGCTCTTTATCTTGCTGACGGCGATCCCGTTTGGCGACAGCACATTGCGCGACCACCTGGCGGGCCTAGTGGTAGCTTACGCATCGGGCGCGCTGCCGTTCGTGATTTGGAACCTGAAGGGTTACTTTGACACGATCCCGAAGGATCTTGAAGAAGCGGCACTGATCGACGGTGCGAGCCAGTTCCAGGCGTTCAGGCGCGTGGTGCTGCCTTTGTCGCTGCCGGCGTTCGCGGTAACTATCCTGTTTTCGTTCATGTCGGGGTGGTCGGAGTACCTGATGGCGTGGGTGTTCCTGAGCAAGCCGGAGAGGTTTACTCTACCGATGCTCCTGGCGGGAATGGTGGGCCAGTATAGCGCCAACACACGTTGGTCGGACTTCGCCGCGCTCTCGATAGTGATGTCCGTGCCGATCCTGGTACTGTTCTTCGTGCTACAGAAGTGGATCGTCTCGGGCCTGACGATAGGCGGGGTGAAGGGGTAGAGACAACCAGGACTTTGAACACAAAAGGGGCTGTGTACGCACAGCCCCTTTTGTGTTTGATGGTAACTATTATAGAATGTCTTTTGTCAAAGTCGCCAGGAATTCAACGTTGGTCTTGGTCTTTATGAGGCGGGCCAGCAGCAGTTCCAGGCCTTCGGTGCCGCCCAGTACGCTCACCATACGACGCATTGTTAGCACCTGCTTGTATGTGCTCTCGTCGAACAGCATTTCTTCGCGGCGAGTGCCGGACTTGGGAATATCGATTGCGGGGAACACGCGCTTCTCTGCGAGCTTTCTGTCGAGGTGGAGTTCCATGTTGCCTGTGCCCTTGAACTCTTCGTAGACTACGTCGTCCATACGCGAACCTGTATCCACGAGGCAGGTGGCGATGATGGTTAGTGAGCCGCCTTCTTCGATGTTGCGGGCCGCGCCGAAGAATCGCTTGGGAGGGTAGAGAGCGCTGGGGTCCATACCGCCGGAGAGGGTGCGTCCCGAGGGGGGCATGAGGGCGTTGTATGCCCGAGACAGGCGGGTTATGGAGTCGAGCAGGATTACGACGTCCTTGCCATCTTCTACGAGGCGCTTGGCGCGCTCGAGGGTTAGCTCAGCTACTTTGGCGTGGTCTTCCACAGGCTCATCGAAGGTGGAGGCGACCACTTCGCCGTGCACGGAGCGCACCATGTCGGTTACTTCCTCGGGCCGCTCGCCGATGAGGCATACCATGAGGTGGGCTTCCTCTCCGTAGTTGGCGGCGATGCCATTAGCTATGGCCTTGAGGAGGAGGGTCTTACCCGCCTTTGGAGGCGAAACGATAAGACCGCGCTGGCCTCGTCCTACGGGAGCAACCAGGTTCAACAAGCGCATGGACACTTGCTGAGGGGTGGTCTCCAGGTTGTACATGGAGGTCGGGAAAATTGGGGTAAGGTCGCTGAAGTGGGGCCGCTTCTTGGCGGTTTCAGCATCAAGGCCGTTGATCGCTTCTACGCGCAGAAGGCTGTAGTATTTCTCGCCTTCTTTGGGCTGGCGCACCTGCCCGAGGACCACATCGCCCGGACGCAGGCTAAAGCGGCGTATCTGGCTCTGGCTTACGTAGACGTCATTGGGGCTGGGCAGATAGCTTTGCACGCGCATAAAGCCGAACCCGTCGTCCATGACGTCAAGGATGCCTCGCTTGAAGATGTTGCCCTGCTCCTCGGTCTGAGCTTGCAGGATGCGCAAGGCGAGGTCGTGTTTCTTGATGCGGCTAAGGCCTGTAAGCTCTAGCTCTTTGGCGACTTCCTGGAGGTCATCCATTGTGCGCGCTTCGAGCTCGGCCAGCGTGGCAAGGACTTTGGAGGGGCCTGTCAGGCCGGTGCTCACGCCTTCCGGCAAGATCAACCCCCCTACGCCGTTGCCGCCGTCGCCCAGGGTAGCGGTGGAATTAGGATAGCCACCATCGTCCATGGAGTCCATGAGGCCCATTGGGTCTCGGGTTCTGCCGGTGGCCTTTTTTGTTCCGCCTCTATGGCGGTTGTAACGGGCGTAGCTGCTGCCGCTTCCGCTGCCGCTTCCGCTGCCGCTTCCACTTCTAGTGCTGTTGCCGTTGACGTTTTGTTTTTGATCTCTGTCCATTAGGTTCGATTCTCCAGTGGGCAAGGGTCGAGGTTAGAGGCCAGCTTTATTTGCCGGCCTGCGACCAGGATACTTAGGACTCCACGATACTTGATAATTACGCTCCGTGATACACGGCTGTGATATAGCGGGTTGTGTGAAATGCGGCGCTAATTATCCCTTGAAGCGCGCCTGTGTACTGCATTTCTTCGATTTTCCATTGCAATAAGGTTTGTAATAACGTTCTCCTCATGGAGCGGGTGCGAGGTTCGTAGATGGTGTCCAGGGAATAAGAACGTGGGACTGTCGTGAGACGTATGGATTCCCATATTACAGTAACGAAAGAACATCTATGCGATATGCACAAACAGCAGGGGCCACAGCTTACGGGCCAGGCACAAATGCAAAGTAGCTAGTACATACGGAGAGCGGTTGATTGCGTAAACCGCGACTTAGATCGCCGGGAGCTACCGACCAGAT
Organism: Chloroflexia bacterium; assembly: GCA_038203825.1. Taxonomy (GTDB): domain Bacteria; phylum Chloroflexota; class Chloroflexia; order QHBQ01; family JADMIH01; genus JADMIH01. The sequence goes on along the minus strand of JBBRDO010000043.1, from coordinate 685 downwards.
TCATAGTGGGCGCGAAACAACCGAATGAACTATATAGACAATGAGGGTAGAGATATGGAGGGATATAGGACCGCTATAGATGAGGGATAGGGTATTGGGAAAAGAAACAATAAGGGGGGCGGGGAGATAGGGATTCGAACCCTAGAAGCAGCTAAACGCCGCTTAACCGCTTAGCAGGCGGCCCCATTCGACCTCTCTGGCATCTCCCCCCGCACAAAGGGGTACAGCGCACCTGCTTGCGCACGCTCGTACGTGATAATTATATCACAGCGCTGACGCTATTGCAAGGGTACGGAGTCGTAAGTTGGGCATCCCCCGACAAAGTGGACGAGAGGAAGACTCTCATCTACAATACGGGAGAAGAAGTAAATGATGCCTAAGAAATCACCAATTACCCAGACTAACCAGACAAGCCAGATGCCACCCAAGAGAGCGTACAGCCGAGAATTCAAGCTTGAAACATTGCAATTGCTCAAGAGTAGCGGCAAGACCAAGGCTGATCTGGAACGAGAACTTGGATTGTATCCTGGACAGATCCACCTATGGGAAAAGGCAATCAATAGGAAGGAGCAAAATGTGGAGCAAGCCTTCCCAGGCACAGGACACCAGAGCGACGCGGAGGCTGAAGTACACAGGCTGAAGTACACAGGCTGAAGCGTGAGCTAGAGATCGTTCGACAAGAGCG
>JBBRDO010000042.1:0-35447 GCA_038203825.1 Chloroflexia bacterium | reverse complement strand
GCTCACGACTGCAAACGACGCGAGCAAGAGGGCGGCCACTACCAGTAACCTTGCGTACCTTGTGAACAACGTTCCTGCGACTTTAGACATTTCTTGTTCCTCCTTGGAATAGGGATCTATTTGTTATGTCCCTTCTGATTGATTTCGGTAGTGACCTCACACAATTGTGAGCGCCTTACATGCCGACTGAGCACAATCATCGCATGTGGGAGTGACGTAGTCGTAAATCGTCTTACGGAAGGCTTACGAGACAATTACAGCATTGGGCAAGATCCAAAGTGTAACCACCTGCGTATACTTAACCGACATAAACAGTTCGGAAGATTCAGCTCCTTCCTCCTTAATGGCAGAGACCCCCGCACCGGCGGGGGTTTCTGATTTGTCGCTTGTGATTTTGGATTGTTGGGCTAGTTGCCCAGGAACCAACCTATGGCAGGGTACTGGCCGGCTGTGGGGGCGGGATACCAGCCACGCAGCCTGTTGATGCTATAGGGATCGATGGGTGTGCTGTAGGCGTTCATAAGGGCGAAGTGGAGGTGGACGAGGCCGCTTGCCCCCGTGTCGCCTGCCATGCCCAGATACTGGCCACGGACGACGTGTACCGTGTGGGACTGCGAGCCCTTAGGGATGGCGGTGGAGATAGAGGCGAGGTGGCCGTAGTAGGTGTAATAGGTTACGCCGTCAACTTTGTGCTTGATGAAGACAGCGTTGCCCTGGCGGGAAGAGCAGTTGCCGCAGGCCTCGCCGTCGGCTGCAGCGAAGACGGGGAAGGTGCGCCAGCTGCTGACGTTGTTATAGTTGCCGTTGATGAAGTCGATGCCGCCATGGTATCGGCCACTGCCGTTATAGTACCAGCCTGACAGGATTTGCATTCGAGAAGTTGATTCGAACGGGAGGGTGAGGAAGGGGGTACGTACTGAATAAGCTGAGTAAGCACCGGCCTGGTTGGCCGAGGGGAGGGCGAAAGTAAAGAGGGATACCGCGAGAAGTGCGGCGAAGATTGCGAGGATTGATCTATGTTTTCTGGACGACGAGAACAAACGCATGGTAAAGGAACTCCTTCTATAGGTGTTGTTATTGCGCGTTGTAGAAGCCGTTGGGCATAGGCATCGACAACTTTGCGATTATAACCAGATGGAAAGCACGATCGCCAGCGTTTTTGGCCGTTTTTGGGCTCTATACTGCATGAGTTACGCAGAGTTACGTAGGGATGACGCGTAGATCGTAGGTCGTAGATGCTAATTCGAGACAACAGGCGATGAATGGCGTATGACTTTACGACCGACGACTGGCCCGTCTTGCGAGATAGACGGCGAACATGGATAATTCGGTATGGAGCCTGTGGCCTAGCTCAAGAGCGGGACGCCATTACTAACCAACGAAGGGGAATACAAGTGATGCCTACACCTATGGACGCGACGGTGGCAAGCAAGATGAGCAAGAAGGCACGCATTGAGGCGGCGCTGACCAATGGGCCGATAGACCGGCCGCCAGTGACGCTGTGGCGGCACTTTTTCGAGTGCGAGCGGTCGGCTGAAGACCTGGCGGGCGCGATGCTGGCGTTCCACAAGAAATATGATTGGGATTGGATGAAGGTGAACCCACGCGCCTCTTATCATGTAGAGGACTGGGGCGTTACGACCAACTATGGAGCGGGCGGGCCGCTGGATAAGCCCGTGGTGACGAAATATGCTGTCGAGTCGGTGGAGGACTGGGGTAAGCTGAAGCAGCTTCCGACCGACCGGGGCGCGTTGGGCGAGCAACTGGAGACGCTGGAGCGGATCGGCGAAAGTTTGGGCGGCGAGACGTACTTCATTGAGACTGTGTTTAGCCCGCTTTCGATAGCTGCCGATCTGGTGGACAACCCGAAGGTGGCGATCCCGGACCTGATGCAAAACCATCCCGATGTACTGAAGGGCGCGCTGGAGGTGATTACGGCGACGTTCGTGGACTTTGCAGGAGCCTGTCTGAAGGCCGGCGCCAGCGGGATATTCTTCGCGACGACGGATTGGGCCAGCCGCGACTTGCTGGACGAGAAGCAGTATGCGGAGTGGGCCAGGCCTTATGATTTGCGGGTGCTGGACGCGGTGCAGGGCGCCCCGTTCAACGTGTTACACATATGCAAGAATAACAACCTGCTGTTCGCGCTGGGTGATTATCCTGTGCACGCGATCAACTGGGCGGTAGGGTCGCCGGGCAACCCGGGGCTGCGCGAAGTGCAGATAAACACGTCGAAGACGGTGATCGGTGGGTGGAAGAACGAGACGCTGCGCGACGGCAACCCTGCCCACATTAAGGTGGAGGCTCGCGTGGCGCGAGAGCAGACCGGCGGGCGCAGGTTCATGCTCGGCCCCGCGTGCTCGATATCACCAGACTCGCCAGAGGAGAACGTGAGGGCAGCACGGGCTGTTGCCGACATTCTGGGCGGGGAGCAGTAAATAAGGCAGTCAGAAAAGGACGAAGGTGGTAAGCCTTCGTCCTTTTTGTATCCCGGTTACCAGCCGAGTATCAGGTGAACCATGTTCCTGCGCATGGTGTGAAAGTAGATAGTGAATACGAAGAATGCGCGACCCATACTTGGCTGCTTGCTTTTGCTGATTGTGGCGGCATTAGCGGTCTACTGGTCTATCATGGAGATCGCTTCGTTGGCAGTGCCTTAATTTGCGTTTTACCTGGCGACCAGCCGCGCTTTGGTCAGTACATTTCGTTCCTGTACTCAGTAAAAGCTAAGCGTATGAAAGACATCACCCCACGTCGAGCTATCACAGTGCTTGCTTCGCTGATAATCGTTGCGGTTATTGTGGTTGTCGGATTCCTCACCTGGGCTGACAATCTTGCCACAGATCAACCGTTGCCTAAGACAACCATTCCGGCCCCTAATACGACCCCTACAATCGACCTGTCCGTCACAATCACTGATGGCGTTACGTTCAAGCCATATGCAGACGGCTACGACTTGTATGCCAATAGGGGCGTTGTGAGCTACGGCGCGCAGGGATATGGCAATATGAGTCCATGGATAGGACCGGAACGTTTACTTGTGAGTTGGTTATCTACGGTCTTTGATACCGGCAGCATCCACGAAGCCTATATGCTGAATTTGGACAGAGGCATTGTCGAGCATTTGCCAGGATATCAAGTGGGAATGAGTGCCTACGCCCGCCCGGATGGTGAGATGGCGGTATTTCTCGACCTGAATAACGGAGGCGACTACCACCGAATCTATCTATCCGATGTGCGAGCAGGTGCTGTTGAAACGGTCTATACACCTGAACGCGCGAAACCCCAGTGGGCCGGAGATGAAGTCCATCCCAAAGGCCAGCAGATGATATTTGAAACAGGCTCTGCTAGCTGGGCCGGGCAAAATGCGTTCGTTGTTATGGGTGCTCAATTACAACCGGATGAACCTAGCGCGCAGAGAGACTGGAATGGCACGCTTCTCCTCGCGGATATAGTAAATCGCAAGACCTACATATTCAAGGGATTTCTGCTTGGCACACTCCCCGATGGAACGGTATTTATCAGCAAAGACACTGCTACGGGTGAGGAAGTCGACAGGATTGCGCCTCCGTATACCAACCCGCCAACAGCGCTCTCCGCGACGGGCCGTTGGGTTCTGAGCCTGAGCGCTGCTCCCGATGGGCAAAGCGTATCCTGGGTGGAGACGCTACCAGTAACTGGCGGATCTAGGGGGCAACAACTTCTGGCAAACCAGCATCAGATGTGCCCCGACCCATGTGAGTATCTCTCAGTCCCGTTATCTGTCGCAATCTGGCATGGCAACACGGGAGAAGTTAGCAGAATCGATCTATCGAAGCTTGGACTGGATCAGGTTGGCATTCACTTAGGAGCCAAACCGTTGAAATGGGACCACAATAGTGATTCGGTACTTTATAGTAGTAAAGATACCCTACACAGGTTTGGGTTGGATGGCACCGATACTATTTTGGTGCGCGACTCTGATTGGAGTATGTCAGATCGGGCTAGGATAGGTACTCTGGACCTGGTCGCTACAAGCGACGATGGGTCATTGTATATAATGCCTTATTCCAGCGCGGGCATTCGACTAGAGATGCCGCTCTATCTCAGGAAGCCTGATGGCCAATTGGGAACTGTAGATTTAGGGGATCCGAAGGCCAACCAGTGGAATATAGATGACTATGGGCGTTTGCTCGTTTTGCGGGACGACAGGCTTACAGTCACAAATCTGGCATCAGGCCAAGTGCAGGAAGTATCGGTCCCTGCTTCGACTTTCCTGAAGGACGTTTCTGACCCATTTAATCACCTTCTCTTATCTCCGGATGGGAGATGGCTCGCCTATTCAGGAGAGGGTGATAACCACTCCTTTTCGCTTGAAGGGCAACAACATGGACTGGTGTTGAGAATTCTGAGGGTGAAGTGACCTGTTGAAGAAATTAGGCAAAACGAAGCCCCCGTTCAAAAACGTGGGCTTTCGTGTGTGCTTGTGCTTGTAAGCTGTAGGCTTATACGGTTACGGTGTCTACCTTTACCGGGACCGCATCCGGGCTCACTGTAGCTGTCTTTTCTACCGCGAAGGTTGTGCCTTCTTCTGGAGTGTAGGTGGCCACGATAGTGTCGCCTGCCTTTACGTCGCCGCTCAGGAGGCGCTTGCTGAGAGGGGTTTCCAACTCGCGCTGGATGGCCCTCTTGAGGGGGCGCGCACCGAAGTTCTTATCGTAACCGACTTCAGCGAGGTGGACCTTGACGGACTCCTCGAGCCGGAGGCCAATGCCTGTGAAGGCGAGCCTGGCGGCCAGTTCGCCCGCCTGGATGTCGACGATTTGTGTCAGCTCTTCGAGGCTGAGATGCCTGAAGATGATGATGTCGTCGATACGGTTGAGGAACTCGGGGCGGAAGGTGTTGCGGAGGGCTTCGTCAACGCGCTTCTGCACTTCCCGTATGTCGGTTTCGTTGTAGCCCTTGGGTAAGAAGCCGAAGTTGGCTTGCTTGGGCAGGAACTCCGTACCGACGTTCGAGGTCATGATGATAAGCGTGTTGCTGAAGTCGACCGTGCGGCCATGACCGTCTGTGAGGCGGCCATCGTCGAGCACCTGCAGGAGCGAGTTGAACACTTCTGGGTGGGCCTTTTCGATCTCGTCGAAGAGGACTACCTGGTAGGGTCTGCGTCGCACCGACTCGGTTAGCTGTCCGCCCTCATCGTAGCCGACATAGCCTGGAGGTGAGCCGATCATGCGGGCAACAGTGTGTCGCTCGCCGTACTCGCTCATGTCCACGCGCACGATTGCATCTTCAGAGCCGAACATGTACTCGGCGAGGGACTTGGCAAGCTCGGTTTTGCCGACGCCTGTGGGGCCGACGAAGATGAAGGAGCCGATCGGGCGGCGAGGGTCGCGGAGACCGGAGCGGGCACGCCTGATTGCGTCGGATACCGCTTCGATGGCTTCCTTCTGACCGACCACACGCTTCTTGATCTCGGTTTCCATCTCCAGAAGGCGAGACATCTCTTCTTGCACCATGCGCTGGACGGGTACGCCAGTCCACATGGCGACCACCTGGGCTACGTCTTCCTCGCCCACGCTCTCATCGATGTTGTGGGTGGAGAACCATTCGTGTCGCTTGCCTTCGAAGTCTTCTTCCATCTGGATGCGTTCCGACTTCAGGACAGCGGCGTGCTGGTAGTCCTGCTTGCTTGCGGCGTCTTCCTCTTGCTTCTGGAGCTCGTCCAGATTGTTCTGGATTTCGCGCAGGTCGGGGGGCAGGTTGAACACGGCCAGGCGCACTTTAGAGGCTGCTTCGTCCATCAGGTCAATAGCCTTGTCGGGGAGGAAGCGGTCCTGAATATAGCGGCTGGAGAGTCGCACGGCTGCCTGTACGGCTTCGTCGGTGATGCGCAGGTTGTGGTGCGCTTCGTAGCGAGGCTTGAGGCCGCGCAGGATCTCGATTGCGTCCTCTACTGAGGGCTGCTCGACGAACACGGGGGCGAAACGTCGCTCGAGTGCCTGGTCTTTCTCGATCTTGCGGTATTCGTTGAGGGTGGTCGCGCCGATGCACTGCAACTCACCACGCGCCAGGGCGGGCTTGAGTATGTTAGCGGCATCGAGGGCGCCTTCAGCCGCGCCTGCACCGACGATAGTGTGAAGCTCATCTATAAAGAGGATGATCTCCTTGCGGGCGCGCTTGATCTCTTCCATTACGGTCTTGAGCCGCTCTTCGAACTCACCGCGGAACTTGGAGCCTGCGACCATGGCGGGCAGGTCGAGTGCGAGCACCCGCTTGCCTTTCAGGAGGTCGGGGACGGCGTCTGCGGCTATTGCCCGGGCGAGACCCTCAGCGATGGCGGTTTTGCCCACGCCGGGTTCGCCGATAAGCACAGGGTTGTTCTTTGTGCGGCGGACAAGCACCTGCATCACGCGCTGGATCTCGTCGGCACGGCCGATTACCGGATCGAGCTGATCTTCGCGAGCCAGTTTGGTGAGGTCGACTGTGAAGCGCTCGAGGGCTTCGTAGTGTTCCTCAGGGTTCTGGTCGGTGACACGGCGGTCGCCCCTGATATCGCGCAGGCTTGCATAGATCTTTTCTTTGTCTATGTCGGCTTGCATCAGAATACGGCCTGTCGCGCCACCACGCTCGTCGGCAATGGCAAGGAGGAGGTGCTCAACGGAGATAAACTCGTCGTTGAGGCGGTCTGCTTCTTCAGCCGCGCCTGTAAGCACACGGTTGGCGCGGAGGGTGATATAGCCCGTGGCGCTGCCCCTGGCGGATGTCGCGAAGTTGGCGGTCGCGTTAAGCTGGCTCTCCAACTGGCGGGTTATGGCCTGTACGTCACCGCCGAGGCGCGTGATGATCTGCGCCGGCACGGATTGTCGCTGCTGCAGGAGGGCCAGGAATACGTGTTCTACATCAAGCTGCGTGTGCTGCTTGGAGAACATGATCTTCTGTGCCTGTTGCAAAGCTTCCTGTGCTTTTTCTGTAAATCTGCTCATCATGGTTCAATTCTCACTTTTCTGTCTCATAATCCGAGAAGTAATGTCTATTATATTCGTCTTATCTGCACTTATGCTACGCTTACGTGGGTTATGTGTTGTGTACCTCTTATTGTGTATCTTATTCTTGCCGTATGTGGTATGACCGTGGAGTGTGGTGGGCTCCGGTGCGGGTAAGGGTGTTCGGGTAGGGGTAGTATAACGGTATTGACAGTGGGGATTATCGATTTGCACGAAGCGGGCTGATGCTAATTGGTGGGCAATTATACCGGTCGCATGAGATGCCGATCACCTGTCAGTTACTATACTACTATACCACTAATCGACATCGAGTTCGCGACGTAATTCTTCCAGTTCGGCCAGAAGCTCATCGCGGGTGCGGGCCATTTCTTCGTACAGTCTGAGCATTCGCTCGCGCATATAAAGGATGGCATCTGCGCCCGCCAGGTTGACCCCAAGGTCGTTGGTTAGGCGCATGATCGAGCGTACCCGATCGATGTCGCGCTCGGAGTAGAGGCGAATTTTGCCGCCGCTTCGTTGCGGTTCGACAAGGCCTTCGCGTTCGTACAACCGGAGGGTTTGAGGATGTACGCCCAGGATTTCAGCGGCAATGCTGATGACGTAGCGGGGATGAGCTTCCGTGTTGACGGCAGCGTCGTGGCGTGCTCGCGCTTCCGAACCGGCCTGGGAGCGTCTGTGGTGCGTACCCTTTTGCTCTGCTTCTTCCCTCTTTTCGAGGTGAGGGTTGGTCTCGGTACTCATACTCTAACCTTCCGCTCGCTCATTATATATACGTTGCAACTCGTCAAATAGTTGTTTTTCACGCTCTCCGAGGGTGGTTGGAAGTTGTACTTCAATGCGAGCGTAAAGGTCGCCTCTTTTGTCGGGTTGCTTCAGTTTGGGCATTCCCTGGCCGGTGAGCTTAAACGTGCGCCCATTCTGAGTGCTTGCAGGGATCTTAAGAGCAAGTCTCGTGCCTCTGGGTGTGGGCACCTCTACCTCGCCCCCAAGTACGGCTGTGTAGATGGGAGTCTGGATAGTTGTGTAAAGGTCATCGCCTTTGCGCTCGAAGCGGGAGTTGGGCAAGACGGTGATCTTCAGGTAGAGATCGCCGCGGCCTCCGCCTCCCGAGCCACCGCCACCTTCGCCGCCCACGCGTACGCGTGCGCCAGTATGCACGCCTGCCGGGATTTTAACCTCGATGCGCTTTGTGCGCGATACTGTGCCTGCTCCGTTGCAGGTGGAACATACTTTGTTGCCGACTATGCCGGTGCCGTTGCACGTAGGACAGACCTCGGGCACGTCCATCTGTAGGACACGCTGGGTGCCTGTAAAGGCCTCTTCGAGGGTGACATCCAGGTTGTGCTGGTAATCTTCGCCCGGACGGGGGATGGTGCGGGTGCGACCACCTGAGTAGTATGGGTTGGCTGTGCTTGTACGGCTGCCCCGGCCGAAGAGCATCTCGAAGAAATCGGAGAAGTCTTCCGCGCCTTCGCCACCGGTTGTGGTGTAGCGAACGCCGCCCGGCCCTGCGTTGCCATAGGACTGGGAGTACTGGGAGAAGTCGAAGCCGCCGGGAGCACCCTCGGTGTGCTGGTAGCGTTCCCAGTCAGAGCCGAACTCATTGTACTTCTTGCGCTTTTCGGAATCGCTCAGCACTTCGTAAGCCTCGTTTATCTCCTTGAACTTGGCCTCGGCCTCGCGGTCGTTGGGGTTCAGGTCGGGGTGGAATTTACGAGCCAGCTTACGGTATGCTGATTTGATTTCTTTTTCTGTGGCGCCTTTTTTGACGCCAAGCACATTGTAATAGTCTTTGTATTGCATATCAGAGTAATGGGGAAAGTAGGGGATTAATAGCAGGGCATCGGGTGATTGTGCGCGTGGTATGTGGAATTATATGAGTACCTCTTCATTATAAGGATTGAGTGTAGCATTGTCAAGTTTGTGCGTGGGGATTCAGGTTTGAATTGTGCGCATTTTGACTTTCCTGTGTGTTGTGGCATGGACGAATAGCCGCCTGTGGTGCAAGCGGCTGGGAGCAGATGGATTAACTTGGGAGGTAATGTTACTGGCTGACGAAAATAATGCTTGACATGACGAGGGCGAAGTCGTAGACGCCGTGGACTATGGCCGAAGTGGTGGTGTTGGAGCGGGCGCGAATAATGCCGAGGATGAGGCCGATTATGAACACGCTCAGGAGGGCGTCCAGGCCGTACTGGAAGGCGTGTAGGCTGGTGAAGACGAGGTTAGAGGCGATGAGGCCGATGCGGGGCTGGAGGAGGCCGCGCACCGCCATTTCCTCGCCCACGCCTGCGGTTACGCCTATGAGCACAGCGCCGAGGGGCGTTACAAGGTTGGTGAGCAGTTTATTGAAGGCCGCTGAGTCTGTGGTGGGCCAGCCGATTGTTTGCCATATCCAGTTGATCGCGGGGTCGATGACGAATGCTGCAATGGCAGCCAGTGCGAGGCCGAACGCGAGGCCGAAGATTACCTGGGTGGGCGTGGGGCGTACAAAGCCGAGCCGCACAAGGGCGGCCTGGAGTGTTCGGGCTATCGGCCAGCCTGCCGCGATAAAGGCAGCGGGGATCGTCCAGATAAACTGGTAGACAAGGCTTTCGGGACCGACGCTCAGCGCGCTATTGAGCGAACTGTTGCCGGCACCGTTTACGAGGGTGAGGAGGGGAGGCGTGCCGCCGAGCACTATAAGTGGGATGAACGAGGTGAGGAGGATGAGGGTAAGGATGGAGAGCGCTATTTTGTGGACGAAGTTATCGGGGTCAATGGGCATGATGCGCGAGACGGCTTTGCGCACAGGCCTGAGGAGCATGGCAGCAGATAGGAGCGCGGCGAGGAAGAGGAGCAATAAGCCCCAGAGCAGGCCGGGACCAGTGTTCGGGGCGAAGATATCCAGTATGGTAGAACGGTCTACGCCGACAGGATTGGATAGGAGCGCGTTGAATTTGGTCCAGTCTTTCACGAAGCCGAAGAGGATGTAGGTGAGCGAGTTGAGCACAACGCCTATGCCCACGAAGAACAGGAGGATGTAGGCCGCTATTGAGGCAGCGGGGGTTCGCGCACCAACGTAAGCGAGCGCGGCTAGCCCGGCCAATGGCACGAAAACTATGCCTATCTGCATGAAAGTGAATAGCTGGCCGACCAGGAATAGCCAAACGCAGGCCGCTATCGCGATTAGCACCACCAATGCCCAGACGAGGCGGGCCCGGCCGGACATAGGGGCGCGTGGCGCCTTAGGTGCAGGGTGGTATGGCAGGTAGGATTGAGAAGGTGGCGGTTGCCCGTACCAGCCGTTCGGTATGGTGGGCAATCCTGGGGCGTCCTGAGATGGGCCCGTGGGCGCTGGGGATTGTGGGTTGGCATTATCCATTCGTGTCTCCCGATGTTTGCTTGTACCAGTATAAAGGATCAACAGGCTGAAGGGTGCGGTACTTTGGTAAGGGGTTAGTGCTCAGAATTAGGGCAGATGCCGGTGGACAAACGTGATTTCCCAAGCCTTGTCGGTCCACACGGAAATGGGTAAAATGAGCCTGACGATCGGTGGCATGTTATCACTGAATATTGTGGGCAGGGGTTGTTACGATTCGGGCCCACAAGTTCGACGAAGGGGGAAAGTCATGGACAATAACCGATTGGATGATTCACTGGACAAGGCCGGACAGACCGCTAACGACGCAGCGAACGCGGCTTCGGATGCAGGGGAGAGCTTCACAGACAAGGTCGGCGATTTCTTCCACAAGATTGGTGAGACCATCAGCGACGCATTTGGAAGCGCGAAAGATGCTACCAGTGATGCGGCAGGCAACGTTTCGAATGCTGCCCAAGATACTGCAGGTAAAGTGGGTGATGTCGCCCAGGGTGCTGCGGGCAAACTCGGTGATGTAGCAGGCAACGTAGGTGACGCAGCCGGCAATGTGGTCGACAAAGCGAAGGATGCTGTAGGTAATGTGGGCAGCGGAGCACGCGATGCAGCCGATAATATAAGCGGCGCGGCACGCGACACCATTGGCGGCCTGGACGACAGCGCGCGGAATGCCGCAGACAACATCGGAAGCGGAGCGCGAGATGCTGCTGATAACATAGGCGGGGCCGCTCGCGATACTTTCGGCGGGATAGACGATAGTGCCCGGAATGCCGCGGGCGACGCCGGTAGCATGGTGCGCAACGCCGCGGATGACCTTGATAGCGGAGCACAGGATGTTGCTGACACATTTGACCGTGGGATGCGCGATGCGGCAGACAACGTAAGCGGCGTAGCGGACGACCTGGGGAGTGGAGCGGGCAACATGGCGGGTGACCTGTCAGACAAAGCAGATGACCTGGCGGATGACACCCGTGATACGCTGGATGATACGTCCAGGGGGCTGGACTAACAACAATTTGTCGTTTCCGGTTCCTGGTATGGAAGGGCGATGGGCGCAACTGCCGGGAGCCGGAAACGCTCTATTTAACCGGGACGTATCATGCGCGGGGTTTGCTCGGTAACGTGAGCAACATGAATTAGAGAGCGCAGTCGGTTGTATCAGTTAGAGCGCAAGGGCCGTCCTTGTAGCGACACGATCGCGAAGTGATTCTTCACTGCGTTCAGAATGACAAAGGAAGGGGGAGCTTAATCAGCCGAACCGGGTGGGCTTGGAGCGAGGCGCCCGCATTGAGTAGTGGGCTCTAGGTGAGCTGCGCGGGGCGCTTCACGAAGAATGGTGGCTGGGTATGGAGGGTGTAGTTCGCCTTTGTCTCGATATAGGCGATTATGATGAGGCCGAGCCAGAGCGTGCCCACAAGATAGGCCCCGCCGACGTCCGAGGGCCAGTGATGCCCCATGTAAACTCGCGAAGGCCCGACGAGCAGGATCAGACCTGCCAGCAGGGTCAAAAGGGCCGTGCGGAACCAGCGCTTCTTCAGGTGGGTAAACACCAGGTAGAACAGGAAGCCGTAGAAAGTGACGTAATGTACTACATGGCCCGACGGAAAGCTGGCTTCGCCTAGCTGGCTGACCACCCGAACAAGGTCTTTGGTGGGGCGGGGCCGCAGGACGCGAGCTTTGATGAGGCCTGTTAGAACATCGCCCGACCAGGTGGAGAGGGTGAAGGCGCTTTCCATGCGGAAACCCGCAGCCCACATTAGAGAAGTTACAGACACTCTCGTGCCGACGCTGATCCACCGCCAGCCAAGCTCGCTCACGGCGTGCATGAGGGCGTTGTAGAGACGCGATTCGGGCTCCTGGATGACGCGGGCGATGCCTACGTCGCCTACGAAGTAGCGATGCTTGCGCGCCAGCAGCGCCACAACGGCTGCCGCGCCCGTTAATCCCCCATAAATCGCCAGAAATCGCCTGCCTCTGTAGATCGCCTGTCTTGGAGCTACAGTGATCTTCTGTGCGCTTTGCTGGACAGCGGCGGTTACCTGCTGGGCCGCCTGCTTGGCGCTTACTACGACGGTTTGTGCCGCCTGCGCGACCGGGGTCGCGGGTGTGCCTGGGGCGGGCGCGGGTGGAGGTTGTTCGTCGTGCGCCGTCTTTTCCTCGGCTTCCAGGACCTCCTCCGCAGTAATAGGGAGTGGGTTTGCCGGGTGGTCCAGAGGGGCGGAGTGGGTGTCTACGGGGAGAGGAACCTGTAACTGCGATTCCGGATCAAGATCGATCTCGCCATCCATTTGCACGTAGGGGCCGCCGGCCGTATCAGGTGGAAGCGTTGAGAGGTCGTCGTTGCCCGATGAAATTGGATTTTGGTTGTTGTTGGACATGGGTTATTGAAAGCTACTTACCGTCTAGTGGTCTGCGGGTGTACATGTGTGCAAGTCTTGTGCCATGAGGGAACGTGATGGCGGGGCGGAAGATCCGGGTATTGGCACATAATGTGCTTTTTCCAGTATACCGTGACCGGCGTGTTGGCATAATACGCCGTGCCGTTTTAGAGTTCATAGGAAGGGGGGAAAGGGATGACTGACCCTACATCAAAGGACGCCGGCAAAGGCGAGAAACAGGCAGGTCGCCCGCAAAACAGAAGGCAAAGAGACGGGCAGGGCGACATGCAAAACGCAGCGGACGATACGAGCCGTTGGCGGGAGCGCACAGGCGAAGAAGTGGAAGACTCGACGGATGCGCTTCACGACAGAAGCCGTGACATGGTTGAGAGCTCAAAACAGCCGGGAGATGCTGAGGCAGTAAGTCGCGAACCTTAGGAGGTAGGGAAGGGGTAGGCCTGAGTAGGCACTCCCCTTCTCTGTTGGCTGTGCTAACGCCCCTGACCGTAGTTGGGGGCTTCTTTCGTGACGACAACGTCGTGGGGGTGGCTTTCGCGGAGGCCCGCGCCGGAGATGCGAATGAAGCGGGAGGTCCTGTGGAGGGTTTCTATGTCGGCGGCGCCGAGGTAGCCCATGCCGCTTCTGAGGCCGCCCACCAGTTGGTAGAGTAGAGTGCCGATAGGACCCTTGTACTGGACGCGAGCCTCTATGCCCTCTGGCACAAGCTTGTTTGCATTGTCTATTTCGTGCTGCCCGTAGCGGTCCTTGCTGAATGAGCGCTGTTTCATCGCGCCCAGGCTGCCCATGCCGCGGTATTCCTTGAAGCGCTCGCCCTGGTAGAGGATGATTTCGCCGGGGCTCTCGTCCACGCCCGCGAGAAGGCTGCCGAGCATGACGGTGTCGGCCCCGGCAGCGATTGCTTTCGCGATGTCGCCGCTGTACTGGATGCCTCCATCGGCTATGACGGGCACGTTGTACCGGCTGCACACCTTATAGGTTTCCCATATGGCGGTGATCTGGGGCATGCCTGCCCCTGAAACGACGCGGGTTGTGCAGATAGAGCCTGGCCCCATGCCCACTTTAATTGCATCCGCCCCCACGTCTATAAGGGCGAGCGCACCGTCCGCGGTGGCGACATTGCCTGCTACGATGGGGATTTCGTAGTGGGCTTTGATGCGGCGGACTGTGTCTATGACGCCCTTCGTGTGGCCGTGGGCGGTGTCGACCACCAGGGCGTCCACTCCGGCCTCAATGAGAGCCGCTACCCTCTCCATTGCGTCGGGGCCAACACCCACGGCGGCGGCTACGCGCAAGCGCCCCTGGGCGTCTTTGGTGGCGTTGGGGTACTGGGTCTTCTTCTGGATATCTTTAACGGTTATCAGACCTTTGAGGATGCCGTTATCATCGACGACGGGCAATTTCTCGATCTTGTGTTTGCGGAGGATGGATTGAGCCTGTTCGAGGGTGGTGCCGAGAGGCGCGGTCACGAGGGGGGCCTGGGTCATGAAGTCGGAGATGGGACGTTCATAATCGGCGGCTTCGGCGAAGCGGATGTCGCGGTTGGTGAGGATGCCCACCAGTTGTTCGCCGCGGGTGATGGGCACGCCGGAAATGTGGTAATGGGACATGAGGTCTATTGCGTCGCGAAGGGGTTGGTCGGGGCCGAGCGTTATCGGCTCAACTATCATGCCTGCTTCCGAGCGCTTTACCTTGTCAACCTCGCGGGCCTGGTACTCGATGGGCATATTACGGTGAATTACGCCTATTCCGCCTTCGCGGGCCATTGCTATCGCCATGCGACCCTCGGTCACAGTGTCCATCGCGGCGGAAACCACCGGAATGTTTAGAGTTATAGTTGGCGTGAAGAGGGTGGTGGTAGAGATATAGTCGGGGGTGGGGAGGACTTCAGAATAGGTTGGGACCAGCAGCACGTCGTCGAAGGTCAGGCCTTCGAGGCCAAACTTGAGTTCGTCGGATACAATATCATCTATTTGGGATTGCGAGTTATTTTTTCTTGCGGAATGTTGATTTATGGCGCGATTGCTTTTCACCGGATCAATCGTTTGCATCGTGCGTCCTTTCGGCGTGTGCCATTGGGCTGGCAAAACTTTCTTCTTAAATAAGCATTATACATCTTGTGGAAAAGTCTTGCATAATGGTGGAGGAGTAGGCCTAGACCCACCACCGGCCGCTCCCTGAAGGGAGGGAAGACCCCATAAAGAGGGTAAGAGGCCAGGGGACAACCCTGGAACCCCGGCAGGGGAGGGCACCTACACCTACCTGATTAGTTGAGCGGCGGGACAGGATAGATTCGTTTGTGCTAAAATAGTGGGAATGTTCTCGCGGTGCGTGGTGCGCCGCGCTTTGCTGGAGTGGAGGCCCGATATAGAGGATCCTAAGTACCGAGCCGGTACGCACACAACCGGGGATGGATACCAGAAGTCAGATAGCACGAGGCCAGATGAGAATGCTTCTGAGGCCGGAGAGTCGTTGCAAAACGGCAGATTCAGATCGTCTGAGCCGAAGAACGACGGCGACATACCGGCCACTGCGCCCCGGCGGCACGACCTCATAGATCTGCCGGAGATCGATGTTGACACGGGCGAAACGCCGATTTCTGACGCTGAGAAGGCCCTTCTGGAGGCCGAAGCGCCGGTACTGTCGAAGCCCGTAGAGGACATTGCAGAAGACCGCAACTGGTTGAGCCATAAACTGCTCAATGTCCGCACTATTATCTCCTTTGCGCTGGCTATCGTCATCCTCGTCTTTATTTTCACGCGCCTTGATATTAATCCCGCCGACACGTGGAGCACTATGCTGACGGCGAACCCGTTCATGCTCCTGCTGGGGTTCCTGATCTACTATTCAGCTTTCTGGCTGCGAGGCCTGCGCTGGCGGAAGTTGATCCACAATGTGGGGCTGGACAAGGACAAGAGCGTCAACCTGCCCAACGTGAATGGGCTGGTAGAGATCATTTATCTATCCTGGTTTGTCAACTGCATCGTGCCTGCCAAGCTGGGCGATGCGTACCGCAGCTATTTGCTTAAGCGCAACTCGGGCGTTTCTTTCTCAAGCACGATAGGGACGATACTCGCGGAGAGGGTGATTGACCTGCTGGTGCTGTTCGGGCTGCTGGCTGCTTCGTTTACGCTGGTGGGCCAGCGATTGTCGAGCAACTCAAAGAGCGGCGATTTCGACCTGGGGTTGGTAATGCTCGTAGGCGCGCTGATGGTGATTGCGCTTATAGTAGGGCTGGTGGGGCTGCGCTTCTTCGGCGACCTCTTGCTCAGGTTTGTGCCGGGCAAGTACAAGGAGAAGTTCACCTCGTTCCAGCAAGGAATCCTGCTTTCGTTCAAGCGCCGCAGCCTGCCGGTGCTGTTGGGCTATACCATATTGATCTGGCTTTGCGAGGCGGGGAGGCTCTTTTTTGTTACGCGCTCGCTCGATGCGCACGCGGTGACGATCTCGGCTGTGATCTTTATCGCGCTGCTGAGCTCACTGCTGACGACGCTGCCTCTTACGCCGGGCGGCGCGGGGCTGGTAGAGGGCGCGGTCGTGCTGTCGATGACGCTGTTTGTAGACAACCACAACCTGGCCGTGTCTATAGCCCTGCTGGACAGACTGATCAACTATTGGAGCCTGATAGCGGGCGGCATTATCCTGTACTTGTTGAGCAGACGGAAATAGGGAGTGGAGAACACAAAGTGATGTTCACCGGGGGATACCCCCTGTACCCCCTTTTTGAGGATAGTCCCAACCATTTCGGTGGGGGAAGACCCACGCCCGGCCCCTCCCTGAAGGGAGGGGAGGAAGAGGGAGAGAGGTGGACCAGGGGACACCCCTGGTACCCCGGCAGGGGCGGACCCCTGCACCTCCCTGCTAGTTGGGAGGCCCGGAAAGAGGCCAGGGACTCCTCCAAACCCTCGTGCAAGTGTACATCCCGGTACGCCTCTTTTTGATGCCTAACATGCACATTGCTCTGGACTACACAACAGGCATTTATCCGGGCGCGGGAGTGGCGCGGTATACGCGGTCGTTGGTAGAGGCGCTGGCGCGGCTGGACGGGCGCAACCGCTATTCGCTCTTTTACGCGAACAGAGGGTTGCCCCGCGGCACGCCGGAGGAACGGCAGGCGCGCCACGTTATGAAGGCGCACCCCAATTTCAAGGGGGTGGAGGTGCCAATGTCGGTGCGTGAAATGTTTGCAGTTTGGCAGCGTCTGCGGTTGCCTGTGCCCGTCGATTTATTTACGGGGCGGTGTGACGTGCTGCATTCGCCCGACTTTGTATCGCCGCCGCACAGGACGGGGGCCGACGTAATTACGGTGCATGACCTGTCGTTCCTGGTAGTGCCGGAGTGCGCGGAGCCGAAGCTGGCGGGCTTTTTGAGCAAGAGTGTGCCGGGGGCTGTGCGGCGTGCTGACAGGATCATTGCGGTGTCTGAGCAGACGAAACGCGACCTTGTACGCTTGATGGGCGTTCCCCAGGAGAAGGTGACAGCGGTGTACAATGGCGTGGACGAGCGATTCAGGGCAGCGGGGCGACGTGAGGCGGGGGCTGAGAAGGCTGAGAGGGAGGCGTTGCGGCGGAAACTAGGCTTGCCTGAGAGGTTTGTGCTGCACGTCGGGACGCTGGAGCCGCGTAAGAACCTCGTGAGGCTGATCGCGGGGTACGAGCAGGCTGTGCGCGGTGGCAAGAGTGACGTGGCGCTCGTGCTGGCGGGGCGCAAAGGCTGGCTGTATGAGCCGATAGTGGCGGCAGCAGAGCGGGTCAATCGCCAGAGTGGGACCGCGGGAGCGCGCGTGGTGTTGGTCGATTATGTGTATGACGGCGACCTACCGCTACTTTACAGGATGGCCGAAGTGTTCGCTTATCCGAGTCTTTATGAAGGATTTGGGCTGCCCGTGGCGGAGGCGATGTCGTGTGGTACGCCTGTGCTTGTGTCGGAGGACGGCGCGCTGGCTGAGGTTGTTGGTGACTCCGCGGTGGTGGTGAACGCGCTTTCGGTGGACAGTATCGCGCAGGGGCTTTCGCGCTTGCTGAGTGATGGGGAGTTGCGGCACAGGCTGTGTGAAGCCGGCCGCGTGAGGGCTGCGCGGTTTACCTGGGAGGCCGCTGCAGAGCAGGTGCTGGGCGTGTACAGAGAAGTCGGGCGGAGTAGGAAGTTGTATGCGGAACAAAGAGATAAAGGGATACATGGCAGATAACGAACAAACATCGGACCCGTTTGACAAGCTCTACAGCAGGTGGGCGACTTATGCCCTGGATAAGCGGCGCGACCCGCCCTCTCGGGAGCGGTGGGACGTGATAGTGATGTTCCTGTTGACAAGCCGCGACCCGGCCAGGCAGGCGCGATACGTAGATGTGGCGTCGGGCAAGGGGGAGAGCCTGGGGTCGGACGCGTACAAGCTGTGGCTGGAGATGCCGGATGACACGCCCAACAGGACAGCGCCGGTGCATACAAAGAAGGAGCTTCCGGAGTATGAGAAAGCCCATCTTGGCTCGATGCGCGCCGTGATGGAGGA
Source organism: Chloroflexia bacterium (assembly GCA_038203825.1). Taxonomy (GTDB): domain Bacteria; phylum Chloroflexota; class Chloroflexia; order QHBQ01; family JADMIH01; genus JADMIH01. The sequence goes on along the minus strand of JBBRDO010000042.1, from coordinate 17,201 downwards.
GCGTGGGTTGGGCGAGCGCTATAACAGCATCGTGACGGGGCAGGTGGCGTTCGACACGGCGCGCAGCCAGAAAGCACGCAAAGCACAGACGAGCGTGATGATAATGGGCTGCGCGGGTATAGGCGCGATTATATTAATGATGCTGGCGGTGCTGCTTATTATCGGCATTCAACTGATAGGGAAGTAGAACTGCCGACGACCGACGACTGACGACCGACGACGCCGGTTGGTACTCCTGCCGTCAGTCGTCGGTCGTCAGTCGTCCAGACAAAGAGGTCCTGATGGAGAGGGAAGTGGGAGCGGCCCGGCGGGTGGCGTCTAATGCGTTTAACCCGTTCGTGGCTCAAATCGTTACCAAGGTGCTACTGCTGGGGTATGCAGTGGTGCAGTACCGCGCCCTCGGCGGCGGCGAGCTTGGCGCGTACTTCCTTGCGGGCTATGTGCTGCTTTACGCGAGCACGATCTCAGAGTGGGGGCTGGGGACTCTGCTTACACGCGAGGTAGCGAAGGAGCGTGGGTCGGCCGAGGCGGTTAGGGAGGACTTCCGGCAGACGCTGGCCCTGCGGCTTCTAATCAGTATTGCGCTGTTTGTGCCGGTGGGGCTGTTCATTCTGCTGTACACGAGCCTGTTCGACCTGAGCGCGGGAGGCGCGTGGGCGGTGGTTGTGCTTACGCTATCTTTGTTGCCGGGGGCGTTTTCGGGCACTGTGACATCGCTGTTGAACGCTTATGAGCGGATGACTGTGCCCGCGCTGGTGGGTATCGGGACGTCGGTGCTGAACGTGGCGCTAGGGCTGGGGGCGATTGCGCTCGGGTGGGGGATTATCGGGCTGGCGCTGGCCGCGTTCCTGTCGACCGTGGCGACGGCGGTCTATTTTGTGCGCGTATTGCGGCGCGACTTTCCTGAGGTTGTGGGGGTGTCGCTGGCGGGGTTGAGGGTGAAGCGCGATGCGGCGATGGTCCTGTTGAAGGCAGGGTGGCCGTTGATGCTGAACGCGCTGCTGGTGGGGCTGTTCTTCAGGGTGGACCAGTTTATCATCCAGCCTGTCGTGGGTGACCTGGGCGTGGAGAAATACCAGGCGGCTTACAGCTATCTCAATTTCGTGCTGCTGATTACGCCTGTCGTGACGCTCGCGTTGTTCCCGCGGATGGCGCGGCACGCGCGGGATGATGTTCCGCGTTTGAGTTATGAGTATACGTTTGCGTTGAAGGCGCTGCTTGTGTTGTCGGGCCTGGTCATTGTGGTGACGGTATGGTTTGCGCCGTTGCTGGTGACGATAGTGACGGGGGGCAAGGCGGGATATTTGCCCGACTCGGCGGTGGCGCTGCAAATATTGATCTTCTTTTTGCCGTTTAGCTTTGTGAACGGGGTTACGCAGTACGTGCTTATCGCGCTGGACAAGCAGAGGCTGATCACGGGGGCATTTGCGCTGACGGTGGCGTTCAACGTGGTGGCGAACCTGGTGCTGATCCCGATATTGGGGGTCAACGGGGCGGCGCTGACCACGGTGTTTAGTGAGTTGGTGCTGCTTGGTCCGTTCCTGTGGTGGGTGCGAGGCTCCATAGGGGCTGTGCCTCTGTTTGCGATGATGTGGAGGCCGTTGGTGGCTGGAGGGGCGACCGGGGTGCTGATGTACGCGCTGTGGGGGCTGTTTGTGGGGTGGAAGTCGGGGGGCGGGGAGTTCGCGCTTTACGTAGGCGCGGGCGTTGGCTTCGCGCTGGTATATGGGGTCGTGCTGCTTTTGCTGCGGCCGTTCACGGCTGGGGAGATCGCGTCGTTCCGGTCGGTGGTGAGGCGTGGGACGTGATACGAGATGGAGACGGCGTGGGGCGTGGGGAGTGAAAAGGAAACCGACGAAGGGCCGACTGGTGGGAGCACGATGCTTCGCCGGCGCTCGGAATGACAAAGGTAGTGAGGCAGCTATCTCGGGAGAGAAGGGTGGGGAGGATGATTCTTCGCTCCGCTCAGAATGACAAGGGGAGAGGGTTAGCCACGTGCTGCCTTTGGTGCGCGGCGTTTGACTTACGATCTGCGATTTACGATCTACGACTCAGCCGACCTACGACTCGCTCGCCTGCCAGCGGACCTGTGCGGTCAGGCCGTCGCGGAGGGACATTTGGGGCGTGAAGCCGAGGTGGTGCTGGGCGAGAGTGGTGTCGGCCAGGGTGCGGCTTTGTTCGCCAGGGCGGGCGGGCGCGTGTTGGACGTGGGCGGGCTTGCCGATTATTTCTTCGAGGAGCGCGATCACCCGGTTCGCGCTGACTTCTTCTGAGCCGCCGAGGTTGTAGATGGCGCCGCGCTCGAATTTGTCGTGGGCGAGGAGGGTGGCGCGGGCTATGTCGGTGACGTAGGTGTTGCCGCGCAACTGGTTGCCGTCGCCGAAGACCGTGATCGGCTTGCCGTGCAGGATGTCGTCGGTGAAGATGTAGTAGCCCATGTCGGGGCGCTGGCGGGGCCCGTACACGGAGAAGTAGCGTAGGATGGTGGAGGGGATGCCGAACTGGCGGTCGTAGGCCTGCACCAGGTGCTCGGCTGCCAGCTTGGTGATGCCGTAGGGAGAGACGGGGTGGGGCGTGGTTGTCTCGGGGCCTGTCACGTCGCTGCCGTAGATACTGGACGTGCTGGAGTAGATGAACTTGCTGACGCTGCCTGCCTGCCGCGTGGCTTCCAGCAGGCGCTGGGTTGCCAGGATGTTGCAGGTCATGTAGAGGTCGAAGCGGGTCCAGCTAAGGACGAGGCCGCCCATCGCGGCCAGGTGGAATATGGTGTCCACGCCCTCAAGCGCGGGGGCGAGGTCGTCTGTGCGCAGGTCTAGCTCGAAGAAGGCGAAGCGGGGATTGGCGCGCAGGCTCACGAGGTTGGCTTCTTTGATGGCACGTGGGTAGTAGGGGATGAAGGCGTCGAGGCCCACGACCTCATGCCCGGCAGCGAGCAGCGTTTCGCAAAGATGTGAGCCTATGAAGCCGGCAGCGCCGGTGACTAGTGAGCGCAAACGAGTACCTTTCAGTGATAAGTGATAAGTGTTATGTCGACTGTTGCCTGCCCTGACCTATCACTTATCACTTATCATGACATCTTTTCTAAGCCAGACTAAGGTAAAGAGTGCTAAGGCCGCGCCCCACTGGATGCCCATGTTGAGGGCGTGGAGGTTCTCGAAGAAGTTGTGGGTGACGAAGGTCGCCAGGATACCGAGCGCGCCGATTACTATCATTTCGCCGTAGGTGTCTTTGCGCGCGCGGGCACGCCGGAGAGCACGGTAGCCTACCGCGAAGGCCGTGATTATCATGATCAGATAGCCTGTCAGGCCGACTATGCCGACCTCGGCGAGGAGATGCAGGTAGTAGTTGTGGGCGTGGCCGCGAGAGTAGGGCCAGCCTTGCACACCGAACTTATTGAACAGAGTGTTGAAGTTGCCGATGCCTACCCCTACCCAGGGGCTGGAGAGGAACATATTGCCCGCCACCATCCAGTGGACCATGCGCTCGACCAGCGCGTAGTTGTCGGGGTTGGGGGTGATGCCTCTGGGGTCGAATATCTGCAACTGGCTGGTTAGCTGGGTGAAGCGGTCGGATATCACAGGCGGCACCGCGTTCAAGCCTGTCAGGCCCGCCAGGATAACTACGGCGGCGATCAGTCCTGCGATGGCTCCCTTGGCGCGAGTGCCGAGAGAGAACACCATCACCAACACGCCGAACGTCAGCCCGATCCACGCGCCACGCGAGAGACTGGTGATCACTGTCCAGAACAACAGGAAGGCCACCAGCGACATGAGGAGCGGGGCGCGCAAACGCTGCCAGGACAGAAAGTCGGGGCGGTCGAGGTAGGGTGCGGCGCGGCGGGCCGTGGCCCATTTGCCCCAGTGGTAGCCAGCGAGGGCGAGAGCCAGGGGTACGCTCATGTTGATGTAGCCGGCGAAGGAATTGGGCGCGCCGATAGTGCCATAGGCGCGGGTGAGCAGACCGCCCACGTTGAAGCTGGCCGGGCCTAGACCGCCGTAAGCCTGTACAAGTCCCAGGAGAGCCTCGGACATGCCTGCGGCGAGCATAACCACTATGAGGCCGGTTACCTGGGAACGGGTCTGCACAGAGTTGACGATAATGATGTAGGAGAGGATTGTGACCAGCCAGCGCGAGATTTCGGCGAGGCTGTCGGGGAACGAGGTGGTTACCCAGAGGCTCGGCAGGGTGCAGGTGAGGAAGAGCACCAGAGTTACGCCGATGGGAGTGATATGGAGGCGGCGGTCGGCGCGCACAGACATCCAGAACCACCAGATGCCCAGCACAAGCACGAACATCACTTGCGTAACGTTGACCCCGCCCGGCAGCTTTACGGTGTCCTGGACGGGCACGCTGAGGACGAGAGCATAGGCTCCCCACAGGGGCTTCTTGAGCAGAATGAATACGAGCAGGCCGGCGACCAGCACGCCCAGGCTGACCAAAGGTGGGGCAAGCCCGGCAAGAGCGGCCAGAGCGAGGCCGAGAGGCCATGCCCAGCGCGGCAGGGCAGCCGCAGAGAAGATGGATGGGCGCCGGTCCTGGATTGCTAGTTGTGCCATACCTGTGCGCGAAACCACTCTATAGTGGCGGGTAAGCCTTCTTCCAGGGGCACGGTGGGTCTCCAGCCAAGCGTAGTTGTAATGCGCGTGATGTCGGGGCAGCGGCGGGCTGGGTCGTCCTGCAGGGCGGGGAGGAATTGGATTTCGGATGGGGAGCCGCAGAGGTGGCCGATGATTTCAGCGAAGTCCTTGATGGTGCGCTCGTCGGGGTTGCCCACGTTGAATATGATGCCGCGCGTTTCGGGTGGGGCGAACATGACGGCGATCAGGCCGTTCACCATGTCGCTGACGTAGCAATAGGAGCGGGTCTGGCTGCCGTCGCCGTAGATGGTGAGGGGCTTGCCGAGCAGAGCCTGGGTGATGAAGTTGGGGACAGAGCGGCCGTCCTTCGGGTTCATGCGGGGGCCGTAGGTGTTGAAGATACGTACAATGCGCCCATCGAGGCCCTTCTCGCGCACGTAGACGGAGGTGATGGCCTCGCCGAACCGCTTGCCTTCGTCGTAGCAGGCACGCGGACCTGTTGTGTTGACGTTGCCGTTGTAGGCTTCGGTCTGGGGGTGGACTTCGGGGTCGCCGTAGGCTTCGGAGGTGGAGGTGATAAGGTAGCGGGCGTTGTGCTTGAGGGCGAATTCAAGCACGTTGTTGGTGCCCTGTGAGTTGATGATGGCGATCTGGAGGGGTATGCGGCTGAAGTCGGCGGGGGAGGCCGGGGAGGCAAGGTGGAACACTGAGTCGACGGGCGGGAGGGTGTTGATTTCCTCGGTGTCGAGGGGGCGGACAATGTCGTGCTCTACCAGTTGGAAGGCCGGATTGTCGTGCAGGTGGGCTATATTCTGGTGGTTGCCGGTGAGGAAGTTGTCAATAGCGGTGACGGAGTGGCCCTGGGCAAGCAAGGCCTCGCAAAGATGAGAGCCTATGAAGCCCGCGCCGCCGGTGACTACGATGTGCAAAGTAAGTGCCTCCGCTTTGGATTGACGACGGACGACGGACGACCGACGACAGAAGTGATTGGTGACCAGTAGTGATAAGTGATAAGTGATAAGTGCGGTCTATAACGTATGACTTACGATCTGAGACTTACGATCTACGACTCCCCGGTCGTCCCTATAAAGGATACGGCTTAACTGTATTGCGCCGCAACTTAGCCAGAAGATTAGCGCTAGGTCCATCAGGAAGTACGAGTTGTCTACGAGGCCGTGCACCAGGAAGTCGGTCATGGCGGCGATCAGGCCGATCACCACGGCGCGGAGAAGTGGGTCCGCTGCGGTCCTGGAGGCGCACCATCTGGCAAGGTTTATCGTCTCGCGGTAGTAGCGCCAGAGGAGCCACATTAGCACGAGCAAACCCATTATACCCAATGAAAGCCACCAATCCAACAGGATGTTGTGCGGGTGGGCGGTGTATAGCTCGGCGACCTGGGCCTGGGTGATGTAGTGGTAGGTGCCGTCGGGGTTCTTCAACTGGTACTGGTTGAGGAACTGGTCTTGCCCGATACCAAACAGCGGGTGGTCGCGCCCCATCTTGAGGGCGCTGAGCCAGATATCGATGCGCTTGACGCCGCTGTCGGGGTTGATGAAGCGGTCGGGGAGGCTGGGGAAGAGAAAGATGACGGCGATGGCTAGAGCGGCGGCTCCCAGGCCGACGGCAGCAAGCCAGGCGCGGAAGGTACGGGTGGGTTTCGATGTTTGCCAGTTGAGCGGCCAGCGCAAACCTATGCTTACCGCCAGCACGATAGCCACTGCTGCTCCCACCCACGCGCCGCGAGAATAGGTGAGCAGGAAGGTGGCGAACAGGGGAAGGGTGGCCAGGGCGTAGAGAAGCTTGCGCCAACCCCAGGGCAGGAAAAGGGCTGTGCAGGCCGCAAAGGGCGCGACCCTGCCCAGGTACAGGGCGAGGTTGTTGGGGTGCTCGTAGACGCTCATGACGCGGCTCACGCCTTCCACGGCAAGAGTGTTGCTGCCTCCCACGAACTGCCAGAGGCCGATGAAGGCGACAAAGACGCCAGCGCCAACGAAGAAGTCGAGCACCCTCATGAGGCCGCGTCGGGTGGTGATGATGTCGGTGAGCAGGAAATAGAGGAGGACAGGCTCGATGATGATCCAGCGGTAGGCGCGTGCACTGTCGGCGGAGAAGTCCTGGTTGGCAAGAGTGAAGAGGGAGAGTGCGCCGATCAGGAGGAGCGCGACGGCGGGCGGGGCGAAGGCGTCTTCCCGGTTCCAGGCCAGGAAGCGTGCAAGGACGGAGTTTTGCGTGCTGGGCGCTGCGACTGCTACATTTGTGCGCTCACGTTTGCGCGCTGGCTTCGGAAGCTCAGTGGTGGGGAGGGGAAGCGGTTTGGCAAGCTCGGCAATGAGTGTTCTGGGTCGGGCTGGCCAGCGCACGGACGCGAGATCTGCATCTTCGGTTGCTGCGCCCACGGGAGAGGGTGGTTTGGGCGGGGCCGGCGTGTCCGCAATGTCGTCGAGGGGTATGGGTTTGGTGATGCGTGAATTGGGTTCAACTATGGCGATCGGTGCAGGTGAGGGGGCAATAGTTGTCTGTCGGGCGGCAGTAGCCGGGCTGCTGAGGCGCGCCCAGAAGCCAGGAAGGAAGAAGGCCGTGGCGCGGCGGGCGATGAGGGCCGCAAACGCCAGCATGATAAGCGTTTCGGCAATGGGGAAATGCTGGCTGCCGTAGACCTTGGGGTACCAGAAGAACGGAATGGAGAAGGCGACCAACGCGAGGGCTGCCTGGGGCTTGAAATAGGCTATCAGGACATAGCCTGCCAGACCGAGGGCAATGATGGGCAGGTTGCGTGCTGAATAGTAGAGCGCGAAGAAGCCTAACATCCCCATGACTGCGGCGCCATTGCGTGCGATCTCTCGCGTGCGCTCGGTATAGAGGCCTCGCGGACGGTTGAGCGCTGCCCGCACCCACGCGCCTATGGACAGGCCAAGAAAGGCGAAAGCGGCCAGAGAAAGGAATCCGAACAGGAAATAGAGAAAAGGGAAGCCGAGCGCATTCAGGAGCGGTTTTGGCTGTGGTGTGGGGGTGGGAGGCACAACCTTGCTGTAGTCCTGGAGGGCAAGGTAGGCGGGCCGTGGTGTGAAGTCCTGGTTGAGGATCGAGAAATAGGTGGCGGGTTCGAGCGGGTCGCCGTCAGGGTTGCGAAGGTGCCACACGAACATCACACCCATCCAGGGCCACTCACTGCGGGCGCGCTCGTAACCTTCCACGAGGTATCGGCCCTGAGTTTGCTCGTCTACGCTCTTGCCCCAGATGTTCTTGGCTTGAAAAGCGGTCCAGGCTTCGGGGGAGAGGTTGAGTTGTTGTTGCAGGTTGGCTGGGAAACTGAGCCAGGCGTACTCGCTGATCCAGATCGGTTTGAGGGCGTCGCCGTTGCGCTCCATGACTTCGTGCAGGAGCAGGGGGCGCGAGAACGAAAGGCGCTTGAAGTCGGTGCGGCGGTCGCTCGGCGGCTGGCCCAGGCCGTAGATCATGGTTGACATAATATCGAAGTAGGGCTTGGCGCCGGCCTGATACATGTCTTCGAGATAGAGAATGTCGTTGCGGTTGGCCGCGCTCTCTTCGGCGGTGGGAGCAAGGGCAGCGGACACGATCACAGCATCGGGGTCAACGGCCTTGATGCTGTCGTGGGCGACCTTGAGGAGGGCCACGTACTGTTCAGCGTTTACGGGGTGACCACCCCATTCGCCGAGGAGGTTAGGCTCGTTCCAGATCTGGTAGTACTTGATCTTGCCCTTGTAGCGCGCGGCGACGGCGGCTACGAAATCGCCGTAGTCCTGGTTATTGGCGGGCGGGCCTTTCCGGTAGGTCTGTATGTCGTCGCCGGGCTTGCGTGCCCACACAGGTGGGCTGTCGAGGCGGGCCATGATGGTTATGCCGTGGGCGACCGCCTGGTCTACGATGAAGTCGTATTTGGCCCACGAACTGACGGGATTGCCGGGGTTGCGAGTGTCGGTGTAATTGCCCCTGGCGCTGATCTCGATGTCGTTCCAGGCGAAATCCTGCCGTATCCACTTGAAGCCGCCTGCCTGTGCGATGTCGAGCGACTTGACCACATTGGCGGGGTCAGGCTCTTTTTCGAGAAAGAGATTGACCCCCATCGGGTCAACGGCGGCAAGGGGGATTGAGGGCGGGGGACTGCCATTATCCCAGGCGACGCCGCCGTTTACGTAGTTGTCGGCGAACGAGACACCCACGAGGGACGCCACCGAGGCGACGAGTAAGATGCAGGCGATAACAGCCCTTGCTATAGGGTTGGCCGAAATGTCACCGAGGAGAGGATGAGCTAAGCGCATCACCGCCCGGTGGCCACCGAGTCGGGCCCGGGCAGGGGCGCTGGAGGTCTGCGCAGCAGCACGACGAGGTATGCGCCCGCGACAATAAGCGCCAGGGTCAACAAGGCGAACAGGATATATGAGCGGTGAGCTTCAACTGTTAGGACACCGATACCCGGCAGGTTGGGGCTCTGTACCAGGGGCGCGTAGTTGCGACCGCCCATACCGATTATATTCTGAGGGTCGGTGGGGTTCGGGGCTACCCGTATCTGGAGGGTGTGCTGTCCTGTCTGGAACTCGGCATTGACCCCTTTTGCGACGACAATATTAGTGGGGGCGGCCACAGCAGGAACCTGTATATAGGCGTCGCCATTCGCGTCGCGTGGGAGGTCGGACGAAATGGAGCGGGATGAGCCGTCTATCGTGACGTAATAGCGGGCGCCGACCGTTTGCGTGCTTGTGATAGCACCCGTGCTTTGCGGGGGAACGAGTTGTACGGACACGTCAGTGCCTTTGAATGGTAGGTCCAGCGTGATGCCGAGGGCCGACGGTGAGAGGTACATGCCGCCCGGCACGTCACCGAGGCTTACGCTCCAGCGCGTGTCGGACGTGACGGGGGCGGTGAGAGGTCCCCACACGCCAGGCCCGGCCACGCTGTCAAGGGCGGTGGCAGCCGCCTGGATGCGGACGTAGGCATCGCTCTTCACGAATTCGGTATTCACCAGGCCGAAGTAGTATTCGCTAGCGGTACGTGGAATATCGCCGACCTGGCGCAGATACCAGATTGTAAACACTCCTGCCCAGGGCCAGTTCTGGCGGGCGTACCGGATGCCGCGCACCGTGTAATCGCCCTGTTGTTCGGCGGTGACCCGGCCCCATGGGGCGTCGGTGATATCAGCAGGTGAGGCATTCCAGCCATACTCATTGAACCAGACCGCTTTATTGGAGTCGCCGTTCTTGATCATAACGTCGTGCAGAAGCTCGACGCGGCGGAAATTAAGCTTGTCGCGAGAAGGGGGATCTTCAGGGGTGTAAGTGGTGCCATAGGCATTGGCCGACATGGCATCGAAGTAGGCTTTGGCTCCCGCGTCGTACATGCCTTGCAGGTAATCGAGCTCGTTCAGGTTGCCTGCGTAAGTGAGCGACTCATTGTTGGTGGCGAGAGGAGCGGCCAGCACGATAACGTCAGGGTTGGCTTTTTTGGCGGAGGTGTAGGCCACCTTCAGCAGATCAGTATACTCAGCGGCGTTAACGGGGTTGCCTGTCACCCATTCGCCCTTGAGGTTGGGCTCGTTCCAGACCTGGATGGCGGCGACGCTGCCTTTGTAGCGATTTACAAAGGTCCCGACAAAGTCGCCGAAGTCGGCCATGTGACTGGCATCGGGGGGCGCCTTGGGATCGGGATTGTCGGGGTGCGACCAGAGGGGTGCGCTATCTATACGGGCGATGACGCGCAGGCCATACTGCTGGGCAAGCGCCAGGATGTTGTCGTACTTGGTCCATGCGCTCTGGCTATTCTTATTATCCCAGTAGCCGATTTTGGGATCGGGATCGGGGCTATACTCGATGTCAGCCCAGGGAAACTGCTGTTTGATCCAGCCCACGCCGAGGTCTTGAGCCATCTGCATGGTCTTGTCTTTTTTCCAGCTATCAACTTCTTTCTGGAGAAAGGTGTTCACGCCGTAGGGTTGTACTTCGGCGAGGGGGACCGGGTCAGGCTGGCGGGGGACGGCATTGGCGGCGCTGTCGGTAAAGGGAGCCAGCCACGCGCTCTCGGCGAGGAGGGCGACCAGCAGGATGAAGACACCGAACCGCTGGAACCTACGCTTGCGAGAGGAACGCAGCTGCGCATATTCAGCCGTGGTAGGAAGGACGGGCGAAATGGGCAGGCCGCCGACGCTTAGCAGGGTGGGGTCATCCACGGCCATTGGAGATTGGTTAGCGCGAGTGCCGTTGTAGTTGTGCATGAACGAGTGGGCAGGTGAGGAGGAAGCAGCAGAGCGTTGCTTGCCGCCGTTCGTTGGGCGGTTAGCTATCGCCTGCTGATCGCCGTGGGTAGCGCTCTCAGACGGAGACGTTCCATCTGCCTGGGGGTCCTTGCGGCGCGCGCCACGACTACCCGATCCGCCCGCGGGGGCGGTCTGTTTTGACAAAGACTTTGTTCCTCCTGGCTCTAGACCTGCATAAGCAAACTGGGGAGCATGGAAAAAGGCACCAAGCTTGCTTACTGGCAAGATTTGGGGCCGGTGCCCACGGTGGCTCGATCTTTGCTTAAACCACATTATACACATAGTTTTTAGTTGGGGCAAACACGTGGGTAGTGTGCTATAATATATCGGCTCAATACAAGCACATTTTCGACGGCCCGCGGCACTACTATATTAACGATTAAGTGGAGAAGCGGTTCTATCGCCGTTAGCCGACGGTCAAACAGGTCGTACATACATTGGAAGCTCCTGACTACCAACCGGTTCCTGGCGTGGCTACCGGTCCAAATATGGCAGAAGAGAATAGTACGTTAGCAGGCGGGCGGCACTTGACGCTCGTCGGCATCGGCGAGGAGCGCATGCGCAAAGCGCGAACAGCACGATACGCGCTCATTACGCTACGCGTGTTGGCGGATGGCATCCTGTTAGGGGCGGCATTTGTGCTCGCCTACTGGCTGCGTTATGGCCTGGAGCTAGGCAGTGATGTCGCGCCCGAGTCGTTTCGCCCGCTGTCAGCCTTCAGCTGGTACATTGTGGCCTTTGTGGCTGTTACCCTGCTGACCCTCCAGATGAGGGGGCTGTACGCCTTGCCCAGGGGTGCTACCTGGCTGGACCACATGCGGCTCATCACGATAGGGTCGGTGATTGGGGTAGCGGCGCTCACACTTGGGGCGTTGCTGGTCAACCCCGTGTTGCCGAGTAGGATGTTGTTCATTTACCTGGGCGTGTGCAGCCTGGTGGTGTTCGGCATCGAGCGAACGGTATATCGTTCGCTGCGCATGTGGCTCTGGAGGCGGGGGATTAACATCCGGCGAGCAGTAGTGGTGGGAGCAGGTCCGGCAGGCCAGCGCATTATGAAGGACATTGTTGAGCGACCCGAGCTGGGATACCAACTGGCGGGCTACCTGTCAGACACCACGGATTCGTCCACACGTGATTGGCGCGTGCCCATCAAGCCCCGGAACGGGGAGCTGCGTAAGCTGGGTACTATCAAGGATGTGCGGCGCGTGCTGGAAACCCAGGTTTTGCAGGAGTTGATAGTTGCGCTGCCCGCCACGCATCACACGCAAATTCTTGGGATCATTGATAGTTGCCGCGAGTTCGGGGTAACGTTCAAGCTGGTTCCCGACCTGTTTGAGATGCGCTTCAACGAAGTAAGGATCGATGCGCTGAACGGCGTGCCTTTGATCGGTGTAAAAGACGTTGCTCTGCGCGGCTTTAACTTGCTACTGAAGAGGATTATGGATACCGTGTTGGCGCTGGCTATGCTCGTGGTGGCGAGTGTGCCGATGCTGATTATAGCGCTGCTTGTACGCGTTACGTCGCCCGGCCCCGTGCTGTTCAGACAGAAGCGAGTGGGCAAGGGCGGCGTTGAGTTCCTGTGCTACAAATTCCGCTCGATGTACGAGGATGCCGAGGCACAGAAGGCAGCGCTTCTGCACAGGAGCGAGCGTGACGGGCCTGCGTTCAAGCTGCGGGATGACCCACGCAGGACACAGTTCGGCAAGCTAATACGTCGCACATCACTTGACGAGTTGCCCCAGCTGTTCAATATATTGAAGGGCGAGATGAGCCTGGTTGGGCCGCGACCGCCCACTCCTGATGAGGTCGAGCGGTACGACGAGTGGCATCTGAAGCGGCTGGACGTGACGCCTGGCCTAACGGGGCTGTGGCAGGTAAGCGGCAGGTCGGACCTGTCGTTTGAGGACATGGTAAAACTGGACCTGTATTATGCCGAGAACTGGTCGCCCGCGATGGACGTGCGCATTATTCTGAAGACGATCCCCACTTGGGTCAAGGGCGAAGGGGCTTACTGAGTCATAGATCATAAGTCACTGATCGTAAGTCATGCGCAGCCCGTCGCCCAATACCCGACTTACGATCTACGACTTACGATCTACGACTTACGATCTACAGGCCGAAGGGGGTCGTGGGGTCTGGGTTGACCAGGATTTGGCCCTCTTCTACGCGTACTTCGTATTTGCCTGCGTTGCCTGTGGCGGGGAGAGAGACGGCGTTGCCCGTCGTGACATCGAACTGCGAGCCGTGAAGCGGGCACTCTATGACCCAGCCGCGCATATCCTCATAGAAATCGCCTTCTGAGAGGGGCGTTTCGGCGTGTGTACAAACGTCGCCCATGGCGTAATATTCGCCGTCGACGTTGAATATATCTATATCCTGGCCCTCTATTGATACGCATGTGAATTGGCCCGGTGCGATGCTACCGGCCTCGGCCACAGGTACCCAGTGGGCTTCTCTTTGTTCCATTATCTCGTCTTGCATTTCGCTCCTTTACGTAGCTGATCTTATTGATTATAACATTGATTACTATGGCATTGAAATCCGCCAACATGGCTTTGAGCTTCCTGGTCGAGCTATGCGCAATTGCCGCGCTGTCGTACTGGGGCTTTAATAGCGGCACGGGTACTGTCGGGACGATCCTGCTGGGGCTGGGCGCTCCAGCCGCAGCGATAGTGATCTGGGGCTTGTTCGTGGCCCCTCGTGCTGTGTTTACATTGCCTGTTGCGCCGCGCACAGCTATCGCATGGGTGGTTTTTGCGCTGGGCGTGATTGCGCTCGCGGCGGCAGGCCAGGGCACGCTAGCGTGGGTACTCGGGGCGGTCATGGTGGTTGACGAGGCGCTGGTGCTCCTGTGGAACCAGCGCGCCAGAAAGGGCTGAACGATTTCGCCCGGACAGCAAAAGACCCGCCCCTGTTTATGGGCTGGGTCCTTCTTTGTGGCGTGAGTATTGGCCTAGCCCGGAGGCCTGCGGCGGAGCAGGAATATACCGGTGACGACCGCGAGGGTGGCGATTACGAGGATGGCTATAAACAGGGTGGGGTCGGCAGCAGCGCCCGTGACAGGTAGCAGGGGTAGGCCTAATAAGTAAGTTTTGTTGGTGTTCATGCTTGCTGCGGTTAGTTATAGTGGGGGCCGAAGTCTATCAGAGCGTGGATATTACCCTTCACGGCGCTGTGGACGAAGTGGCGGTCCTGCCTGTGCAGCACAAAAGGAGGGCCATCTTTGGGGCGAGAGAGGATGGTGCCGCTGCGATCTATGCGATGGCCGTAGGGGATTTCGAGGCGCCAGCGCTGCAGGATCATGGCGAGGGCCAGCTTCATCTCCAGAGTGGCGAAGGTGGCACCGAGGCAACGGCGCGGGCCGCCACCAAATGGGAGATACTCATAAGGGGATGGAGTAATGGTTTCCCAGCGGCGCGGATTGAAGGTGTGCGGATCGGTGTAGATGTCGGGGCGATAGTGGGTGACGGTGGGGCTGAAGATAAGCTGCGAGTAAGCGGGTTGCGAGTAGGGACCAAGCTCGAACGGCTCGACAGCAGTGCGGAATATCCACATGCCGGGCGGGAACATGCGCAGACCTTCGTTTATTACGTTCTCCAGTAGAGGAAGCTCCTTTAGCTGTTCGAGAGACGGGGCATCGCCATGAAGCACGGCATCGAGCTCATCTACCAGGTCGGCCAGAATCTGAGGGTGTTGGGTGAGCAGGAACATCGTCCACGTGAGGGCCGAGGCGGTGGTTTCGTGGCCTGCGGTGAACAGGGTGCTGAGATGGCCAATCAGGTCGCTGTCGGAAAGGAGCTCACTGTCTTCATCGTGGGTGTGGATCAGGATGGCGAGAGCGTCACCGTCGGCTTCGTCCTGTCCTGCGCTGACGCGTTGCCGCTTGCGTTCTATGATGTCTACTAACTCGGCTTCGACCTGTTCGGACAGCATGCGGAAGCGGCGATAGGGCATACCGGGCACATCGTAGGGAAGGAGGGCAACCTGGGGGGTGAGTCCGCGCTGGCTCCACTGTTCGATCAAGTAGCGCACGCGCTTGCCTTCTTCTGCGGGGTTGAGGCCAATTAGCCCAGTGATCGCGACCGCGAGGGTGAGGTCGAGCATTTCGTGGATGAGGATACGGGAGTCTCCCTCCTGCCAGGTTGCGAGGTGAGCGTCTATGCACTCGACCATCGAGTCGCGCAGGGCATCAATGCGCTTCTTATGGAACGCGGGCATGAGCAGGCGTCGGTGCGCGGTATGTTCTTCGCCGTTCATGGAGGCGATGCCGGAGAGGAGACGTGCTGCTGAGGTATTGGGTGGCACTTTGAGCATGGCATCGCCGCTGTTTACGTCGAGGCTGTGGAAGATCTCGTTGTGGGTGAGCACGAAATGGTTGTACTCAGGCGAGAATACCATAATGGGCGCGCCGCGAGCGGTGCCCAGGGACACGGCGTCGCCGTAATCGCGCCAGAGGCGCAACATGCTGATCGCAGGATCGCGGAGCATGGGGAGGACATTAGGCCACCAACCCAAAAGGGGCACTGACCGAGGGCCTGGTAGTTGTGAGTTATTCTGTTTTGTAACAGAGTGCGAGTGTGCGGGGTGTGAACGGGTGGGAGCCTGTCTAGAGTGGGCTACTCCAGGAGTTGGCTCGCCATGGCTAAAGAACCGCCGGCTCATAGATTGCCTAGCCATAGGTCGTACCCCCTGTGTTATCAGGAACGGGGATTTACGGTTATCTATAGAACGTATTATACACAATACGACCCGGCGGCGATATATGTTTCACACTTTCTGCGCAATCAATGGATTAGCCCTCGGCAGGATAATTCAGCGCACGGCTGGGTCTATTCGGCGGGCCTAATCGAGTTCCAGCGCTCGTAGTGGATTATTTCGTCGACAGGTAATCTGCCTCCGGATCTGGCGGCGGGGCTGAATGCGGCTTCGGGATCCTGTGGGTAGCCAAAGGCGAGTACCATGAGCAAGTGGAGATCGTCGGGGTAGCCGAGAATTTGGCGAGAGGGCTCGGCCCGGTGGAGGGTGATTATGCCGGAGCCGATGCCGAGATCGAGGGCGGCAAGCTGCATGTATGCGGCGGCCTGGCCTGCATCGAACATGACGGCGTAGTGGGATGACGGGTCAGGCGTGAGTATGGCGACGGCAAGGGCAGCAGTAGGCAGGTGGGTGGCGTAGTCGCCCAGCTTTGAGAGGGCAGTGAGGGTGTCACGGTTGCGGATGGCGATGAAGTGCCACGGCTGCGTGTTCTTGGAGGACTGGGCGCGCCTGCCCGCGTAAAGGATTTGTTCGACTTCGGCCTGGGGGATGGGCCGGTCGGTATATTTGCGGACGGTGCGCTTGCGGCGAATCGCTTCGAGTACGTTCATGGGGTTGCTCCTATGGAAAGGGGTTCTTGACTGCGAAGGCTTACCAACAGAGGTTTGTTGAAACGCCAGGATCGCCAAGGGTTAAGAGAGGATCACGACCTGACGCGTAAGCATATAAGTGCCAGATGTTTGTATTTCAGATCAAAAAGGCCGGACTGGTACGCCCGGCCTTTTGCAGATTCTTCGGTTAGGTTAGACGTCGATTACCAGCGGTTGCCGCCGTCGCGTGAACCCTGATCTCCGCCGTCACGGGGGGGCTGGTCGTTGCCTTCACGCGGGGTGCGGTCGCCTGAGGGGGCGCCACCTGGGCCACCGCGATTGTAGCCACCGCCTCCGCCGCCACCTGGGCCGCCACGGTTGTACCCGCCGCCACCGGAGCCTCGGTCGCCACCCGGGCCGCCACGGTTGTATCCGCCGCCACCACCGCCGGGAGCACCACCGGGGCCACCGCGATTGTAGCCACCGCCTCCGCCGCCACGGTCGCCGCCGAAGCCACCACCGCCTTCGCGTGGGCCTCGGTCACGTCCACCGCCGCCGAAGCCGCTGCGCTCGCGCTCGGCGCGGGGCGGGGGCATTTCGCCGGTTAGCACGGCTTTGCGTGACAGACTGACTTTGCCCTGGCGGTCAACATCGATTACCATCACATTGATCTCATCGCCGAGGCTTACCACGTCTTCTACGTTTTCGACGCGGTAGTCTGCCAGCTCGGAGATGTGGACGAGGCCGTCCTTGCCGGGCAGGATTTCTACGAATGCGCCGTAGGGGAGAATGCGGACCACTTTGCCCAGGTAGATTTCGCCTACCTCGGCCTCCTTGGTCAGGCCCTCGATCATGCGGATTGCCTGCTTGGCACTCTCACCGTCGGTCGAAGCAACCAGCACTGTGCCATCTTCCTCAACGTCGATCTTGGTGCCTGTTTTCTCGGTGATACCTCGGATATTCTTGCCGCCGGGGCCGATCAAGGCGCCGATCTTCTCAGGGTTGATCTTG
>JBBRDO010000041.1:0-36689 GCA_038203825.1 Chloroflexia bacterium | reverse complement strand
AACAATAGCGCCCCACCTCCTCCTTCAGCAGGCGGCGGGCAAACCGCGGACGATGGAAGTGTAGTTGGCGCGCCCTCTGCTGCCAATATGCTCTGGGTAACATCGAACAACGATCAGCTACTTGGCGGGGTCGTCCATTGGACGCAAGATGGCACAGCGATCCTTAACATTCCCCATGTCGGCTACAGCGAATTTGTCATCCACACATCGAGCTCTACCGGCTACCAGAAAATGGCTTCACCCGGTACAGCACTGGAAGCAGCATCCACAGCAGATATGACCGTAGGCACCTCAGTGGTTGTACTCGGCAGCGATGGCGCCCCGGACAACGCGGGCTACTTTACAGCAAAAGCGATCCTCATATTGCCTGCCTCGGGGAAGCTGCGCTAACCGGCCTTCACTATCGCAGCACAACGGGTTAAAAAGAAGAAGCTCCGAGCATAACGCTCGGAGCTTCTTGTTTTACAGGCGGTAACTGTTACTTGAGTGTAACCATTACAGGTACGAGACCGGTGCCAGTCTCCAGGTTGCCAAGAGCCTTGCCTATTACTGCTCCTGACGTTTGGGTCTTGTCGGTGGCCTTCATTGCATAACCCGCGTGGGTGCTGGCTACAAGCAGATCGCCTGCATGGACTGCACCAAAGCTGGCATCTACCTTCACACCCTTGTAGGAGCCGAGCGTGACTACATTAGCATAGCTGTCGGTGGTGATTGCTCTGGCGGCGTCGGCATGGACGTTGCCTTGTGCGTCGCTGATGGTTGTGGCCGGCATTGCAATACTAGCCGGATCGAACTTGGTGCCTGTGGCTGCTGCTTGTGCCGCGCCTGCCTGTCGCTGCGCTAGAGCAGCCCTTTGCGCCTGCTGCTCGGCCTGGTAAGTTGCACGAGTCTGAGCACTGGGAACGTAGAGAGGTGCGTCCACAATACCGACTACGCCGGTATCATAGGCGCTGCTGGCCTTCTTGATAGTTACGACGGGGATGTCGCCTAGCACGGCGGTGCTGTTGCCTACGATGGTTACGACATCGCCCGGCTCCAGACTGGCGCCATCGGCATTCTGCATAACGTCCACAACATAGCCGGTCTTGGAGCCGGTGACGGTCAGGTCGCCCTGGATATAGGCGTTTCCGTTTACGAAGGAGCCGACGGTGCTTCCGCCTGCGTCAACATACAGGGCATACCAGCTAGCGTTACTGTTTGCCACTCTGGCAGAACGGTAATTGTCGCTCGTTGCGTCAAGTGCATAGGAAGTAGCTGCGGTAGAGGCGTTCAATGCCGCATAAGTGTCATCACCGCTGCTAACAGATACGCCTCGCCCACCTGAGAGAACGGCGGCATAGTCACCCGTTGAGGCAGAGCCATAGAATGCCCAACAGTTCTGATTTGCCCGGGTACAAATCGACTGTATGGCTTCAGCACCCGATGAGTTGTAGGCATCAATGCTGTCTGTGGTTGTGTTGGACAGGACAATGCTAATCCCGGTGGTATCGGTCAAGTGAAGGCTGATGCCGATAGCATCAGCTATGTTGCGCCTCCCAAGATCGACGAACTTGGACATCTGCTGGCGAGATACGAGGTTGGCTGGCCGGTAGTAAGGGCGATTATCAGCATCGCAAGGCTCGCCGGCCCCACCACAGGGATAGCCACCGATTATGCCGTCCATATAGAGAGCGTTGACGTTGGCGTAGAAGCTGTTGCCGGAAGGCACATCCGTGAAGCACTGCCCAGCTGGGCACGTGACATTTGGAGACGCTGCTTTCGTGGCTCCTGCCTGTGCAGATGTGCCCGTGCCTCCTATGAATAGCAGTACAGCACAGAGCGCCAGTGCTATTCCGAACCACCCTGCTTGCCAGGCCGAAAGCCTGATGTTCTTCTTGTCCATTCTCTTGCTCCTTGTTGAGTTGGTAAACAGTGAGCCACGATAGGCCCACTCTGCCTCGGTTACCCGGTTTCGGCTGAAGAGATTCGAGACCTAAGTGCAGGTCAGTCTCGCATCTGCGGTTAGGTGCGGGCATACTGATTATACACCGAGTACGATGTATTAGCGAGTGGTAGGACCGTAGTTTTAGCGACCAAATGTTGGCGCTGCCCTATATCTGAGCCAATGCAGAGGTTGGCTCCGCTCCGTAGAAACGCTCCGCCATTGCTGGCCGAAGTCACGTTGGCAACGACCATGACCATGACTGCATGTCTTGCGGTGGGTCTGATTTTAGCGGACAGAAGACGACCGGCGGCTAATGTTCCGCGCCGCCGGTCGTCTTCTGTCCATCGCCAAGGCTACTTGAGAGTGACCAACACAGGAATGGTGCCTGTGCCGCTATCCAGGTCGCCCAGCGCCTTGCCTATGACAGCGCCGAAAGCCTGCGACTTGTCCGTGGCTTTCATAGCATAACCGGCGTGTGAACTGGTCGTTAGCAGGTCGCCCGCGTGGATCGCCCCAAAGCTGGCATCCACCTTCACTGCCTTGTATGAGCCAAGAGTGACTACACTCACGTAGCCACCAGTGCCAACTTGGGTGACTGTCGTGTCGGCGTGCATGACCCCTTGCTCATCAGTGATAGCGGCATCAGGCATTGTGATGGTACTGGGATCGAACTTGGTGCCTGCGGCGGCTGCGCTTGCCATTCCATCAGCACGCTGTTGCATAGCCGCTTTAGCCTCAGCCTCTTGCTTTTCGTAGGCGGCTTTGGTAGCTGCATCGGGCACATACATAACCTGATCAACCACTCCTGCAATGGCTGTATCATACGCTGTGTCGGCCTTCTTCACGTTTACAACAGGTATCTCGCCAAGCACGGGGCTGCTATTGCCGACTATTGTGACCACATCTCCTGCTTCGAGAGGTGGCGTATCGGAGTTTTGCATGATATCAACTACGTATCCCGCTTTGGATCCTGCCACATAGAGGTTGCCTTCCATCCTGGTTGAGCCGTTTACCTCGAGACCTGATGTGACCTGGCCGGGTCCATCCTGGGTGTCAACATACAACGAGTAAAAGGCGTTGCTATCGGACTTGACATAGCCACCACGATAACTGGCACTTTCAGCACGAACGGCGTAGGAATTGGCACCATATGCAGATGCGTCCACGGCGGGATACCCGCTATCATCGCTCTCGGCGTATACTCCCTTCCCGCCATACATGTAGCCTGCGTAATCGCCCGTTGGTGCGTAGCCTTCAAGTGCATAGCAGTTATTACCCGCTTGCAAGCACTCAGCATAGACTGCCTCGCCGCCGGAACGGGTTTCGAAGTCCCCGGCAATGCCCGCAGTGGTACTGATGTACAGGGAGTTACCGATGGCATCGGCGATGTTGCGGCGTCCCAGGTCTACGAACTTGGACATCTGCTGGCGCGATACAAGGTTAGCTGGCCGGTAGTAAGGGCGATTATCGGCATCGCAGGGTTCGCCGGTGCCCCCACAGGGATAGCCACCGATTATGCCGTCCATGTATAGTGCGTTAATGTTAGCGTAGAAGCCATTGCCTGGAGGAACGTCTGTGAAGCACTGCCCGGCCGGACATGTGACGTTGGGCAATAGCACAGATGCCGACGCCTTTGGAGTTGCGGTGCCTGCCTGGACCGGTGTGCCTGTACCGCCTATGAATAACAAAACGGCGCATAAGGCCAATGCTAATCCAAACCACCCTGCTTGCCTGGCTGAAAGCCTGATGTTCTTCTTGTCCATTCTCTTGCTCCTTGTTGAGTTGGTAAACAGTGAGCCACGATAGGCCCACTCTGCCTCGGTTACCCGGTTTCGGCTGAAGAGATTTGAGACCTAAGTGCAAGTTAGTCTCGCATCTGCGGTTGGGTGAGGGCACACTGATTATACACGTGATACGATGCGCCGATGAGAGTTAGAACCATAGGGCGCTTGCTTCGTGATCTAACACCAACCTGTACCCAGGTCTATGCGCGCCAAGTCCTGGACAAGGCGACGCCGGGCAGTATATACTGCCCGGCGTCGCTCCTCGTTTATTATTCACAACGTCCCGTCGTCCCTCGTTACCGGAGGGGAGTAGTTACTTCAGGCTAACCAGTACTGCGATTGTACCTGTGCCTGTTTCAAGGCTGCCTACTGCTTTGCCGATGGTTGCTCCAAAAGCCTGCAGTTTGTCTGTGGCTTTCATGGCATAGCCGGCGTGCGAGCTGGTAGTCAGCAGGTCGCCTGCGTGGATCGCGCCGAAACTCGCGTCCACCTTGACCATCTTGTATGCGCCCAACGTAACGATATTTACATACCCATTGGTGGGTACAGATGGGTCGTTAGTGGCATGTGGGATGCCTTGTTGATCGGTGATCGGGGCATCAGGCATTTTGACAGATGAGAGGTCGGCCTTGGTGCCCTTGGCAAGCGCTGCAGTCATGAGATCCCGCCGCTGGGCTTCAGCAGCCTGAATATCCTGCTTTTGCTTGTCGTAAGCAGCCTTTGTGGCGGCATCGGGTACGTAGAGGGCGCGATCCACTACGCCTGCTACACCTGTGTCATAGGCCGAAGTAGCCTTCTTCACAGTGATCACGGGGATGTCTCCAAGCACGGAGGGGCTCTGTCCCACTATGACTACGACATCTCCCGGCTCCAAAGCACTATCTCCAACGTTCTGCATGGCGTCCACCACGAAGCCTGACTTTGAGCCGGTCACGGTCAGGTCGCCATTGACGTATAGAGCACCCGGATCTATGTCTACTGCGAAGAGGTTAGGAGCAGTACCGACGATCCATGCCTGGGCACGTCCGTTGGCCGTAGCCGGTGGATCAACCTTAAGCGCATTATCGTTCGTGCTATAGAATTGACCGCCGTAGCTCCCGCCGACCGCGCCATTAGCATACGAGTATGTGCCAGGGTAACCGGTGTCCTGAGAGTTGTTATATACACCTCTTCCGCCTGACAGGATGGCAGCATATGTCCCGGAAGCGGCATTGCCGTAAATGGCCCAGCAATCATTACCTGGGGTGAGACAGTAGCCGGTGACTGCTTCGCCGCCGGAAGTAGTGGCGCCCACAAGAGTTTGCCCGGCAGTGCCGGAAATGTACAGGGAGGTGCCGATAGCGTCAGCGATGTTGCGGCGACCCAGGTCGACGAACTTGGACATCTGCTGGCGCGATACAAGGTTGGCTGGCCGGTAGTAAGGGCGATTATCGGCATCGCAGGGCTCGCCGGTGCCACCGCAGGGATAGCCACCGATTATGCCGTCCATGTATAGTGCGTTGACGTTGGTGTAGAAGCCGTTGGCCGGAGGTACGTCCGTGAAGCACTGCCCGGCCGGACATGTGACGTTGGGCAATAGCACAGATGCCGACGCCTTTGGAGTAGTGGCTCCCGCCTGAGCCGATGTGCCTGTGCCGCCTATGAATAACAGGACGGCGCATAAGGCCAATGCTAATCCAAACCAGGCTGCTTGCCTGGTCGAGAACCCGATGTTACCGTTCATCTATTTTCTCCTTTATATTGGGGGAATTGTAAGTATATAGGGGTCAAGTTTGCCGCGGGCACCCATGTGTGGAAGAAGTAGAGACATACGTGCAAATCTATCTCGTACACGTGATTAGATGTGGGTATCCGAGAGTATACATCCAATAAGCAGGAGAAGATAGTGATGAGCAGACTTACGATCTATCGGTGACGCTCTACGATTCTCGCCTCGATAAAGGGGCTAAAGTGGCCCTTGTAGCGCACCTGGAGTTCGGGGAGGATCCAATCATCTCCTGTGATGGTATGCCGGCAGCGAGGTGAACCGCAACGGCATGGCCCTTCGAGCAAGGGTACAGATTGGACTGTCTGGAGGGAATAGTCCACCGTCACTTCTTCGCCGGGTGCGATATCGCGGCGGGCAACCGTCGTTACCTCGTCTGCCATCCAGAGGTTGGAGTCACACGAATGGTTCAAGGGGACTTCGAGCGTGCCATATAAGTCGGCGATATGCAGGCCTTCACCCACCTGCAATGTGTTCAGATAGCGCCCCTTCCGACCAAACTCCTCAAGTGCGGCTTCCAGTTGAGAGTCTGTGAGAAGGGTGCCACCCATGATCTGGACAATCTCCCCCTCTCTTATAGGGGCAATTGCGAACCCACCCGTGCCGCCAAGCGGGGAGGGGCACGGCGCGACGCGCAGGTCTGTCCAACAGCGAGAAGGATAGAATTCGCGAGACATATTTTCCTCGACCTTTCTGTTTCTCGACAAGCTAATCGACCGTCAGGGGGTTGCTGCGCTGATCGTATAGTGGGCCTTCTGGATTGTGTAGGGGGTCATGCCGGCGACGACTAGGATGGCGCGTGTGTAGTCGCCATCGAGGGTGAACGAAGCCTTGCCATCGGCCGAGACTTCGATTGGCCGAACGGTGAATGCGTCATCAGCAGTGTACTTCACCAGGGCCAGGTAGTAGCTCTGGGGCAGGCTATTCGCAACTCGCACCCAGCCTGAGGCTTGCCAGCCATCTGCGCCCCCTTCAGCATCGTCTTTCCAGGCCAATTCAGGTACAGATATGTCGTCCAGGGCGATGCCACCGGCGTTGTAGCCATCGTCTGTTATGTATTCAAAGCGTACAAGGGTTTGTTTACCTGCATACTTGCTCAGATCAAGTGTCTCATGGAGCCAGCCCGCCGCGTCAGCATCGAGGAAGTCGCTGCTGCGTCCTGAATAGCCGCTACCGAAGTTTGTGCCGTTGGGATTGGTCGTGGAGGTATAGTTACCCTGCAAAGTGTCCCACGTCGTGCCGTTGTCGGTGGAGGCTTCCACGTAGCCGTAATCGAGGTCCTTCTCCGTATCAAGCCAGATATAGTAGTCGAGAGTAGCCGACTGTAGGGAGGACAGATCGAAGCTGCGGGTGAGTGTGGTATCAGCAAGGTCGCCGCGATTGCTCCACCAGATGCCGGTGCCGCTGTGAGGCTGCGAATCGATAATGGAGGTTACCGGATCGCCCGCGAACTCGATCTGCACGGCACTGCTGGCTCCCCTCGTTGGCGGGTCGAGTTCTATATAGTCGGTGCCAAACTGCGATATCGTACCCTGCTGGGTGTCCGGATATGTTGTTATGCCGGCTCCGACCGACACCGAAACTTCTCGGTCGGGGTAATCAAGATTGGCGGTATCAGCGCCCTTCTGCCCATCGAGCAAATTGGCAAGTGCCCATTGCTTGAAAACATCGTTGAAGGTTTCGGAGCGTCCTGCCGCACGCAATCCGTTGTTGATCGCATCGGTGCCTTCGCCGGGTGCGGAGACGACAGAGCGAATAGTATCGTCACTGCCGTAGTGATCGCGCAAGAAATCGAGAAAGAGATAGGCGGCGCCATAGTTGGCCCGTGCAAGGTCGGGACTGGCCTGCCAGGCATCGAGCTGCGTATCGGGTCGGCGCATGAAGTCATCGTCCACACCACCGAGGCTATAGCCGTTGACGGCCTGAGCCAGCATTGATGCGCCTTCATTGAGCCACACATCGTGGTTGGGGTGTTCGTGCCAGTGGATCATATGCTGGTACTCGTGAGCCAGCGTGCTCTCGACATTGCCCCACCCGTTATCGGTGTTGATGTAGATAATCTCGCGTTGGTTACTGTAGGGGCTGACCAGGCGAGTATACTCGTCAGCCGAGGAGAAATAGCCGCCTGCACCCGGTACGCTCGCAAACAAAACAGTGATGTGCGGGTCGTTGTCTACGCCCGGCGTCCACTCAGAACCGAAAAGGCGTCCATCCGTTGGGTAGATGGAACTCTCGAAAGTGTTAGCGGCGCGCTTAATGGCGTTTAGGTCAACGGCTCTATTGTCCTCGGTGTACCAGTAAGCATGCTCTGTGACCTGGCGCAAGGTAGCGGTTACCGTGAAGTAGTCTTTATGGGGAAGATCCGCGATATAGAAGGGGTCAACGTGGCCCACCTCGTAACTGCTTGCTGGAGCGGGCACCGTCTTAGCGATCGGCTCTGTGGTCTTGAGGCGCAGACGGGCTGCGATTGAATAGAGGTCGCGAGCCGGCACCTGCGCGCTTTCCAGCGTGAGAAGCGACTGGCCCGCAGGAGAAGACGCTGTGGGGGAGGCGGCTGTGGATGAAGGCGTAGACGTGTCCGCAAGTGGAGACGTGGTGGGAGCAATAGTGACTGAGGTAGAAGTCGAAGTGGCATCACCGGCAGTTCGGGTAGGCGGAAGAGCGATATTTGCGGTGGGTGAAGAAGGGACGGCAGTAGTTGGCCCGGGCGTGGGACTAAGGTAGATGTCGGTAACGCCTTCGGCCGGCGAGTAGTCTATTTTGGTCACGCGCAGGTAGTTCGCTGTAACCAGGATCAATACAATAATGGCCACCAGGAAGGAGACGGAGGATACGAGCCTACGACGAGCGCCGGCACGGGGAGAAAGCTGCATTAGATAGTTTCTACTTCTTCAGACGATTGAATATAGAAGCGTAGGGAGAAACCCGGTGTCAAAGAGGGCGTACAGGCAGAGTGCAGAAAGCGCAGGTCGTAAGTTGGGGCTAAGCGGTCTATAATGGTATTATCGGGCAAATAAAGATACCGTGCAACGCGATACACGAAGCGGTAGCGGTGCACGATGTGCAAAACCCTTTTGTGCCCACGCAGGCACGGTATAAAAGTCACGCAAGAATTGTCAGCCGTTTGCTTATTGGCCTTTATAAAGGCAATCGAATTGAGGTTTGGAAGTTGAAAGAGCTAGAAAACTCGGTTTCTGTTGGACTGATGGACGCGGAAGGGATGCGGCGCGCACTTACCCGCATCGCGCACGAGATACTGGAGCACAACGACGGGGCCCAGGGCCTTTTGCTGCTGGGGATACGCACCCGCGGAGGCCCGATCGCTCAGCGCATAGCTGCCCTGATAAAAAGGGTCGAGGGCACAGATGTGCCTGTGCGCGAGCTGGACATAACGCGCTACAGGGACGACCGCGACCAGCAGGCCGGGGATAAGCCGGCAGAAACAACAAGCCGTGAACCCCAACCCAAAATCGATGTTGCGGGCAAGCGGATCGTGCTTGTGGACGATGTGTTCTTCGCCGGCCGGACAGTGCGAGCAGCTATCGACGCGATCATGGATATGGGCAGGCCCGCCAATATCCAGTTAGCCGTGCTGGTGGACAGGGGACATCGCGAACTGCCCATCAGGGCCGACTATGTAGGCAAGAACGTGCCCACGGCCCTCACCGAGCGGATACGGGTGCGGCTTGTGGAGACAGACGGGGTAGATGAAGTTCTACTGGTGCGAAAGCAGGGCGAGTAAGGCTGGCTAGTCTACAACGCGTCTGATATTGGCTCCCAAAGCCTGCAGCCTTTTCTCTATGGCTTCGTAGCCCCGGTCTATTTGCCCCACGTTGAATATTATGCTCTCGCCTGAGGCGCATAACGCCGCCAGTAGGAGGGCCATACCTGCGCGAATATCCGGGCTCGATATCTCGTCTCCCTTGAGCGGAGATTTGCCCACCACTACAGCGCGGTGCGGATCGCACAACACTATGCGCGCGCCCATGCTGATAAGGCGGTCTACGAAGAAAAGGCGGCTCTCAAACATCTTCTCAAATATAAGCACTGTGCCCCTAGATTGGGTGGCTGTGACCAGGGCGATGCTCATTAGGTCGCTGGGGAAGGCGGGCCAGATGCCGTCATCTATCTTGGGCACAGCGCCGTGCTCATCGTCGTCCACCTGCAAGCTCTGGCCGCCGGGCACGAAGATATCGTTCCCCCTTATGTCTATCTGCACACCCAACCGCCTGTAAACAAGGCAGGTCATCCGCATGTGTTCGGGCACAGCGTTGCGTATCAGCAATTCGCCTCCCGTGATGGCAGCCAGGCCAATGAAGCTGCCGACCTCTATATGATCGGACATGAGGGTGTGTTCTCCGCCATGCAGGCTCGATACGCCCTCGATCGCCAGAGTGTTGGAGCCGACGCCTGTGATGCGCGCTCCCAAAGTATTGAGGAGATTGCACAGGTCCTGTACATGCGGCTCGCAGGCGGCGTTGATTATAACGGTCTCGCCTTCTGCGAGCACAGCGGCCAGGAGAGCTTGCTCGGTGCCTGTCACGCTGGCCTCGTCCAGAAATATCTCGGTCCCCCGGAGTTTACCGGCGCGCATCACGTAGGTGTCATCGTGCACGTCTACGGTGGCTCCCAGGGCACGCAAAGCAAGAAAGTGGGTATCTGCACGCCGCCGCCCTATTGCATCTCCTCCTGGCTGCCCAACAAGAGCGTGACCCGTGCGTGCGAGCATCGGCCCAGCGAACAGTAGAGAACCACGCACCAACGCGCCAAGCCCCTGATCAGGCTGCTCATGTACATTTCGCGCCCTGAGGGTCACTGTATGCGTCGTGGGGAGGGCTGAGTCTTCGACCTCTACACCCATCGCTGCCAGCATTTTCAAGAGTATGCGAACGTCGCCTATTGCGGGAAGATTGTGCAGGGTGACAGGTTCGGTGGTGAGCAAGCATGCCGCGAGCATGGGCAGGGCCGAGTTTTTATTACCGGCGGGCATGACCTCGCCATGCAGGGGACGGCCCCCTTCTACGATAAAGCGTTCCATTTTACCTCGATGCTATGAGAGTAAGACTGTAGTAGATGGTCTGACCGGAAATCGGCGACCGCAATTTGAGCCAGTTGGTACCTGCATGCAGCTCGGCGCCGGAAAGCACAAAGGAGACCTCGGCTGGATTGTCCG
The DNA here is from genome assembly GCA_038203825.1 of Chloroflexia bacterium. GTDB lineage: Bacteria > Chloroflexota > Chloroflexia > QHBQ01 > JADMIH01 > JADMIH01. Next base: position 26,043 of record JBBRDO010000041.1, on the reverse strand, counting down.
GTGATGACGAAGGTTGGACTGCATGGTCGTCCAGGAGAATCGACGGTGGTTCTGTGCGCGGACGCTCATCCTCTACAGTAGAGTAAAGAGCGAGGGCCACAAGAGTGTCTGCCGTGTCTAGAGTTGTGCGCCACCCGGAGCCGGCACGCGTCTCCATCAATGCGGTTGCTATCTGAGAAGGCGAAACTGCGGTTTGGCCTTGCGCTCCCGGTACGTTACCCGCCCGCAAAAGAGCTAGCAGGAATGGAGCAGAAGGCCCGGTGGCGATATCAGGCTGACTGCGGATCGTGGCATCAAGAAGCGTCCGGGCATCAGCACTGTTTCCCGATTGATAGAAGGCAAGAGCAAGCCACCCCAGGCCGTCTATCGAGAGTGAAGGCGACGTGCCTGTGGGATCGGTAGGGGCATAGGCAAGCATGGGTCGCATCCAATCAGGAGCGACAGGGGCATACAGAGAAAGTACATAGAGGCTGAAGGTACGTTCTTCCAGCACTGAGGTCGCGGGGCTTGCAGGTAGAGGACGAGTGAGCTCAGCCGTGAGATATGCCACTGCGCGGTCCAACACCGATTGGTCCGGTTGCAGTGCGCCGTCGCCGCCCGAAGGGAACGTTCTGGCTCTCTGGAAGGCCAGGAGTACTGCGGCCGTTTCACGCAAGGTACCGGGGCCGCTCACGTCCAGGTCGCTGCTCCAACTGCCGTCTGCGTGTTGAGACGAGTAAAGTTGTTGCAGAATAACAGAACGCTGTACAGAGGAGAGCAAGAGGCTGCTCGGCACGTTCGCTCCGGCATGCGTGTAGGCCGAGGCCACGGCGCCACCCGTACCCAGGCGCGCAGCAGCCAGGGATACGCCATCTGAGGAGGGTGCCCACTGGGACAGCAGATCGCGTGTGATGCCGCCCAGCGCGGGCAGGAGAGAAGTAGAGGCCCGTATCTCCATGGATACACCTGCATTGTTCAGGCCCCACGGGACTGATACGCCTACCGTGCGCTCGCCGGACAGCACACCTGCAGTGTATGTGGTGCTAATCTGGGAGTTCGGAGTAAATGTGATGGGTAGGGGCCAGGTGGTCATCATAGCTGGAATGTCCGAGAATGAGAGGACGACGCCACTGTCGCCTGTGCGCAATTGAGAAGCCTGCCAGGCAACATCGGCCCAACCTCCGGCACTCACGGTCACGCCATGCGTGGTGTCGCCGCTGAGTTGCAAATCACCCCTGGGCGCCGCCTGTAAAGTTGGATAAGCGGTTGCAGTGCTGGGATTGTGCACGCGCACCGAGAAGTTGATGCTATTGCCCGCCTGCACATCAGCGGCCGGCGGAAGTTGGACCCATACTCTTGGAAGCACGCGCACCGCCGCAAAGCCACGTGCAACGCCGTCCCCAGTAACCGATTCAGACATTAGATACCAGAGACCGGTTTCGGAGGGCGTTTGCAGAGTGGTCGTTACAGCGCCTGCAGAGGTGAGCACGACCGCTGCCTGCCAGTCGAGAGGTCTGTTTGAGGCAACCCCCGACACGCGCCTCCACGCAAGAGAGGCATGTCCTTCGAGTGAGACACCGTCAGCATCGTTCAGTGTGAGGGCCACTGGGATAGCCGAGGCTGCTGTGGCGGAGATAGGAGCGCGCAAGTGCAACTCAGCGGAAGCGCTACCGGACGGCAATAGGCTCAACACACGCCCCGAAGGGGAAGATGCTGAGAAGACACGGATCGTGCCGCCTGCGAACCGGCGAGGAAGTACAAACGTTGCATCGCCCCCGGGCTTGGAGAAAAGGTTGAGCGGGTACGAGAGCCGTTCTCCCGAGGGAGCCTGTGCCAACAACAGGGTGTCACCACCCTCAATAGATGGGTCAAGCAGCACTGCACGCACAAGGAAGCCTGTATTGAGTGGCGGGCTTTCCTGTTGATCTGGAGTGGGCAAGGGCCGCGCAATGACCGCCACATTGAGATCAGGCGCAACAATCTGGGTCTGGCCCGAGGCTGTGTTGGCCTGTGACGTGAAATCGAGGGGAAGGTCATCGCTGCCTTGCAGGCCGCCGGAACCGGCATCGGCGTGCAGGTAGATAGCAGGTTCGTTGAAACGGTCGAACCATGAGGGGAGCGACAAAGAAAGCACTGCTATACCATTGGCGTCTGTAGTAGCAGTAACAGGTGAGGAAGCCCATGTATCACCCTCTATGCGAAGCGTGGTTGTAATCAGCGCAGCACTTGCAGGGTTGCCGTTAGTACCAAGCACGCTCACCGTGTAAGTAATACCGGCGCTGCCGGTTTGCGCCTCGAACGTGGGCAGGATAGCCACGCTGAGCGAATCGGACCGGGCGGGCAGAACAGCAACAGGAAAATCATGCGAGAGCGAGCCCTGGCGCACACGAATCGTGTAGGTGCCGGGGAGCGAAGTAGAGGCAACCGGGAACGTGCCGCTGACGCCCTGCGAGCCGTCGGGTTTGAGGCTGAGGGCCGACACGACGCAGCCCTGTGGAGTCAAAAACTGTACGGCAACGTTGCCGCTGTTGTCGGATCTGGTTGGAAGCGCAGCGTTCAGGCCTCTTTGCGAAGAGTGCGGCGTGAGGATCGATCGGAAATTTATCGTGGTGCCGGCCGGATAAGATTGGCGGTCGGTGACAATGGTTGCCGGTAAATCAACATTGCTTGCAGCGGCTGTTGTGCCGGCCCAGGTGGAGGAAGGGCCGAGGACGAGAGGTGCGATCCGCCCGAATGGATCGCGAGCTATAGCCAGGGTAGCGCCCTGCACCGAAGCGCTCGGCAACAGAAGGCCGGCAACGTTCGTTAGTCCTTTGTCCAGGAGCTTACCGTCCGGCGAGTAGAACGAGATTTCCGCGCCTTCCCAGGAATGGCCGGCGTCGTTGACCGCCCATAGCGGCAAGCCGGGACCTGTTGAAACGAGGCTGCCATTGCCCACGAGCATGAGTTGCCAATCGGTGAGATTGGAATCGCCCGCAGACGAGGGCGCATGAGCTACCACGAGATAGATCCCGGCGGGCAGGGAGGAGATATGCGCGACACCGTTATCAGCCGCAAAGTTGGAGCTTGCAGTAGCAACCAAGGGCAGGTTACCGGGAAAAGCAACCGGAATCGGCTGAGGCCATTCGCTTGCTTGCGCGGAGAGATCTGCTAGCTTTTCGGCGGGGAAAGAGTAGACATCAAAGAAGACCTGCTCAGGCCCGGTAGCATCATAGCGCAGGGAAATCGGCGCGCCCGTATGCGCTGTTGCGATGCGAGTATCGAGCATACGCAATCGTAGGCTGGGGAGCGACGTGTGATAACGGAACTCGAACGAGCGGCCCAGAGTATCCCCAGCGCGCGTAACCGCCTGCGCGCCGACAGCGAGCGACAAATTACCCGTGGGAAGGGGCTTGAGGGGAGTGACGGTGAGGAGTTTGCCCGCAGTGTCCCACGTTAAAGTAGCGGGCACGTTTTCAGAAGCACCTGAAGCAGAGGTGCGGAACGAAACTGCCGATTGGGCCGATTCCTCGACCATAGGAGCATCAAAGCGCAGCGCGAACGAAGCCAGCGGCCTGACCGAGGCACCATCGGGCACAGATGCCGTAACTGTGTGGGCATCGGAAGTATGGAATGACCAGGTTGCAGGCCTGGGCAAGGCCGCTCCCGACTGGGAAAGGGCACTGTCGGAAAGGGTAACCGTGTATGTGATGCCGCGCAATAGACCTGTACCTGTGGGCGTCCAACGCAGCTCGTTATCGGCGTCCCAGGCTATCTGTCCGGCGACCGGAGGCACAATAGAAAGGGCGTCCTCTACGGAACTTCGTGCCATTGGCTGGTCGAAGCGGATCACGAGGGGCTGAGTGAGAAGCGAAATCTGCGCACCTGCCTCGGGCTCGGTTAGCGTCAAATTGGGAACGGCCATTGCGCCGTCTGCACCATAATTGCCGGAGACTGCCCTGATAGGGATAGGGGTCGAGGACAGGGAGTCGGACTGGTCTTGCACCTCGAAGCCAAGTTTGTTGTAATCCCAGACCGGGGGCAGCACGTTCAGCCAGTAAAGAAGGCCAACAGTTACGACGAGGGCAGTTGCAGACCCGAAGAAAATGCGACGTGGAGATGGATCAAATCGGAGCAAGAACGCCGACATGAGAGCGCGCAATGGCGAGTGGCGGACGGTCGCATTCTGTTTGCTGGTAGGGGTACCCTGTTTAGAGCTTTCTATTTTGGGGGCAACAGTGTGGAGCTGTGACAGGATGGCCTGGCGAACGCTATCCGATGGGCCCGTGTTCTTTACGGATTTCAGGAGTACATCGGTCTGGCGGGCGCGGGCAAGCCACGCTGCACAGTCGCTGCAATGCTCGACGTGAGCAAGCAGTTCCTGCCGCTGGCGAGGTGTGACCTCGTCATCAACATAGCGGGATATTAGTTGTCGGTAGCGTGTGCAGCTCATACTTCGCTGGCGCAGTGACCCGGTGAGGTAGCGATGGAAGGGAGGGTGCTTATGATAAGTGTAAATCGCAAATCAGGCTTTACTCACCGCTTAGTTGGGGTCGTCATTTGTTGGGCGCCGGTTATAAAGTGCGATAAATGCCTCGCGGGCGCGGGCGAGTCTGCTGAAAACAGTCCCTTTGGGTATCTTCAGGATTTCAGCTATTTCTTCGCATGAGAAGCCCTCGACCGAGCGCAACACAAGGCAAACAGCGAGGGCAGGCGGCATTTCGATGAGAGCGCGACGCACGATCTGAGACTCTATCACCTGATGACTGAAATCGTCTGCAGTGAACTCAGCAGATTTGTCACTCTCTTCGAGTATGGGCATCCAGGTGATGAGCTTGCGCCGGCGGAGAATGTCGAAACAGGCATTAGAGGCTATGCGATAGAGCCACGCGCTGAGGTTAGAGTCACTGGAGATGCCGCTGATGTTCTGGAACGCTTTGAGGAAAGTCTCCTGGGTCACTTCGTCTGCAAGCTCCTGATTACCCAGGAGGCGATACACATAGCGATGCAATTGCGGGCTGAAGTGCTCATAGATCTGGACGAACGCTTCTTCGTCGCCACTACGAGCGAGTTCTATGATAGCTGTGTCCATGCGGTTGCTCCGGGGCGGGCGGGCTGAAAGCTGTGTATCTAAGGTGGCGCGGCGAAAGGCAAGGAAGAAGCGATACGATACGATTATAGGAATATGAGATCAGGGAGTCAAGGGGTAGACAGCCCCATCATACGCGCCAGTTCGCCATCTGAGCGCAAACGCTCGATTGTGGAGTTGATCTGGGCGGCAAGCGCGTCTGCCCCGGCGGGCATCGCAACCACATAAGGCTCGTCAGTCAGAGGTGGTTGCAGGATATAGCCAGCGCCGGTATGTTCGTTTGTATACGTCCGCGCCGACAGGTTGTCGGTGATAGCGACGTCAACGCTACCGCCCGCGAAAGCATTCAGAGCGTCCTCCGCTGAGTGATATGTCGAGTCGAGGCGAAGGGTGGGCAAGCTATCGCGCTGTAAGCGGCGGGCCTCTGTGTCTGCGTTAGAGCCAAGCTCGACGGCGGCGACCTTGCCTGCTAGTTCGGAGATTGTACGTATTGAGGTATCGCCCTCGCGGACGACCAGCACCTGCCCCGACTGATAGTAAGGCACCGAATAGCGCACTTCTTTCTGGCGCTCGTAGACGTAGGGGATCGCGGAAACCAGCACGTCGACCTGGTCAGAAGCCAGTGCATCGTAGAGAGTATCGAGCGCGAGCGTATGATATTCTGGGCGCAGACCCAGGTCGGTTGCAATCGCCTGTGATAATGCAACGTCGTAGCCGGAAGGTTGTCCATTGCTCAGCGTATCGAAGGGCGGGTAGGTGGGGTCGAGGCCAATACGCAGCACACCACGCGCCTCTATTGCCCGGAGGTAACGGTCGGGAGGGTGCTGCTGACCGGCCCAGGTTAGCAGCGCGATAACAATAAGGGCGGCCACTATCGCAAGGCCGGAGAAGAAACGACTCATGGCGCTCCCCCGCCACCATGAGCGTAACGCTGAACTTCAAGATAAATGGCTTTGGGGATGAAGTCGGGCGTCAGGAAGGTATAGTTGTCGAAGTAGGTGTTGGCTGGGGCTGGAAGGCGCGACATCCAGAGCGTGACAGCCTTGCACCAGTCCCAGGTAGCGGCCAGTTTGTATGCATCTATAGTGTATTGGATGCGTTGGTAGGGCTTGACCGCATAGCTCCAGCGTGGGCTATCATTCCAGCCGCCTTCTGTTATGTAAACGGATTTGTTGGCATCGCCCCGGCTGACCATGACATCGTGGAGTTCCACCACACGGGCAAAGTTGAGGCTACCAGGAGCCGAGAGGTCACCGGGTGGTGACTGCAGCCCGTAGGCGTGCGCGGCCACACCATCGAAATAGGGAGAGGCGCCCTCATCATACAGGCGCGACAGATAAACGAGATCGTTGAGGGCAAGGGTGCTGTTATCGCCTTCGAGATTGGGCGCCAGCCCCGCTAACAAGACAATAGCGGTGGGGTCGGCAGACTTCGCGGCGGGATAAGCCTGCCTGAGCAAGGCAGCATAAGCGGTGGGATCAGGCTTACGCCCACCCCACTCGGCTGCTGTATTGGGTTCGTTCCACATTATGTAGTAGTGGACGCGGTCGTGATAGCGCGCGACAAAGGCCCTAACGAAGTTGGCGTAGTCGGCGTAATGGTCGGGGTCGATGTACTTCCAGGTCGTATTAGCGGGCCGCGCCCAGGTGGGCACCCCGTCCAGGCGCGCTATAAGGGTTATGCCCTCTGCCGCAGCGGTGTCCACCACCAGGTCGGCATGTGCCCAGTCGTAGCGATCCTTGTCGAAAGGCTGAATATAGAGCCAGGGAAAGAACTCGGTCGCCCACGACGCGCCCATATCATGCAGCATGGTAAATTCCTGCCGGATCTTTTCGGGGTCGGGTTCGTCGGCGAGGCGAGTGTGCAGCCCGATCTTGGGGTTGGTTATCCCGGATGGTGGGTTCGTAATAGTGGAGGTGGGCGTGGACAGAATGGCAGGCTCAGCAGCAGGCATGTTGGGCAGAAAGCCCGCAAGCAGGAGCAAGGCCGCAGGAATCAGGAGTAGAGCGGTGGATCCGGGAAGACGCGAGGTGCTGCGGGCAGGTGGAGAGGCGCTCATTACTCGACCTGTATCCCAAGCCTTTCCAACAACTGTCTGCTCAGTTCGGCACGGTATCTGACCGGCGTCTTCTCGGTGCCATGAGAGTCTGAGCCTGAGCTAACGAGCAAACTGTGGCGGCGGGTGTAGTCCAGATAAAGGGCGCCTTGCTCCGCTGTGTGCATTGGGTAATAGGCCTCCAGGCCGTCAATGGGCACTTCACGCCGAAGCTCATCGAGCAGCCCGACATCAAAGCGAGTAAACTCACCGCCTCGGCCCGGATGCGCGATCAGGCAAACGGCCCCGCTACGATGAGCAGCGTCGACCACAACGGCAATATCATTCTGCGCGAAGTGGAACCCTGCATCGGTCATGATCTTCCCTATTGAGCCAGGCCCCGTGCTGTAGCCGTGGTGCAACAGTAGCAAGCCCAGGTCGTTTGATCCCAGAGGCCCTCCGACTTTCTCCTTCAACATCTCTTGCTCATGAGGGAATTCGTACCCGGCTCGCAAAAGCTTCTCGTACACTTCCTGTGTGATCTCGTTCTGGCGCCGCACGACACTTTGTGCAAGCGAAAGGAGGTCATTCCACCCCGGCTTTTCGGGAGTAAACCCGTAGCAGAGTATATCGGTTGCCTCGCCCCGCCACGATGTGCTCATTTCCACCGCCGCGAGCAATGGAAGTCCTCGCTCGGCCCCAAGCTGCAGCACGGATGAAACACTATCAGGGCGGTCATGATCTGTTATGGCAGCCAGGGCAAACTGTTCACTTACGAGGTACTCTATAAGTTGCGCAGGCGTCCAGGTGCCATCACTGTAGGTGGTGTGCAACTGTAGGTCAACGGCTGCATCACTCGCAAGCACCAACTGATGGGTTGGCGCTGCCATGCGTGCTGACTTCAGCGAGCTATCCATCGGCCTTCAGGCAGGCCTCTATGTCGGCAATGGCCTGGCCGGTTTCAGTGAAAAGGATGCCGTGCATACCGAATTCGCGCGCTGCTTCTATGATAGGAGGTACATCATCGAGAAAGACTACTTCGGAGGGGTGCACACCAAGGCGCTCACAGGCGAGCGCGAAGATCTCTTTATCGGGCTTCTTGATCCCTTCCTCATGCGAGTAGATGATGAGATCACACAGGTCCTCGAACCCGTAAAGCTCCTGCTCCTTGCGCCGAGCGCCCGCGAAGCTGTTGCTTAATATGGCAGTCTGGTATCGAGGCCGCAAGCCTGCAAAGTATTCTACAAGCTCTACGTTGAGCTCACCCAGGTATTCCTCCCAGAGGTCACTCATGAAGGCTGCTAACTGCGCATCGACCAGCCCCAGGATGTCACTGACGTTTCGCTCGACATCCTCCTCAGACATTTGGCCTGAACTGCCCTCTTTCCAGACCTGCATTAGCCGCTGGTTAAGCTCCCCCGGCTTCAGGCCCAGCCGGGCTTCCCACCGTGCTTCCCAACCCGTCCTGGGCGTGAATTCCAGCACGCCGCCAATATCGAAGAGAATGGTTCGGACTGCCATAATGGTTCCTGCGCGACGATGGACCAGAGCGGCCCGCCACTGGTGCCTAGTATGCCCTGGCGAATATCGCCTGCTGGGTGGTGGGATTGCCCGTGGTGATGGATTTGCCTTCGATGCCAAGTTGGTCGAGGGGGATGCAGCGGGTGGTCGCGCCCGTGGCTTGCTTGATGCGCTCTTCGCCCTCGGGATCGCCGCCCCAGTAGGCGCGGGCGAACTTGCGAGCGCCAACTACCTCGGCAAGTTCTTGCTCGGAGGAGACATCAACCGTGTTGTCTTCGCGGAAGGCTGCGGCCTTGTGGTAGAGCGCGCTCTGGATGTTTTCGAACACAGCGGCCAGGTGAATGGCAAGACCATCTTGCGACACGAACTCTTTGCCTTCCTTGCCCGGGCGGTCACGGCGAGCCAGCACGACGCTATTGTTCTCAACGTCGCGTGGGCCGACCTCGATGCGAACAGGCACGCCCTTCAGTTCCCATTCGTTGAACTTCCATCCCGCGCTCTTGCCCTCCGAGGCATCGACCTTTATGCGTATCCCGGCCGCCTTCAGCGACTTCGCGATGCGGTCAACAGCTTCAAGAACGGCTGCTTTCTGCTCGTCTGCTCGCCAGATGGGGATAATGACTGCCTGGTACGGGGCCACACGAGGGGGCAGCACGAGTCCCTGTTGGTCGCCGTGTACCATCACCATCGCGCCAATAATACGCGTGGACATTCCCCATGACGTGGTCCAGGCATAGCGGCGCTCATTGCTTTCGTCGAGATACTGGATGTCGTAGGCGCGGGCGAAGTGATCGCCCAGGTTGTGGGAGGTACCCGCCTGCAACGCTCTGCCGTCACCCATCATCGCTTCCACCGTGTAGGTGCGAAGAGCACCGGGGAACTTTTGCGCCTCGGACTTCAGGCCGGGAATAACGGGTATCGCCATGTCCTCTTCCAGAAAAGAGCGGTAAACCTCAAGCATCATGCGGGTACGCTCTTCAGCTTCTTCCTGAGTGGCATGGGCAGTGTGGCCTTCCTGCCACCAGAACTCGCTGGTGCGCAAGAAAAGGCGTGGCCTCTTCTCCCAACGTACAACAGAACACCACTGGTTGATCAGTAGAGGCAGGTCGCGATATGACTGCACCCACTTAGCGTAAATCGGGCCGATAATGGCCTCTGAGGTGGGGCGCACGGCCAAAGGCTCGACCAGTTCTTCCTGGCCGCTGCCGACCTGAGTAACCCAGGCAACTTCGGGCACAAAGCCTTCGACGTGGTCTGATTCCTTGACCAGGAACGAGCGTGGGATCAGCAGAGGGAAGGCCGCATTCACTACATCGGTCTCTTTGAACTTGCGGTCGAGGATAGCTTGGGAGTTCTCCCAGAGCGTCCAGCCGTAGGGACGTACGACCATGCAGCCGCGCACAGGGGCCTCTTCTGCGAGTTCGGCGCGCATTACGACATCGTTATACCAACCCGCAAAGTCGGTGGTCTTGTTGGCGAGAGCCTGAGCATAGGCTTTGTCTTGGGGCATTAGTTCCTCAGTTGTCTTAATTCTGGATTCTCGATAATGAGTATGGAGACTGCGTCTCGGTCGAATCAATTGATGGATTCGAGGTACGTCTCTTTATTGTAGCAGAGGCCTTAGATAAGCGTCAATCGAATGTGGAGACTTATCGACCAACCTCTGCAGCCGGTCAGAAACCCTTATTAAGAACGGCAAGCAGTTCTGGCAGCGCGTAAATTACCGCATCCGCCTCCAATCCCTGCTTCGTTAGGCTGTCCCAATCTGCATTGTGGAGGTGGGCTGTGCGCTGGGCGTGGGCGGCAAACCAAACGGTGTGGAGGCCCGCAGAACGCGCGGTCTGCACGTCGAAACGAGCGTGATCGCCCACGTGAACCGCCTCGGCGGGCTCGAAGCCCAGGCGCGACACCGCACGCAGGAAGATAACAGGATCGCTTTTGTAGATGCCTTCACCCGCGCTGGTCGTTACTTCCGTGAAGAAGGGGCGCATCCCTTCGGCCTCTAAAGCCATCTCAACGAACGGCGGCCAACCCGCGCTTGAGACCACACCCATAACGTAACCTGCATCGCGCAGGCGCTGAAGGGTTTCAAGGGCGCCACTGACGGGCGCAACATCGAGCAAGCAATTGCGCTCAAGGTCAGAAACGACTTCCACAATGTCATCGATTGGCGGCGTATAGCCCATAAGCTCCAGTACACCTCGCACGCCCTCAACAGCACTCACCTCTACACCAGAGTCACGCGCTTCCTGTCGCACCTGGTGGAATAACTGAGTGGCCTTTTGTGCCTGTGCAGGAGAGACAGTTTGCCCCTCTAGGAGGTACCCTTTCTCAGCGAGACGCTCAAGCGCGAGCGCTGGCAGGGTGTGGATCTCAAGATCGAGCCAACCGTCGCACGTGACGAGTGTATTGTGGAAGTCGAAAAGGACCGCTTTTATCACAACAAATACCAACCTCTGGGTGGACGAAACAGGTCACACAAGGTAATAATAGCAGAGCAAACTGAAGTGCGCCAACGGTCATGAGTGGTGCTGTGATACGTGGTCAGGGAAGAGTAGACCTGGATATACCTGATGCAAGACAGGAGGTGCCCCATGAACATAAGCGCGCGTGTGGAAAATAGTAAGGGCCGGCATGAAGCCATCGTATCTACAAATTGGCAGAGCCAACGGATCGGGATCAAGCCCAAGTCGACCGGGTTCGGCTCAGCCGCGAATGGTGCCGAATTGCTCTGCCTGGCCCTGGCTACCTGCTACTGTAACGACATTTACCGCGAAGCTGCCCAACGTGGGATCACGGTGAAACAGGTAGAGGTCGAAGTAACAGCGGAGTTCGGCGGCCCCGGCGAATCGGGCAAGAACATCACTTATGAAGCCAGGGTAATCGCGGAGGCCGGCACCGAAGACATCGAGGCGCTTATGCGTGACACAGACAGGGTGGCTGAGATACATAACACGCTAAGAGTGCTGACCCCTGTGACTCTGAGCAGAGTCCAGGCGATCAGCACTCTTGAATAAGCTAAACCGGTTTACTTGCCACGCCAAGAGTCTACCATGCTTTCTACTGAGGCGATGTAGCCGGCGGGGTTGTTGCCGTCACCGCTCGGGGCGTACACCGGTATTATTGCATCGACTGTGCGGAGCCCCCACTGGTTGATATAGAGGTCAGTCACCAGTTTGTACCAGTCTTCCATGCCCGCTTCCCATGTCGGGTACTGGCGGTAGCCCTCGAAGTTGTTCCAGCCCTCGGTCCAACGTATGTTGCCAAGAGAGTGCGTAGACCGGGCAACTCCCTTCGTCCCGCAGCCACTTTCGTGAACGAAGAAGGCGAGCGCATAAGCGGGGTCAATGCCATACTGCACGCCAAGGTCATAGAGGTGCTGGCCAAGACCCGCGGCCGGCGAGCCATATTGCTGGAGCACGGCTTCGATCTGGGCGACGCTTATGCTGGGCGCGCCGACTATGGAGTACGATCCGTCCGCGGCAGGCCGAGGAGCGTTAGCCGGCTGAGACTGCTGGGGAGCGGCTTGCGCGGCTGAAGTATCGATTACCGGAGCCTGCGCCGCGCCACCATCCGGCGATGCCCCCACGTCATGATACCGGCTGATCGGTATGCCTGCTGCGAAGGCAGGAGTTACAAGTGCCCACGCCAGCACTATCAAAACAAGAACTGCCACTGCGGCAATTAGCGTTGACGGAATCGTAAGCTGCGATATGTGAGCAGTGCGTTGCGGCTTCTCTGTTACAGAAGGGGTACCGAGGTCGATACTCCAGTCATCGTAAGAGTCAGTGTGCGGGTGGGGCCGCGTAGCGGGTCGGCGGTCTATAGGCAAAGGCCGTCCATAATCCAGGCCTTCGAGCGCGCCGATATTTACCGCATATGTCTGGCTTCGTCCTCCGCCCAACATCCTGCATAAGCCATTGTCGGTGACGTTCGAGGGTGTCGCGTCAAAGGCGGGGAGAAGAGGGCGGGCCGAGTATTGACCGGTGAACGCGGGGGCGGGAACAGGCGCGAAAGGCGCAGCGTGTGGTCGGGTCGCGGTGCGGGTATAGCTCGGTATGTGCTTCATTTGGTTGCTTCCCCGTTCATACTCTGCGAGTTGCTTGCGGGCGCAGGTTGGCGCTGTGCCTGAGCCTGAGCCTTCTCGATAGCAAGCCGTTCGTCAGTGGTCGCCAGATGGAATGCTGAGCCGTCGTTCAGGTACAAAAGCTGCTCGTTCTTGACGCTCACCGATATGTCTGCAAGGCCATCGCCGTTCAGGTCGGTAGAAGACAAGGTGACAGGTGTGAGGTCTTCGCCCTGCCCGAACAGGTAGGGGCCGAGGATCGTGTTGATCTTGGCGCTGTCGCCGCCGGGCATCTCGATGATCGTAACACGCCTGTTGAGGTTCATGGCGACAAAGTGAGACGGCACTCCTCCGGCTTCGTTGTGTCCCACGTAGGCGTCAAGCTGCATCGTTCGCGGGCGACCATATTGCAGATCGTCCAGTTTGACCTGTGTCCACTGGACTGCGGCGCTCACTACTGCGTACAATGCGACGATCAGGACAGCCGCGCCGGCAATCATCATTACCGAACGCGCCTCGACTACCTTCTCAGCGCGGGCCGGTGCCTGCGCCTGGGCCGTCTGCCGGGTGGGCCGGGGCTGTGCGGCTGCTTCCTCTCGACGCCAGGGCAGTGCGGGAGCACCGCGGCGTGGCTGGGAAACAGCCGGTGCGACAGCTACTGCGTGAAGCTGAGGAGAGGTGAACGGATCGTCGTCAAGCGCATCGAGGGGCATCCAGCTTCCTGTCCTACCCCTATCCTGTGAATTATCGTCCCAATCAATTTGGCGAGCATTAGCCCCGTAAGAACGTGTGTTGGTTGCCATTGTTTCCTCCTGGGTATGTTACGGTTGCCGGTGTCGTATTACGAATGTGAAACTGAAGTACCAGATTAGTTCTCCGACAGGTAGGGTAAGGACAAGAGAGCGCAATAGGGGCGGAGCAGCCTGCCGATGTGCGAGGCCGGATCGGCCACTGCGTTTGTCTCGCCTAAAGTCGCGATTTGCCAGCGCTCTCCTGCGCCGTCAGGCAGTTCAACAATCAGGACAGAAGGAGTACGGTGTCGGAGCATTCTGCGGGGAGCGGTAGCTTCTGCCCAGGCCGGCGCGGCCGCGTTAGGGTAATCGGTCGCGTCGTAATCGTTATTCCGGGGGTTGAAAGGGAAGTCTTCCCTGTGATATCGTTGCATTGTGGTCTCCGTTCTGGATTGCGTACATATGTTCTAAATACTTCGTAATCAGATGATATATTAGAACATTTGTTCATGTCAATAGGGTTTTGCACATAATCTGAAGCAATTGAGCCCGAATCTGTGCTTAATGTGGGGAAAGCGCGTGGAGAGGCAACCGGGATGGGCTAATGAGCCCCAATAAGCGTGAAACCGGAGAGCGGGAAGCAGTGCCCAAAAAGGCTCATGCTAAATGTTTTGGGCTATGCAAAGGCAAGGAAACGGGGCGATTGATAGACTAGCGCAGCCGCTCGCGAAGGTCATCAATGGGAGCTAACTGGCCTGTGATCGGGTCACTGTAATACCAGTGTTCCCAGCCGTTAAGCGTGGCTACACCCAGGAGGCGAGCACCGAGCGAATGGATTGAGCCTGTGGCCGAGCCCGACCTGAGTGTGGCATCCGCAGCCACCAGAGCGGTGTGCTTGTTCTTGTCCAGATACAGGGTATCACCAGGACGTAGCAGGCCCGCTTCTAGGAGCCGTCCGAAAGGGATGCGGGCAGTGGCGCGACCTCGGGGCGTCGTGAAGAGCTCGAGCGGCGCATCGGGCGGCCCGATTGCATCGAGGCGCTGCTGTGCAATCCTGACGTAATCAGGATCGCGCTCAATACCGATCCAGTGCCTGTGAAGCTGCTTCGCGACCGCGCCGGTTGTCCCCATTCCAAAGAAGGGGTCAAGCACCGTGTCGCCTGCTTCGCTCGAAGCAAGTATCACCCTGTAAAGCAGGGCTTCCGGCTTTTGCGTTGCGTGAGCCTTCTCGCCGTTCAATTTGATACGCTCAGAGCCGGTGCAGATTGGCAACTCCCAGTCTGAGCGCATTTGCTTCTCGTCATTCAGACTGCGCATAGCGGTATAGTTGAAGGTATAGCGCGGCTGGTGCTGCGATTTCTTGGCCCAGATCAGGGTTTCGTGGGCGTTGGTGAAGCGCACGCCGCGGAAGTTAGGCATCGGGTTGCTCTTCACCCAGACAACATCGTTCAAGATCCAGAAGCCGATGTCCATCATAATCTTGCCGACTCGAAAGATATTGTGGTAGCTGCCGATCACCCATATTGCGCCATCATCCTTGAGTACCCGGCGGCATTCGCGCAGCCAGGCCTCTGTGTAGCGATCATACTCTTCAAAACTCTCGAATTGGTCCCAGTCGTCGTCCACGGCTTGCACAATAGAGTTGTTTGGGCGGCGCAGCGTGTTCCGGAGTTGCAGGTTGTAGGGGGGGTCGGCAAAAACGAGGTCAACGCTCTTGTCGGGCAAGCTTGACAGCACAGCGATATTATCTCCGCAGAGTATGGTGTCAATAGGGAAGTCAGGCATGGGTGATTCAGTATCGCTCATATCGAATCTATTGTAGTATAGGCGTCATAACAGTTGCTTGCCAATACACGCGCAGCCTCCTTGAGCCGGGTTATTCAAGCTCGAAATGTAGTGCAACTTATCGATATTAGTCTGCGTACATACGATTGAACACAAGTGATACGGCTCTGCCCTTACAGAGCTAGATAAGAACGGAGGAGACATCATGGACAACTACAGCAACAGCGGCGGCTCACCTTCGCAGCCTCCTCAGACAAATGACCCAAACCCCACACGCTACTTCCCCCCTCAGGAGACGCCCAGATCGGAGGTGCCCTACGGCGGACAAAACTATAGCGCAGGCGGAGCACCGCAGCCGCAACCTCAACCTCAGCCCCAACCGGGTAATAGTGGCGGGTACGCTCAGCCGCAATACGGCTCCTACGGGCAGATACAGCAGACCACCTACCCATACAGGGCACCTGCGGACAAGCGGAACCGCGACCGCACGATTCTTGCGCTCGCGCTGATCGGTGGCGGCTTGCTCTTCCTCCTGGATGGATTCAGTTTCTTCCCCAGCTTTGGCGAGATGGTGCTTTTGTTAATCGGCGGCATATTCATGTATGCCTACTTCAGCAGCAAGCCCGGTTATAATGTCGGCTTCCTGATACCGGGCGCGATCCTGCTCGGCATCGGCACCGGCAGTATCCTCGAGAACATTGGGATAGTGAACACAATATTCGGCAACAGCATATCCGGTATCATGCTGGGCCTTGGCTTCTGTACTATCTGGTTCTTTGAGCGCAAGCACTGGTGGGCGCTTATCCCGGGCGGCATTATTCTGCTGGGCAGCCTGTCAAGCATGTTCAGGCTGTTTGCACTGTGGCCGCTCGTGCTGGTGGCGCTGGGCATATTCTTGCTGTATGAACAGTCGCGCAGACAACCGCGCTAAAATCCAGACAGCATAAAGCTTAGGAGGCATACCGGTATGGAAAAGAACACAGGCATACCACCCATGGAAGATTACGGATCGTCGGACGTCGACGATGTGCACGACACGGGGCAAGAATCGGAGGCAGGAGGCCCAACAGCCTTTGACCAGGCCCAGGACGCGAACGCGGGCGGAACCACAGGCACCACTGAGGGCTCCGGCGATGGCGAGAAGTTCGGTGAATTCGCCGACTCAGGGACCGGAACTGACCTCACGATGGAGATGGACAGCACGAAAACGGATGTGGACGCAGATCTCAGCCGGTAACACGCGCTGGGGTTTGTAAGCTCAATACTGGACCGGACGTACTGTCAGCGGGAAGGCGAGTTTCGAGAGCTAATAGAAAAGGCAGGTGTTCTGCTTTTCAGAACACCTGCCTTTTTGTCGTCCCACACAAGCTACTCGGGCTGGCGGCGCGCAAACAGACGATAGTCGATATCGGGGAAGAGGTTATCGCGTTCGCCGTATTGCCATGACAGGCCCGCGAGCACTTCGGCGTCGGTCTGCATTTCGAGGCCACTTGCAAGATCGTTGAAGCGGTTGACGTGCTCGGTAAAGCGATCGGTTGCGTACTGGCGTGCCTGGCCTGTTGTGTACAGGAACTCCCAGTCGCTTGCCTGCAGCAGCACAAGTTCACGCGCGGCCTGGTTCAGCGCTGCCTCCAGTCCACCCTCTGCCTCGGGATAACGCTCGACCAGGCCCTCCATGCGGTGCTCTGCCGCGTGCACTGCAGCCCACATCCAGGTCGTTTCAGGGTTGAGCCAGGTAACGTGCGTACCTGCGTGGCCCCACGAGCTTTCGGGAAGTGCTATTACCTGATGCGGTGGGTGCTGCTCCAGCCAGCCGGAGGCCGTGGTCAACTCGATCTCGGGGTGTTCAGCCAGCAGAATCAGCACACTCTTCAGCCAGTCAACCCCCTCAAACCACCAGTGCCCGAAAAGCTCTGTATCATAGGCCGATGCGATGAAGCCCGTAGAACCGTGTTCTTTCCTAAAGTCGCGCAATTGGGAGGCCACAAGGTCCACAAAGTGGCGAGCGTGTTCTTCGACGCGCTTGCCCGCATGATAAGGATCATAGGGCTGCTTGAAGGCGATATCGGTCGTATTGTCGGTAACGCGCCAGTATTGCAAACCGTGTTCCGGGTCTTTGCGGTGGAACTCACGATACGTAGGATCACCTGGATAGCCTATAATTGCAGCCCACACTTGCTCACCCACCACCCGGTTGCGCCCCATGACCGACACGTCGGAATCGCGCACTAGGTAAGGCTCGAAGGTGCCCCCGTTGTCTCCTGCCGGGATACCATCGCCCTCATAGGGGGTCACGCTCTTCTCGGTGACAAAGCCGGCGCTTTCGTAGCCCATCTCCTCGATTACTTTCTCGACTTGCCCGTACATATCTCGCTGTTCGCGGCGGCGGCGGTTGGTGCGCATAACCTCGTGCGTTTGGTGCGTGGCTTCGCCGATCAGGCGGCTATTCTCAACGGGATCGCTCTCGCTGAAGAAGAGACGCAGCTCGTGCGCCTCAAGCATGGTCTCGAGCCCCGGACGGTCGTATCGAGTGCCATCAGCGGACATTGCCACGTAGCCGGGGCGATATGCGCACTCGGGTAACCAGATGGCACGCGGCGATTTGCCGAAATGGCGCTCTGTTGCGCGCTTACCGATGGCAAGCTGAGCATCAATAGTCGAGTCGCGCATCATAAGGGGCAGATATGGGTGGGTAGCGGCCGAAGTGAGAATTTCGATCATACCCGCGTCCTGAAGGCGGCGGAACGCGCCGTTGATGTCGCGGTTAAAGCGCTGCCGGAAGGTCGTGAGGATACCACGATAGAAATTGAGGTAGAACTGGGCCAGATAGAGGAAATGGGTGTCATTTGCAGCGCTGAAGCGGTCCACATCAGCGGCGGCCCCATCGATTTCACGGCTGACATACTCTTCAAAGTGGCCAATTATCAGCGGGTCGGCAAGCTGCTCCGCGAGCACCGGCGTGATACCTACGGTCAAGCGAGACTGCACACCAGCCTCGTGCAAGTCGGTGAGCGCCGATAAAAGAGGCAGATAGCTTTCAGCCATGACCTCATGCAGGTTTTCCTCACCATGAGGCCACATTCCTGCCCCTCGGTAGAAAGGCATATGTGTGTGCAGAACAAACGTAAATCCGCCAAGAGTCATTCGCTCCCCCTTCGCCTTCGGCATTCTCAGTTATCGAGGATAAACAGGCCCATTATATCATTTACGTTGGTTCCTGTGGGGCCGGTCATTATGGAGTCACCGACACGATCCAGATATGTGTA
The DNA here is from genome assembly GCA_038203825.1 of Chloroflexia bacterium. Taxonomy (GTDB): domain Bacteria; phylum Chloroflexota; class Chloroflexia; order QHBQ01; family JADMIH01; genus JADMIH01. The sequence continues at coordinate 7,592 of JBBRDO010000041.1, read as the reverse complement.
GCTGTCGTTGTTGTCAAGATAGGTTTGAGCGTCCAGTCCCAGGCGGTTGCCGCGCTCAATCGTGGTGCCATCGACAATGCCGCCTGCGCTGGGTGAGGAGCCGTCGCCACCATCCGTGGCTAGAGAAGCCACCAACACGCGCGGACCAAGGCCGCGTAGGTGGACGGCGGCGCTGAGGGCCAGCTCGGTGTTGCGGCCACCTATACCTCCTCCCATTACCTTGACCGTGGTCTCGCCCCCAAACAAAAGGCACGCCGGCAACGGGACAGGCTTGCCGTGATCTACCACCTCTCGTGCCATCAGAGCAAGCCGTTCGCCAACCTCGCGCGCTTCACCCTCCAGCGATGTAGAAACAATAGACGTGTTGAAGCCGAGCGAGCGCGCTGATGCGGCAGCCGCTTCGACAGCCTGCACATTATCGGCCACAAGAATGTTCGTAACGGCATGGAAGAGGGAGTCCGCAGGTTTAGGCGTTTCGGGCAGGCGGCCCGTTATTCCGGCTTCGAGATGTGCGCGCACGTTTGCGGGCACGCGCGTCAGGAGATTGTGGCGAGTCAGAATTGCCAGAGCGTCGGCATAAGTAGTCGGGTCAGGAACGGTTGGACCTGAAGCGATCACGTCGAGCGGCGAACCGATGACGTCACTCAGGATAAGCGAGAGCACGCGTGCGGGCGACGCGATGCGAGCCAACTGCCCACCTGAGACTTGTGATAGGTGCTTACGCACAGCGTTAAGCTCGTTAATATTCGCGCCGGTTTTGAGCAACAGTCCTGTCACAGCTTGCACATCTTCAAGCGCAATACCGGCCGCAGGTTGAGTAAGTAAGGCCGAGCCACCACCGGATATTAGACAAATAACCAGATCGTGCGCGTCCGCACTCCCGACAAGGGATAACAGTTCGGCAGTCGCGCCCACGCTACGGCTATCGGGAACAGGATGTGCGGCTTCCCGAAGAGCAATGCGAAAGAGCGGCGCGCCGCTCGTTTCGGCGTACCCATCCTTCACAATTACCAGACCGGAGGCGATACGGTCGCCCAAAACGACCTCAACGGCACGCGACATAGCAGCGCCCGCTTTGCCCGCGCCTGCGACGTAGATCATGGCGTCCGTTGGGATTGACGCTACGAGCTGTGCTGCTTTTGCGTCATGGGTCAGAGCAGCAACGACCGCGCGATAAGGGTCGGCGGCAGCCAGTGCAGCGCGCAACACTTGCGTGACTATATCTCTGGGGGAATGAGGCATTAGGCTGTAAAATAGCACAGCGGTCGAGGGGCAGTCAAGGTTGCAATGTCACAGGCCATCTGGTATAATCAGAAGGCTGTCAAGCAATATGGGTGCCTGTAGCTCAGTGGATAGAGCGTTGGGTTGCGGACCCAAAGGACGGGGGTTCGAGCCCCTCCAGGCACGCCCTGGCACTCACAAATGTTGTACAGCGCAAAGGAAGGCCAGCCTGCAAGTGGCTGGCTTTTTTTAACCGGGAGAGGTGTCCGAGCGGTTGAAGGAGCTCGTCTCGAAAACGAGTGAGGGTGTTAGAGCTCTCCGTGGGTTCGAATCCCACCCTCTCCGCCCTGATGATGGGCGGCTACTAAACTACAGCAGGAGCTAGACCGGCAAGCTACATTACCCGGGACAACAACTTCATTATCGAAGATTCGCCTTTCTGGAGAGGTCGCTTAGTGGCCTAGAGCGCTCGCCTGGAAAGCGGGTACGGGTAAAATCCGTCGCGGGTTCGAATCCCGCCCTCTCCGCCAGATGCAGAGGCGCAATTCGATTTTGAATAAGAGCGAGGGGCGATCCAAAAGGATCGCCCTTCGTTTTTTGTTACGTCTATCAAGTCGCCGGAGGTGACAGCCATTCCGACCTGCCGGACGACCATCGTCTCTGACCCATCGTCAACCGCCCGCCTGACCGAGCATAAACTCATCAGGCGGTTCTACGTGCTTGGCCCATAAGGCTGCTGCCATGCGAACGGGGTCGGACTTGATACCGTAGCGCTCGAAGTACTGGCAGACGCGGGTGACGTCGCGTTCAAGGATAGCGTAAGCGTAGGGGTTCACGTCGGGACTGACAACCTGCGGGAAGTCGATGATCGTTATTTTGTCCTGCCAGTAAAGGATGTTGTGCGCCGATAGGTCGCCATGAATCCGCTTGTGTGCCAGCATGAGATCGATGTTGTACAGGACGCGGTCGTAGATGGCGCGTGCATCTCGCGCGCCGAGCTTGACATTCTGTAGGATCGGCGCAGGCCACTCAGCGTTGCCCAGGTAGTCCATCAAAAGGGCATGGTCGTTGTTAGCATACACGCGTGGTACGTCAGCGCCTGCCTCATGTAGCAGGCGGAGCGCCGACACCTCGTTCTCCAGCCAGTTCGACTGGCGCAGATCCTGGCCGAAGCGCGTTTTCTTTTGCAGGGCGCGCGCCTCGCGACTGCCGACCCGTTTGCCTTCCTCGTCCATCGTGTCGCGGCCCATCCTGTAGAGCGAGTCGTTGCGCAGGTTGCGGAATATACGTGGCCTGTAGAGCTTGGCTGCCACCAGTTCTACGCCTAGCGACGGCCCCGCCAGGCAACAGTAGACGGTGGCTTCCTTGCCCCCCTTTACCGGCTTGATAACATCTATGATCTGGAGGTCTTCGTAGAAGCCACCCAGATATTCGAATATCCACGCGCGTTCGTGGCGCGACACGTTGAACTTCTCAGCCGATTTGGAGCCAAACGACGGATTGAAACCCTGGCGGGCGTCGTCGGCAGTCTCTACTAACGCTGTCACTACTTCACTGCGAGAGCGCTTCTTGCGCGCTGCCGGTTTCTTTCTTGGCATTAGTGAAGTATCTTCGTATTCAGCGAGATCTTCCTGGTAATTCCATTTGTAGCGCATTGCTTGGTCTTTCTCCTTGGTCGAATGCCAATTCAGGTATCGTAAGTGTCACATCTCAGGGACGAATACAAACGAAAGCCGGAAACTTCTGCAGCGAGGAGTCTCCGGTTATAGTTTGTACGCCTGCAAGAGATGCAGGAGAAAGGCAAACAAAAGCCGTGAGCACATGGAGCGCACACAGCCTACAGGTTAACAGGTTAGGTGGAAAGGCCGGCTGATCAGCCGGTACAGGTCAAACTGGAGGCAGCGCTCCCACACTGTGGAAGTCGGGTTTCGATTGTGTAAACAGTGGTGTCTTTCATCACAACTTCGCCTCCTGCTAAGCCATTGGCTGCTGATAGTCGTATCTGCCCCTACTATATCCCGCCGGCGCCACGCAGTCAATCGGTCTAAAGTCGTAGCATTGGGTCGGGTCGGCTATTTTTGAAACGCCATGGCGCAATGACGCAAAAGGGTGCACAAAGAGGGAAGGGACTGAATATGCGACTGCGAACCGAGCGGCAGACATGCTGATTCTTCACTGCGTTCAGAATGACAGGGCCGAGTGGGTCGGCTCCTCCCAATACCTTCGCCATTCAAGCGCCCGGAATGACAAGGCGAGGAAGGGGGCATACGTTCAGCTAGCATAAATGCCTTGACACCGCACGGGCAAGTCGAGTAAGATCATAGTACCGTGCTAGATGGGGAACTGGCGATGCCCTGTAACCCGCAACTCGCCTTAGCGGGGTTGAACTCCCTTTCGAGGTACGGCATTGTGGGACTGCGTTTGTTAAGTTGTGTTGACGATTAGGTCCTGCGCGGCGGGAGCCTATGAAAGTCCGTCAGGTCCGGAAGGAAGCAGCGGTAAATAGACACTCTCGGGTGACGTGGGGTAGCCTGGTCCGAGCTGGCTGGCAGATTGCAAGCTGGAATGCTGTTATCGAAGAAGGGTGCGCGGTGCTATAATCGCCCGATTGGGTTCACCGAGGACGAAGGACACAAGCGCCTTCGTCCTTTGTAATTCTGATTTGGCTTTCGTTTTCGTACTCTTGGATCGGTCGTGTGCTTCACACTCCCACCCGATCAGGGATCACTTGTCGAGCATAATTAGCAATATGGATAGAGATTTGAGAGCGGTGTTGTTCGACCTGGATGGCACGCTTATACATTCGGTAGATCACATAGTAAAGTGCTGGCAGCATACTACGCTGACGTGCTTGGGACGCGAAATGACGCGGGAAGAAATCCTCCCCACGCTTGGGCGCACTCTGGTGGATGCCTTCGAAGAGATCGCGCCCGGCAGGAGCGCAGAGTTATACGCCACGTACAGGGCGCGCCAGGTCCAAATGCACGATCTTGAAGTGCGGCTGGTGCCGGGCACCTTCGAGACCCTGCAGGCCCTCAGGGAAATGGGCTTCACTCTAGGGGTAGTTACTTCCAAGCGCCTCCCGATTGCAATGCAGGGGTTGGACTTGTTCAACCTTGCCCCCTTCTTCCAGGTCATCGTCACTATGGAGGACTCGCCCAGGCACAAGCCGGCGCCCGACCCCCTATTGGTGGCGGCACAGAAGCTCGGCATCAAGCCCAGTGAGGCGATTTACGTGGGCGACGCAGACGTGGACATGCTGGCGGCATACGCGGCGGGCATGAGCAGAATATGGGTGAAATGGGGCGTGGGCACCCTCGGCGACTTGCAGGAGGCGATGCCTGATTTCATCGTGGACAGTATGGACGCCGTGGTCACACTGGTTACGAAGTATGAACAAACAGCAGCCAACACAAAATGAGTATTCCGCAGGTGGGGTGGTATTTCGACCGAGGAGGGACGGCAAGGGCTGGAACATCGTAGCTGTCCAAAGGGCACGCCACGGCGATTGGTCGCTACCGAAGGGACATATAGAGCCCGGCGAGACCCGGCAGCAGGCAGCAATGCGCGAGGTGAAGGAAGAGTCGGGCATTGACGCGCTCGTTGTTCACCCGTTGGGTGAAGTAGATTACTTTTTCCGCAAGTCGGGCGGCGGTCTCATACACAAAACCGTCTACCACTTCCTGCTCGAAGCCACCAGCGACCGGTTGGGCGGCCCGAACTGGGAGGTCTCCGAAGCGCGATGGGTTGACATCAACCAAGCAGACGACCTGCTGACTTACGCGAAAGATAAAGATGTAGTGGCAATGGCGCTGACCGAGCTGCGCCGGAGATATCCTGAATTCAGCGACGGGCAACCAACAGGCGGCGATAACAAGTCGAATGCAACGGCCTGATTCGTGCTAGCGAAGTAGTAACACCATGTTCTATGACCGAGCGAAAATCTATGTAAAAGCAGGCAACGGAGGCGCGGGAAGCGCGGGGTTCCGTCGTGAGAAGTACGTCCCGAAGGGCGGGCCGGACGGCGGCGACGGTGGACGCGGCGCCAGTATTTACCTGCGCGTGAACCCCGAAATGAACACTCTCCTCCCCTTCCACTTCAAGCAGCACTTCAAAGGTGAGCAAGGCGGCAACGGCGGCGGCAACCAGAAGCACGGCAAAGCCGCGCCCGATGTCTACATCGACGTACCTGCGGGCACGTTCGTAGAGGTTATAGACGAGAACCCCGCCTCAGGCGTCGCAGGCGAATCTTTGCAGGCTGACCTTTTGCGCCCCGGTGAGACGTTCATGATTGCGCGTGGTGGTCGGGGTGGGCTGGGCAATACGCATTTCGCGACCTCTACCCACCAGGCGCCGCGCTTCGCTGAAAAGGGCGGCCCCGGCCAGGAGCGCATGGTTACGCTGGAGCTTAAGGTGATAGCGGACGTGGGCCTACTGGGCTACCCCAACGTGGGCAAATCGACGCTGCTGTCAGTAGTCAGCGCCGCGGAACCCAAGATAGCCGATTACGCATTCACAACGTTGCAGCCGATGCTGGGTGTGGTAGCCGTGGACGACTACTCGTTCGTAATGGCGGATATACCGGGCCTTATAGAGGGCGCGAGCGGCGGCGCAGGCCTCGGCCTCGAGTTCTTGCGGCACATCGAGCGCACACGCCTGCTGGTGCACATAGTCGATGGCTCGGCCGGAGTATGGAACGACGGCTCTCCCGTCGAAAATGCACACCCCTCGCAGACCACCGACCCGATCACCGATTTCAAGCGTATCAATGAAGAGTTGCGCCTGTACGAAGTAGAGTTGGCCGACAAGCCGCAGATCGTGGCGATCAACAAGACAGACCTGCAGGAGGTACGCGACAGGCTACCCGTCCTGATAAAGCAGTTCAAGCAGCTTGGCTACGAGGCGCATCCGATTTCGGCGGCGACGGGTGAAGGCGTGCAGGAACTTATGCGCGCGGTGGCCGCGAAGTTGCGCGAAATGCCGCGACCGGAGTGGGAAGAGCCTTTGGTCGAAAACGAAGTCGAGGCCAAGCCGCGCTACACCTCAGAAGAGTCGGCTCGCTTCACCGTGATCAAGGAAGCCGAGCACAGGTACCGCGTAATTGGCGAACGCATCGAGCGCATTGTTGCCATGACCGACTACAGCAATCCTTTCGGCGTCGAACGCCTACAAAACGAGCTGAACAGGATGAAGGTCTCACAGAAGTTGCGGCAAGAGGGCGTTGAAAAAGACGATACCGTAGTCATCGGCAGGGTCGAGCTTGTATGGAGCGATGAGCCGTGGGCGCAATTCGGCAAGACCCCTGCGAGGCGCAAAAACAAAGGCCCCGGCAAGCAGCATAGTTAATAGACAGCGAGCGCAACAATATTGTATAGTTGGCTGGTGCTTACGGCACCGGACAGGGTTGCACGAGTTTGCGTCTTGCATGAAACTGAGCAGCAAAATAAGCGTATATAAGACCGTCAGCGTGCGGACTGCGTCATAAGCAAGGCCCCACATACTAAGCCCTGATATTGTCTCTGATAGTTCATTCTACCTGGAGGTGATTAGTTATGGTCGGCTCAGGAAAAACCATTGGCATGGTCTTGATCGCTGTAGGGATAATTGTGGCCCTACTGGGCATCTTTTATTTCGCCAGTAACTCACAGACAGACTCAGCAGCTAAAGTGTTGGGCATAGCTGTGTGCGTGGTGCCTGCCGCGGTAATCGCCGGGTTCGGCGTGTGGTTCACGATGCAGGGCAAAGGTGAAGCCACGCAGTTCGCCGAGGTAGAGAAAGAGAAGAAGATACTGAACATGGTTTCGACACAGGGAACCGTGCAAATAGGCAATGTGGCCCTCGAAACCGGCATGACGCTGGATCAGGTGAAGAACGCGCTGTACGACCTGGTAGGCAAGGGGCTATTCACAGGCTATGTAGACTGGAAGGTCGGTAAGCTTGTATCTGCCGATGCAGCCGTAATCAACCAGGCCGTCGTCACCGGCAAATGCCCCAACTGCGGTGCACCCCAGGTAGTAGGTGGCAAAGGCGTGATCCGCTGCGAATACTGCGGAGCCGAGTTCTTTATCCCTAAATCACAGCAAACCGGCACCCCTGCCCCACCCACTACACCGGGCACAACCGCTACACCACCCTCTCCCCCGCCTGCCGCTCCCCCTGCGTCCTAATTTTCGATTGTGTTGGTAAGTGGCTGCCCTGACTCACGGATAAGCAAACTTCAGCTTACTAAGCTCCTGAAGGCGTACTGCTCGTCCGTGGTCTGCCACCTGTCGTCCTAGACTAAATGATTTAAGAGGTATTACGATGAACAAACAACGTAGACGATGGAGTTTTCGTCTGCTGGCGCTCCTTTTGTTGGCCGGACTTATGCC